>DATLST010000226.1:0-10691 GCA_035534055.1 Candidatus Acidiferrales bacterium | reverse complement strand
GCTGCTGATCCAAATCGACCACGACCCACTTCAGCCAATGCCGCCAGGGAAACGATTTTGCCCATGAGGATGCATGCGCCGCACGAAGAACGTGCTGACCGCGCCCTGCGCCAAGCCGGTCGCGTCGACGGCCACGTGGGCAAACGGCAGGAGTCCGACCTCGGTCATCGCACCTCCTGCTTCGATAGAAAACAACAATTCCGAACAGTCGGATACAACGAATTCTCATTGTCGTAGCCAGGATGTCAACAGAGCCAGACGGCTTCTAGTCACCTCAAATTAAGCCATTTCTCCTGGCTTCGCGTTTCCGGTCCGAAGCAAGGTTTGAAATATCTCCAGGGACCGGCCGGTGCCGTTCGCTGTACAATCTTCTGAAGCCGTCATGCGTATCAGCAGCCGTAGAAAAAGGATCGCTTTTTTCGTGGTTCTGGGCATCTGCCTCGTTGCCCTGGCCGTAACGCTCAACGTGAGCTGGATCATCTTGAACTGGCGAAAAGGTGTCTTGCTGTTTTTGGGCGTGATCTTTTTTGCCGCCATTATCTTCGGATTAATCCTCAATACGAGCTTCCTGGTGCGCGAGATACGGCGGAACGAGCATCACGATAGTTTCATCAACGCCGTCACCCACGAATTGAAAACGCCCGTCACATCGATTCGCCTATATCTCGAAACTCTGCAGCGGCGCGAAGTAGACGAATCGCAGCGGCAGCAGTTCTATCGCCTGATGCTAGAAGACACCGACCGCCTCCTCCGAACCGTCGAGCAGGTGTTGAAAGCCGGCGAGATGGGTTATAAACACCCGGCGCAAAATCGCGTGGAGACTGATTTCAGCAGCCTCGTGCGCGAGTGCCTGGAACTCGCGCGCACGAGGCATCATCTGGGCGAGGACGCCTTTCAGTATCAAGGTCCGATGAACGGCAGGGGCGTGAAGGTACACGCCGATCCGGAGGAACTCCGAACCGCAGTGTCCAATATTTTCGACAACGCGATCAAATACTCCGGCAAGCATGTGGACGTGTCGGTGCAAATCGAAACGCCCGACGAGAATCGCGTCGTGCTGCGCGTCCGCGACCACGGGGTCGGCATCCCCGCCGACTCGCTAAAACGGGTGTTTAAGCGCTTCTATCGCGTGCCGGGCCGCCCGTCGTCCCAGGTGAAGGGTACGGGCCTGGGATTATTCATCGTTCGCGCGATCGCTCGCGCCCACGGTGGCAAGGTGTTCGCCGAAAGTGGCGGCGAAGCTCGCGGGACAACCATTACCATTGAATTGCCGAGGATCCCGGGATGAGTCGCGTGCTTGTGGTGGAAGACGAAGCACATTTGGCGGATGGCCTGCGGTTCAATCTGGAAGCGGAAGGTCACTCAGCAGAAATCGTTGCAGACGGCGAATCGGCGATTCAGCGACTGCTCCAGTTGGGCGAGAAATTCGATGCCGTAGTACTCGACGTGATGCTCCCTGGAATCGATGGCTTTGCAGTCGCTCTTGCGCTGCGAGACGCCAAAAATTACGTTCCCGTGCTCATGCTGACCGCGCGGAGCCGCCCGGAAGACGTTCTCCAGGGTTTTGCCGCAGGCGCGGACGATTACCTTCCCAAACCATTCGAACTACCTATTTTTCTCGCTCGTCTTCAGGGACTCCTCCGAAGAAGTGCATGGCTCAGCGCCAGCCGCCAAGAAGTGGAAGAAAACGGCACCGGCGACATAGAGAACCAATCGGCCCCCGCTTCCGACGGCGACGTGCTTTCGTTTGACCGGAAGATTATTGATTTCGGCAATCTTGAGCTAAGGACGAGCGGCGGCACCATCCATCTGACGCTGATGGAAGCGAAGCTGTTGCGCCATTTAATTCGCAGCAACGGGCGCGTCGTTTCCCGGAAATCCATTCTAGAAGATGTATGGGGATTGCGCGAAGATACAGATACGCGGGCAATCGACAACTTCATCGTCCGCCTTCGGCGATATGTCGAGGAGGATCCGTCGAAACCCCGGCACCTGCTGACTGTCCGCGGAGTGGGGTATCGCTTCGTGATCTAGAATTGCGATGGGAGGCCGGCCTACGAGAGTACAACAAAACTGGACATGCTTCGCCGAATCAAACTTGCTGTGCGCTATTTGCCGGAAAGCGTTCTCTACACTTGTACGGGGCAAGTGTGATGGTCAGAATGCCAAACTGCCAAAGAAAGCCCACCTTTCAGATCGAATCGATCCTCACAGGATCCAAAACTCAACGATCCGAATCTTGCGCTTCGGATATTTTTCTCGCACAATAAGAACTGCACTGTCTGCATTGTGCGTATGCTCGATTACCGACAGGGAGAGATTCAGAATGACCGAACGAAGTGGTTGGGTGAAATCGCTGCGGTATAATCGTTGTATGGGTTTATGGGGGATTTTGATGTTGTTGTTTCCGCTGGCAACCGCGCTGACGGCTCAAACCAGCGCACCGTGGGTTGTTCCGGAGGCTGCCAGGAAGGTGAAGAATCCGGTCAAGAGTACGCCAGAGGCTCTGGCCGCCGCTGCCAAGTTGTTCCGTGTGAATTGCATGATCTGCCACGGCAAGACGGGCGCGGGGAATGGTCCCACGGCCAAGACACTTACGATCAAGCCGGCAAATTTCACCGATGCGAAAATGATGAGTCAAATGACCGACGGAGAACTTTTCTGGAAGATGAGTAAGGGCCGCGGCGCCATGCCGGCCTGGGAGGATCAATTGTCGGAGACGGAACGATGGGAGTTAGTGAATTACATCCGCACATTCGCGCATAAAAAAGCGGAATAGAACTCTCCTCGCCCAAAACATCAAATAGATATCAGGAATGGATAAAATATCCCTTTCCAAAAGCCAGGAAAGATCCGACCCGACGTCTTGTTAGTGATCCCGGTGGAACAGGTGGCTCTTGGCGTCTGGCCAAAACTCATCAAACGCATTGCTGGCCATTCGTCCCGCGAAACCCTCAAGCGTTCTCAGAATTGCGTCATGATTGTTCGCTTCGCTGTCGGGGCGCCAGCTGTTCGCGAGGAAGTTATTGCCTGAAATAGCGATAAACCGAGCGTAAGCGGGAGCATACCTTCCATCCCGGCGGCGGGCAACGAACGTGAGGCGTATCACATGTTGCACCCGGACCTTGAACGGTTCGCCAGGCACGCGAAAATAGCGCGGATCCTCTCCCCATAAAGCGCCAGCGGATGCTTCCATTGCATTCCCCGTAACGATGCCCGTCAGCCGCATACCATACCGGTCGGCGAATCCATCCCAGTGTGGTCCGTACTCTTTGGGCCGGTCCACGGCAGTGCCAAAGGCCGACGTGATCATGCCTCTGGCGAGGTGATGAGGTCCGAGTGTATTCGTCAGGAACCAACGAAGTCTCTGACGAGAACTGATCGGTATGTAGGCCGCTTTCTCTGTTTGCTGCTTCAACGGAGTCAAAAGTGATGGCGGATTCGATTGATTGGCGGGCGTACTCTGGCCGCACTGAAACATTCGACCAAGTTGGGTTCCTTGCTTGGCTTGTTGATTTGCCGGCTCGGATGGAAACATTTGGCCCCAAGCAACCACCGGCCCCAGGAAGAAGATTGCAACCACCATTGCATTGGTCCGAAAGCGGCCAAAGCCGGGCCGCGTATCTCTCATCGTGACGATACCTCGCTTTGAGCCGCCGAACGTGAGAAGCGGTCTGGATGAACGCTATTGAAAGGCATCGCCACCAGATCCTGGACGAAAACTCCGAGGAATTATAGGCTTTTCGTTACGATGGGGAAATGTAGTGCTTTCGCAAACCAATTAGTTAAGGCTTGAGTGATCCAAGGTGGAGCATCGAGAACAGCCGGTCGCGCGGTTGGGGTCGATTACATGACTGTCTAGCCATGCTTTTGCCGGCCGATGATGAAGCGCGCAAGTACAAGTAATCGTTCGTAGAGCGGATTATGCCACTTGGCAAAATTCGCCAACGGGGATCCATGACAAGCGGTTTAGCCACCACAACATGATAGTGTAGAAGGCTCGCAGGTTGTCCACGAGAGAATCCTATGACAGAGAATTTGCCGTCCATCGTGATCGTCGGACGTCCCAATGTGGGAAAATCGACCTTGTTCAACCGCCTCACCGGCACGCGCCGGTCGATTGTCACGAACGAGCCGGGCATTACGCGCGACCGCATCTACGGCAGAGCTCAATGGGAGGGCCGCGAGTTCGAAGTGGTGGATACCGGTGGAATTGTGCCCGAGGACAAAGCCGGCATTCCCGGCGAGATTTTGCGCCAAGCGCGAGTGGCCATTGAAAAGGCTGCGAGGGTGGTGCAGGTTGTTGACGGTCGGGTCGGGCCGATGCCTCTGGATGCAGAACTGGCGCAGTTGTTGCGCCGGGCGGGCAAGCCGCCGGTGCTGGCTATCAACAAAGTGGATTCGCCAAAGCTGGCCGAGCTTACGGCCGAATTTTATGAACTGAGTGGCGAAGTTTTCCCAATTTCCGCGGAACATGGCCTCGGAGTGGATCTGCTGCTCGACGCGCTAACGAAGGATTTCCCGCGCGGTGAGACAACCGAAATCAAGCCGGACATCAACATTGCAATCATCGGCAGGCCGAATGTGGGAAAGTCGACACTATTGAACCAGTTCGTCGGAGCGGAGCGCTCCATCGTTTCTCCCGAGCCGGGTACGACGCGCGATGCCGTTGATACTGTCGTCCAGCACCGCGGCAAGACCTATCGCTTCCTCGATACCGCCGGTATCCGGCGCAAGGGCAAAACAAAACTGATTGCGGAAAAGTTGAGCGTCATCATGGCGCGGCGCTATCTCGAGCGCGCTGACGTGGCGGTGCTTGTCGTGGATGCGTCCGTAGGTGTCACTTCGCACGATGCGACCATTGCAAGCTATGCCGAACAATCTGGCCGCTCCGTAATCGTCGTGATGAACAAATGGGATCTGGCGCTGCAGGCCGCACAGGAGAAGGCTGCAAGGGAAAAAAAGGCCGGAGGGCAGGGAAAAGGCACGAGCCCCAGCAAGCTGCTTTCGGATTACGAGCCCATGGTGCGCCAGAAGCTGAAGTTCCTCGCCTACGCGCCTGTGGCGTTCGTTTCGGCGCTTACCGGCGAGCGTGTCGAGAAGCTCTACACGCTGATTGATCGTGTCGCGGAAGCACGCAACCGGCGGGTTTCAACCGGCGAACTCAACCGTTGGCTTGCCAACGTGGATCTCGATCGGGGCACCTCGCCTGCCAGCCGTCAAGTGAAGATCTATTACATCACCCAAGCAACCGCCGCGCCGCCCACCCTTGTTCTGTTTACGAACCAGACGCGGCCCCTACATTTCAGCTTCCAACGTTTCCTCGAGAATCGCCTGCGCGCAGCGTTCGATTTTGCCGGGACGCCCATTCGGCTCACCCAGCGCCTGAAAAAGAGAGAAATTCGAGGGAGCGAGAAACATCGCACTAGCAAGACACCTCGTTAGCGGCACTCACCAGCGCGTGAATCAACATGTCGTGGGGCCTGTAGAATGTAACCCTAGGGCTTTTTGTATCGTGAGTTTACCTTGGTGTACTATTTTATAGTGGTTGTTTGTCTTAGCTCGCTACGAAGCTCGCGCGGTACATCAGATGTTGCGCGGAGATGAGCATGACGCAAGGAAAGTTCGGGTATCGATCAACGAAGTTGAGCATTTGCATAGCCGGGTTATTGATTCTTCTTTGTGCCGGATGTAGAACCTCGGAGAGCAACAGACCGATTGGGGCAGTCGTGAAAATTACGCCTCCCTTAGGGTTGCCTCCAGTCCCAATCCCAGCAAATAATCCGCCAACCGCCGAGACTATCGCACTGGGCCGCAAGTTGTTCTATGACGCGAAGCTGTCCAAAGATGATTCCGTGTCATGCGCCTCCTGCCACAATCCACAGCACGCCTTCACGGACGGGCGCAAGTTTTCAATGGGCGTAGGAGGAGCGATAGGCATCCGCAATGCTCCTACTGTACTAAATGCTGCTTACTTCCCACTGTTGTTCTGGGATGGACGCGCTGGCAGTCTCGAAGAGCAGTCTGGCGATCCCATGGTAAACCCCCTGGAAATGGATCAGCCTCACAAGGTCACGGTTTCCAAAGTAGTAAGCGATCAGACGTACAAGGCAGAGTTTCAGAAGGCGTTCGGTCCCGGACCTGTAACACTCGTAAAGATTGAGAAGTCATTAGCAAGCTATGAGCGAACGCTTCTTAGTGCGGACTCGCCATTCGATCAATATGAATATGGGGGAGATAAGCAAGCGCTTAGCCCATCTGCCATTCGGGGGTTAACGGCCTTTATGGACCATAAACGGGGCAACTGCGCCGCTTGCCACACCATTGAGAAGACGTACGCGCTTTTCACGGACGGGAAATTTCACAACACGGGTGCTGGTTTGAATGCCGAGGGTGACTTCACCGACCCCGGCCGCTACGGCATAACGAAGTCACAAGCCGATACAGGTGCATTCAAGACACCGACTCTCCGTAATGTCGCGCTTACCGCACCCTACATGCACGACGGGAGCCTGAAGACGCTCAAGGACGTAGTCGATTTCTATGCCGGAGGAGGTAACCCCAATCCTTATCTAGACAAGGAGATGAAAACGATCCATCTTTCAGGCAGGGATCGCACGGACTTGGTTGCGTTCCTCCAGTCCCTTACCGGCAAAATGCCCAAGGACATAGGATCTCCAGAAAAGGAGTAAAGTCCCAATGAAACTTATCCGTTTGCTTGGTTTCTGCTGTTTCTACTGTGCGGTCGTGCTCCTTGCCGGTTGCTCCGGTAAGCCCCGAGCGGAATCATCCGGTAGCGCAACCAAGAGTGAAGCGGCTCCTTCTTTCTTCAAAGTGGATCCAGCCACTGCCGGCACCGTAACAGGAATCATACGTTTTACGGGTAAAGCACCCACGCCGAAATTCATCAATATGAGAGACGACCCAGCCTGTGTCACTGCGGATCACGAAAAAGCATACGACGAATCGTTGGTTGTAGACCAAAAAGGCGGTTTGGCCAACGCTTTCGTTTATATCAAGAGTGGGTTAGAAGGAAAGACTTTTGAAATTCCCGCAGCCCCTGTCATCCTCGACCAGAGAGGCTGCATGTACCGCCCGCACGTGCTGGGCATTCAGACGGGCCAGGCTTTGCGGGTCGTCAATTCAGACCCTCTTACACACCATGTTCAGGCCCAGACGAATCCTAAATGGGGCCTGAATCAGCCGCCAGGATCGTCCCCAGTGGAGCGCAGGTTCATAAGATCGGAAGTTATGATTCCGGTCTTATGCAACATTCATAGTTGGATGAGCGCGTATATCGGCGTCCTGAACCACCCATATTTCGCTGTTTCGAAGGATGATGGGTCGTTCGAGATTGACAACCTGCCGCCCGGCAAATACATGATCGCAGCATGGCAGGAGAAGCTTGGAACTCAGGAGCAACAGATAACGGTGCAGCCCAGCGGCAAAGCTGAGGCGAATTTCACGTTCAAGTGAAAATGATTCGTACTTAATTAGGGCATTTCATGGGGTAGGGATGACTAGAAGCAATTGCACAACCCTCCGTAAGACGATCATGAAGCAGGCGATATGAAAGGAGGCGCCATAAATCGTGAGCGAGCGGTCATAGCGCGGGGCCAGAGCCTACGTTTTCCGCCAGTCCCACGGCGGCACCAGCGCGACCTGGACCAACAAGAAGATTCGTCACGGTGGAAAAGTCGTTGGAGAATATGTTGGAGGCCACCGGAACGTTCTGCAAGTGAGCGTAGTGCGCCACGCTCATAGTGTTGGCGAGGTTTGACGCGCACTGCGCGACCTGAGTCACCCGGCCCGTCGATTGCGGCAACTGTTCCTCATCGCCAGAACTGGCTCAGCCGCGCTGCGGAAGCCACTATAAAAGCAAAACCAAGCACATTCAGAACGATGCGTACAGCATTGAGATGGCTGCGAGGATAGAAGCGTCTGTATTCTCGCGTGATCCTGAATGCCTTCGTAGGATAGAACCCTAGGTAACCGAGTTGCTGGTCCTCCGGAAGGTTTCGGTTTACCTTCCCGATCATCGCATAGAGCATGAAAGCTGAGGCCATTATCAGAGTTCCGCCAGCCGCGAAAAGAATGGCGACGCTAATAGGGATGGTCATCACTGGCACACCGCCTGTCTAGCCAAGCTGAGGGCGTTATCCAGGGGCGTCACTGCAAGGCTTCCGAGAATGTTCCCGAATTGGAGGGGACTCGATGTGGCCGTCCTCGAAAGCGTTCCTGTTGCGCCAGTCAAGCTAGCGCCCAGACTGCCTCCGTAGACCTGAACGCCGTTTCCAAACGATCCATATCCCCCGAAGGTTGCACCGGAGCCCGAACCCGTCGTGAAGCTTCCTGAAAAACCACTATTGTTAGACCCAAGCGCACCATAGATGAAACCGGTGGAAACCGAAGCCTGCGCGATCCCATTCCACCCAACCTGTAATCCTCCAGTGGCAAATCCACTTACCTGGCCGCTGTTGTAATTGACGACGACTGAGAGGCTTCCATTCTGTCCTCCAATTCCACCGATACCGCCGCCTACACTTGTCACGCGGCCCTGGGGAAGCGCCGAGCTTCCGGGCGCTCCCCGGCGCTCTCCGTTAACCGGCCAGCAACCGGCTCACAGCGGGAACACCAATACCCCGATGTCTAACTGCATGGCTCACCCAGCGGGCAGGACCTCGGCGATAGGACCGGATTGACTCGGGCCGGGGATCGCAAGCGGCACGGATCGCCTCTCGGGGCGGATCAGCAGGGGAACAGAGGCGGCTAAAGGGAAAGACTCCCCGACCGGCTCACCCGCAGTCCGGGACCGCTCCTAAAACTACACCGGATCGCGCTGGCTGACTCCTAGCCGCGCCCGGCAGAGTTCCCCAGAACTTGATCCCTGCCACTTGGATTGTTGTGCCAGAACTTCTCCAGCAACACGAGAGCGGGACTCGAACGTCATGGCTCTAATGCGTCCCCATCAAGTACTGGATGAGGCCGTAAACTAGGGCGACGAACAGAACGATGGCGTATCCGTTAAACACCCAGTGCCACACCTTGTTCGCCCCCCGTGAGCGGAGGTGGGCTGTAGGTGCTGTCACTTCGGTTGCCGCTGCTCCGTCCAAATCCCCACCGCGAAGAGCGTCACTGCGAGCACCGCTGAGGCAGTTCCGACGAGGAAATATTCCCAGCCGCCCTGAAGGAAAAGATGCAGATAGCTCTGGGCGGCAATCCATGCTAAGGGGAACGCCGCGACAAACCACCGACGTTTTGCAAGGACCAGCGCGGTTCCTGCCGCGACTGTCCACACTACCGCAGCCCCTACTGGGCCATCGTTGTGAACCCATTCCCACCAACGGCCAAAGGAGAAAAGTGCAAACAGGGCGAAGGCTGGCCCTAGCACTCCATCGCGGCCATACCTGAGGAATGGGCGCGATAGGGTTGGGATATGGCGTTCGCACCAAGCCTCAAGGCCGTACGGGTCAGGACGTGCCATCAAGGGCGCCGATCCGTGCGTCGCGGCTGACGGCCCCTGCCGGGCGTCCGACGCCATTGGCTCATTGCTTCGCACAGACATAGCCCGCTGCGACGTATATGCCAGCATCATAAATCGCCTGTGCCTCTGCCTCCCCAGACAGGATATCCGCGGCAACTCCAAGGCCCTTCGTCAGGATCCCACCGATAGCCGTCCCGCCGAAAGTAGTTGCGGGAACAGAGCTAAATAGGAACTGCAATCCTGAGCCAACTGGCACTGCCCCCGCACCCTTTGCTGTCAGACCGAGCGCGGGGCCAGAGCCCACGTTTTCCGCCAGTCCCACGGCGGCACCGGCACGACCCGGACCCAAAAAAAGATTCGTCACAGTGGAAAAGTCGTTGGAGAATATGTTGGAGGCGACGGGAACATTCTGCAAGTGAGCATAATGGGCCACGCTCATGGTGTTGGCGAGGTTTGACGCGCACTGCGCGACTTGGGTCACCCGTCCCGGCGTTTGCGGCTCGTGATCCGGCACGTTTGGAGGCTGTGCGTCGGAGCGCCACTGGTTGTATTGCATCGTGCAGGACAGGTCGAATTGGCAGCCGGTCATTTGGTAGGCGTCCACGTGGATGATGTTGTTCTCCTCTTGGGCTTCTTCGCCCGCGTTGTGTTGAGCAAGGGCGCTGCACTCGGGGTCCATAAACTGATTGTAGGCGCTTGAGCAGTCCATGCCCGTCGGGTCGATAAAGCGAAGGGGGTTGTTCATCACGTAGCTGTACATGTTCCAGCTTTGCGGATTCGAAGGATCGGCCCCCGCGTTCCCCGGATCGGGACTCATGAACCGCCCCAGCGCAGACGAATCGTACCTCGCGCCGAAATTGTCGAGGTTGGATTCGGAGTCGCGTTCTTTGCCGGTGAATTCATGCGTTGTGATTGAGCTGCCACCGCACGAAGTCAACTCTCCAAACGGATAGTAATCGTCACATTCCACGATGCTCGGAGTGGGATAACCCGTCAGAAGCCGGGTCGAGCCCAAATGATCCGCATGAACGAAGTAGGTTGTGCTGTTTGTGTAGATTGCTTTCAATGCGCCGTTTAAATAAATGTATCCCACATTCCAACACGTGTAGCAACTATATTCCGCAAGGACATGTCCCGATAAGTCGTACACGTAGTTCGTCGTCACCCCGCCCGCAGTCTTTTGCACCCGGTGTCCTTCGGCGTCGTA
>DATLST010000225.1:0-8988 GCA_035534055.1 Candidatus Acidiferrales bacterium | reverse complement strand
TTTACCGCCCTCGGCGATTCGTTCACCACGGGGACCGGCTCCTCGTCCGGCTCCGACTACCGCTCTCACTCAAGGCATAGCTCGACCAGCCAGCAACAACTCGCCCGGCGCCTGATTAAGCCGGAAGAGATCCTGCAGGGGATGCGATACGACGAACAGATCGTGCTGATTCAGAACGCTCCGCCGTTGCGTTGCGGTCGGGCGATCTATTTTCGAAGACCTGAGATGCTGGCGCGCGTCAGGGGTGGCATGGCCCGCCCGGGAAGCAAGCCGTGAGCGCTACGCCTCTGTGCTGGGTATAATCCAACTATGAAGATACAAATCGACATCGCGACGAAGGACCGCGGTCTAACCGGCTACCTTATGGGGAACCCGCATACCCTTTCCGCCGGCCAGACGAAGCTTTCAATACCAGGGGATGCGGACCTTGTTTGGGAGGGAGAAGAGCTTGCCAAGGCCCTGCCAGACCTGCCACGCGTTGTGCACTTCGCAGTTGAGTTCGGTTCGGGTGTTGCATCCGGAGTGGTCGCGAACTGGATTTGGGGAAAGCTCAACCAAAAGTCGGTGGATCACATCATGATTGATCGGACCTCCGTGGAATTCGAAGAGGGCCAAGTCAAGCGAGTCCTTCAGGAAAAAATTGAAGAAATCAGGAGCGACAAGCTGCGCGAGTAGAATCTGGCGTGATGCCTCCCTGGTTTTGCCGAACGGATTAGTAAGTTCCCATCAAGCCATTTGAATTTCAGGATGGAGTAGAAACGTGGATGAGTTTCCGGCGAGCAGGCTCCTCAGAGAGTTTGCTCACGCGCTTCTAGATTTTGCCAACGCCGCTCGAAACAGTTTGGAACGAGCCGGCCTCCCGCAGGATGAGGCGAACCAGTTGGCTCGGTTGCAGAAACCCCTCGACGTCCTGCGCGAGAGGGTTATGCGGCTCAAAAGTGTTCAAGGTCAAGCCAGCGCGCCCGCTTGGGAAGTGCTTGACGAGTTGGCCAAGGCGTTGGAAGCCTTCTTGGAACGTCTGCCCAACAGATAAGAAGTTTCTACAGAAATCGCGGTCCAAGCTGCCGAGGCGCGGCACCGCCGAAGACGGCGCCGCGCCGACGCGCTTAGTCGCCAGCCTTTGCGTTCAGCACGTAATCGCACGCCTTCTGCGCCTGGGCGGCGGCGTGAATGATGAGCTTGCGGTCATCGCGGAGCTTCTCGCGCAGCCATCCCGCGATGTACGCGGCGGAGTTGTCGATCGTGCGGTTCTCGATGCCGACGATTCCGCAAATATAGGTTGCCGTCATCTCCGCAAGAATTTCCTCGGCGCTGTAGATCGCCGAGCCGAACGGCGCAGCTTCTTTGATCGATTCGCGATTTAGCCGCTTCGGGCGGCATCGCGCTCGCCCGGCTGATCGCGAGCAGCGGGACCGAGGCCGGGCGGCCAGCTCCCGATTTTACGTTGCCCTATCTGAGCGGAAGCGAAGTTGCTCTTGACACGATCCGCGGAAAAGTCGTCCTGCTCAACTTCTGGGCGACCTGGTGCGGCGCCTGCCGCAGCGAGATGCCCTCACTCGAAAACCTCTACCGCGATTTCCACCATTATCCCGATTTCGCCGTGCTGACCGTCAGCATCGATCAGCGCGGGAAGCCTGCGGTGGCGCAATTTATGGCGAGCAACGGATACAATTTCCCGGTGCTCCTCGATACCGGCAACGCCACAAATGGTTGATGATTTTGAGTGTGGCCTCATCGGTGGGCGGGAAACATGCTTCGGTCAGCAAGAAGCACCGCTTGGCCCCTGGCTTGTTGACATCAATGCACGCTACCCTCCCACGATGTTGATGCCCACGCGTGAGCTCTGCAAACCACGTCGTCGCATGAGGGCTACGCCCCCGTACCCTGCCGATAAGAACCGTGGCGTATCCAAGATCGCTTCGCTGAATGCTTGATCCCTACGCGCAGCGATTCCGGAGCCCTGCAGCCCAGTTTTCCACGACCTCACCAAGGCGTGCGACGTCTGAGTAGGCGCTGTCGCCCACCACCGCTTCAAACCCCGTCCGGAAGTTTCGTGTAGATCCGGGCTTATTGCCCAAAGCGCTGATGACCTGCGCGGTGTACTTCGATGGTGCCTTACGCGGCCACTCTTTGGATGGCCACTGGTCGCGGTGCTTAAAATAGTTGGCGAGCGCGTCGGTCGCTTGGACCTGAGTGTATTCGGTACGGCTTACCCGTGTGGAGCACGTCGCCAACAGGTCCTTCTTTTTCGGCGGTTCCCCTTCGGCAAGCAGGCGTATCCCGTAGCAGACTGACACCACGTCCGTAATGAAGACCTGACAGATCACGAAGCAGAGACCCAGTAAGTTTTCGATGGCCTCGCAGGCCATGCCTACCAGGGGGTTTTCGTCGCCTTTGTCGGAGGTTGCCGCTGAACTGCCGATCCAAGCGACCTCTTCGTGAATTGCCTTTCCTATCGGTGTTAACGTTTCCAGGAGGAGGATATTGCCGCCAATCTTCCGGACCAAATTGTCACGTGGTCCCGGTTCTTTTGGGTGCGCCATTACATTCCCCTTGGGTTCATCGGTCCAATCTGCGCCAACGCTTATCAGAGAGGCTACCGGGGGAGAGCGTCTGAGCGATCGTCACGCGAGTCTGTAAGTTTTCCCAGCTCCCTCGTTTAGGAGGAGCTGCGCTCTTTGATTTCGTGCATAAGCCGGGCAAGATCGGCCAACTGTTTATGGTGCAAAAGCAACACCCCTGTTGCCGATGCCAGTTCCGTCGCTGCGGGAGTGTAAGATGCAGGGCTGACCACCGCGGCGAGATCGGCGCGCTCGTAAGACTTGCCAGCTAAAACTTCCTGCACGGCCTTGTTGCCCACCGGCTGCTTATAGTTTTTGCATTGGATTGCGACGCGGGTACCGTCGCGTTCCGCGATTATATCGACTCCTTGATCACCTGACTTTGGCGTATACCTCGTTTCCCATCCAGCATCCCGTAAACGTCCCGCACAGTACTCCTCATACCCATGCCCGTCAAAACTTGAAATCGACGGTTCCTCGTCGCGTGAGGCGAAAGCGGCCACTTCCTGCTCTATCCAGTCCGAAACGAGATCGCCCAGTCGGAGCGATACCATTTCGGTGATCACTAAGCGGCGACACTCAACCGGGAATAATTCGCGCCAGCTATAAACCGCATCGCGTGGGCGGCCATCGAGCACTTCAATAGATAGGTTCCGCAATCGATCGGAATCTTTGTACTCGGCCGGAATCCACCAGTCGATCGGCATGTCATCTTTTAGGTGCCAGGCCTCGAAAAGCGCGACTTTGGCCTTTTTCAAGTTTGTTTCTTCGCTATCGTCGTGCGCGAAGCCGAGCGCGGGCAGTATCACTTTCGAGAAAAAGTAACGCTTCTCCTGCTGCCACTTCGTACTATCGACGACACCGTAAATGTCTTTGCTGATGAGCTGTGAACGGCGGACAGCAAGGTTGCGCGCATGCTGCCGAATGAACCACTTGCTCATCTCCCAGGCCATGTGAACGCTCGCCGCGGCGTGAATCGCGTTCAGGAATACAATCAGATGGAATTCGGGACGTTTCCGGGCGAGGTAGGCGTCGGCCTCGCGGTCGATCATTTCTGTCAGATCCTCAATGTGAGGCGAGAGCCATTCCGGGCCACATTCATACTCCAACAACTCTGTGGCTGAGAGGCCCAGCGGGGGCGGCCATTTCGGAAGGGATCCGGATGCAAACCCCTCGTGAAGCAGAAAGGACTTCTTACGCTCACGCCATTTCGCGTGCCGATCCGCCTCGGCAGCGGACGGTTCAGAATAATCTATGTTGAACTTGATGCCCTCCGGTAGTTCAGCTAGCTCGGCGGCGTCGATTTGGAACGCAAGCGTCAGCTTTGGCTCCTGCCCCGGATAAGCATTGCGTCGTTTCGCCAGTTCCTCCTGATCCTCCTGATCGGGAATCGTATCAAACCAATAGTCATGGAGTTCTTCGTTGCGCTCCACCGCCAGCCTGGCAGTATTGTCCCTGATCGCCTTAATCGCGCAGTCCCTTGACCAAGCGCTCCAAACGCTGCGGCCCCCTGAGTCCTCCGCCTGCTTAGGGTTGTTTTTGATCAGATGGATTGTGATTCTCCTTGACCGATTCCACCGCCAGACGAAGACGCCGATGGGAAGCGCGATGACGCAAAGGATTCCGAGACAGGCGATAAGACCCGAATTGCCCGAAGCCCCCTGCGAGCGCTGGGCGCCCTGGAAACGCACTTTCGGCCTGGGTTCGGACGCCGATCTCGTCGGCCGGTCCTCGTACAACCTAATAATCATGTGGGCGTGCGAACTGTAGAAATTGCGGCAGGCTCTTTCGCCGGTGCGGTTGGAAGCCCAACGAGCCCCATCTGCGCTTGCGGCAACGGCGAGAAAGAGAATGACACTGAGCAGGATGCTCGCGCAGACCCCTGCTGCGCGTCGGAACGACACTATCATCTCCTCTGGTGACGAGCGTACATAAACGGCGGCGGCCCGTCCAACGGGCCGCGTTGAGGTTATGCGAACATCGTGATTTCCAACAGGCCGTCGGCCCTCAACTCATCTCCGTCATCGCCTGGAGCGGTTCGGGACCGCCCGGCCATTCGGTCTTTCCCATCACGCAAGGGCTTACGGGCACTGCCTGGGCTATTTCCATAGAGGTCCCGCTCCGATGTTGGTTTGAAATACATCGTATTTATCCAAATTGATTGGATAATATGGTTAAGTTTCAAACTAGACGCTTGGTTTGACCTTATGCTAATATGTCAAACATGGCTGGACAACAAACACAGCACTTAAACCACCTCGAAAGGCAGCTTCCCGAGGGGCTGGTCGTCACTTCGTCCTGGCTCATACGGCACGGCTATTCGCGCCAGCTCCTCAGCCATTACGTGCGGACTGGCTGGCTGCGACAGCCAACGCGCGGCGTCTATCAGCGGCCCCGCGGCTCCTTAAGCTGGCAGCAGATCGTGATCTCGCTTCAGACGGTTCTGAAAGAACCTCTGGTGGTTGGCGGACGTACTGCGCTCGAAATACAGGGGTACGCGCACTACCTGCGGCAGTCGATGAAAGAGGTCTACCTCTACGGACCGGAACCGCCGCCAAATTGGCTTAGCAAGCTGCCGGGGAAGGTCCGTTTCATCTATCGCAACAGCCGGAAACTCTTCCCGGCCGAAGCGGATCAAAGGTCGTTCATGAACTTGATCAAGGGCGTCAAGGCGCGACCGAGCCGGGGAGCGGACGCAGGCTTTCTCGTCCAGCCTTGGGGGGAGTGGGATTGGGGCCTCGTTCTGTCGGCGCCCGAGCGGGCGATCCTTGAGTTGCTCGATGAGTTACCGGGGCGAGAAAGTTTTGAACAAGCCGACAAATTGATGGAAGGTCTCTCGAACCTGAGTCCGCAGCGGCTCCAAAAGCTGCTGACTCGCTGTCGAAGCATCAAGGTGAAGAGGCTTTTCTTCTTCTTCGCCGACCGTCATCAGCACGCATGGTTGAAACGGATCGATCGAGCCGCCGTTGACCTCGGCAAAGGCAAGCGCATGCTTGTGAAAGGCGGCAAACTCGATCGCGCTTATCAGATAACGGTGCCGGAGAACCTGGATGCCGTTCAGTGAAATCTATCGCAAGCAGGCCGCGCTCGTCGTGCGAGTCCTGCCGGAAGTTGCGCACCAAGAGTGCTTCGCGCTCAAGGGCGGCACGGGCATCAATCTGTTCATCCGCGATATGCCGCGTCTGTCAGTCGATATCGATCTGACGTATTTGCCCGTTCAAGGGCGCGAGCAATCTCTCGCGGCCATTGACGCCGCCATGAAGCGCATCGAGCAAGGGATAAGGAACAGCATACGCGGGTCACGGACGACGCTCGGAGTGCTCCGCCCCGAGGGCATCGCGACAAAACTCGTGGTCCGCGCCGAAGGGGTACAGATAAAGATCGAAGTGACGCCGGTTCTACGCGGCTCCGTCTACCCGGCCGAACTCCGCGCGGTTTGTTCAAGCGTTGAAGAGGCTTTCGGGTTTGCAGAAACGCGAGTCATTTCGTTCGCCGACATCTATGGTGGAAAAATCGTGGCGGCTCTCGACCGCCAGCATCCTCGCGATCTCTTCGATGTGCGCCATCTTCTGCAGAACGAGGGCATAGACGATTCGTTGCGTCGCGCCTTTGTCGTCTATCTCGTTAGTCACGACCGGCCGATGTTCGAGGTATTGGCAGGAACCCGGCGAGACATCGGCAAAGAATTCGACCACGGGTTCTAAGGGATGACGGCCGAGCGGGTGTTACTACGCGAGCTGCTTGACGCCCAGAAGGAGATGATCGAGCTGGTCGTCGGACGGATGCCTGAGGAGCAGCGTCGTTTTTTGATTTCGTTCGAGAAGGGCGAACCGGACTGGTCCCTCCTGGGCCTTCCCGAAGCGGCCAGCCTTCCTGCGGTCAAGTGGCGAGAGAAAAACCTCGGCGGACTGAACAAGAGGAAACGAGAGGAGTTGGTGTCACGACTGGAAGATGTGCTCCGTCACTCGCACGGGTGATGGAAAATAAGCGGCGCCCGCAAAGGGAAACGCAGGCGCAACCCAGTCTGGAGCGATGGCTCGAACGGGTATAAGAAGCAGAGACAGATGAAAGAGCGAAGTGCAAAACCGGGACCTTGGGGTGACGCCGATTCGGTATGGCGGGCGGTGGAGGGACTTGAGCTCGACGCGGTGCAGCACGGGATCGCGGCAGCTGACGTGGCGATGCTCGGTCAGAGCGTTTCGCACAAGTTCCTCAACTTATACAAAGCCGGATGCCTGAATGAGAAAGAAATCGATCAAATCCGCGAGAACGGCCTTTCTGATTAACGACCCATGTCGAAGCTACAAGCTCCTCGCAAAGGCGAACGAATCACAAGCACCGGGATCGTCCTCCCATATTCCTTCTGGCCTGCCAGATTTGGCAAGCGATGGACACTCCAGAGACGTCTGTATGTTAAAGATCCCTGGGCAACCCTGTCGGAGGCCGTCTACAGATCGAAAGCAGCGAAGCCAAGAATCAGGGAAGCCCTGTCGTATCTGGCTCAAGCTGAAGAATACTTCAATGCTGGCACTCAAAGCGGCCTTCGCATCGATGTCAAGCCGGTGCTGCTTTACTACTCGGTTCTCAACCTTGCCAAGAGTCTTCTTGCGATAAGGGTACCAACGCTCGATCTATCGCACGCGTATCACGGACTAACGGCCGTAAGGACCGGCAGGTGGGCTCTACTGGGAGACGAAATCAAGGTGATCACGTCCGCAACAAAAGTGAACGTGTTCGCCGAGGTCATGCGGCTCCTCAATGGGCATTCTCCGCGACTCAAGAGCCTTCAGGTTCGGCATCTACTTCCTCAGATTTTGCCAGCACACAGACTTTGGACTTATGCCTGTGGAAAGCGCGAACAGTTCATCAATGTAGCGATTAATGCATTCCACAGCCCGAGTGATTCCAAATCATGGCTGACCCTTGCCATCGACAGAGGAGATCTCGCTTATATGGGTAAGTCGGTCACAGAGCTTGTCAGGTCCTCGGGACTGCCCGGTGGTTGGAAACAGGTTTCGTCGAACGACGATTCGACAATCATCCATATTGAACAGCAGAACGCGTTATCCTACACGCACCGTCCGCTCGACTGCGCGCAGCAGCTCTTCGCGACAATAACACCCGCGTTATGGTCAGTAGTAACCTCCGTCTATCCCCATCGGAAATATTATCTAAACCTCGATTTTAATTTGAGCGTGCGGCGGTTGCCGCAATGGGCATCAACATATGTGCTGTTCTATTATCTGAGTGATCTGACTCGCTATCGGCCAGTGCATTTCGACCGGTTTCTTGAGAGTAAATACGGGCCTCAGATGGAATCGATCCTAGACGAGTGTCCCCGGCAATTCTTGTACTTGATGGCTTCAGAGTTGTTGCAGCGCGAAGTTGCTCCGGCAGCCCTTGCCTGATATCGAAGCTTGGTAATGAGCGGCGCCCGCGCAAGAGCGCGGGCGCCGCGAAAAATTCAGGCAATAGCGTTTCTGCCGAGGATGTAGTCGGTGGCGCGCTGTGCCTGGGCCGCCGCGTGGATCAGAAGCTTGCGATCGCCGCGACATTTTTTGAGCCAACCTGAAACGTAGGCGGCCTGATTCTCGACGACCGCGTTCGAGATTCCAGCCTCGGCGCAGAGGTACGCCGCTCCCATTTCCGCAACCATTTCTTCGAATGAGTAAACGGGGGAGCCAAACGGCGCCGCTTCACAAAGCCCTTCTCGTGCAAGTCGTTTCCGGCTTCCTGAGCTATGAACTACTTCGTGAATTTTCGTCGCGGCTTCTTCATCGCTGCTGATGAATAGTTCGCGCGGCGGAAGCGTGATGCGATCCGTGATCGGCGAGTAAAACGCTTTCGAGCCTCCGCGTACTATCTCGGGCGGGTTAGACATTCCGGCGATGATCTTTTCGACGGCTTCAATCGGATCGTGCTGATGTGTTTCCATCTTCGGAAGCTTGTCGAGAACCGACTGCGGCAGTTCGCATTGTTCGAGGTTCCAAACGCGATAAAATCTGAGTAAGAATCGACGGCGCGTCTGTTTCTCGGTCTCCTCGGCGTCGAGGTCGTCCGTGCTGCGCTTCGCGTCTTCGATTTTCCAAAACACCACGGCGGTAGATTCCTCGCCTTTGCGGACGTGTCCGCCCAGTTCGTTAGCTTGGCGCATCGTCAACCAGAACGGCGAAACGTACTTCGACGCCGAGAGCAGGAAAAAGTTTACGCCACAATACGGCTTCTTGCTCACAAGGTTGCATGGCAGTCCGGTCGAGGTCCACGGTCTGCGCCACGGTACGACGCCGCTTTCAAGCAGATTGATGATCTTCTCGGTTACGATTGCGTAGATGTCCATTTCCGTAATCTCCAATTGTGGTTGGGATGGTTGCGGGAGAACCGCTGTCGCGGCTCTCCCGTAGTGGTTTGGAACTAAAAGGGAATGTCG
>DATLST010000224.1:0-72243 GCA_035534055.1 Candidatus Acidiferrales bacterium | reverse complement strand
GGTCACAAGGGACGCTCTGGTGGCACTGGCAGGCGGATCCAATCTCTCGGCATCCCTATGAAATCACTGAAACCGCTTGAATTGCCTATTGTTCCTCATCCGTTCTTTTAAACCAGTGCTTGTTCAGAGGTTCCCTAGGTGAGAGCGCCACATTGCTTCGGCCGCAGCTTCACGTTTCGCGCGGAGATCGACGAAAGTCGAACTGATGAAAATGCGCATTGCTTTTTACCCTACGAAGCGACGAGTTCGTTCGGTCACTGCTTCTAAGGAAGACATTCAGAATGCAATTGTGGGGCTGCAGGAATTGGAATCCTCAGGTCGAATCAATGTCGCTCGCAAAGGTGTGATTCGCGATGGTCCACCCGATCGATAAACTCAAGCGCCATATGGACAAACCTGGAAAACTTCGGATTGTTTGCGCGGAGCAAAGGCGAAGCTGACCGTCTTTGTGGATGGTTGCTTCTGGCACGGGTGCCCGCGCTGTTACAGCGCCCCCGGAACATCGAGGGCTTTTTGGAAAACGAAGCTGGCTAAAAACAAAGCGCGGGACTTGGCTGTTAATCGTCAGCTTCGAAAGACTGGCTGGAAAGTTATCAGGATTTGGGAATGCAAACTGAAGAATCCGGACGCCTTTCTAAGTAAGGTCGCAAAACGCACGCTTTGATCGGTTGAAGCATAGCGTGTCCGTGTGCTAGCATCCGGCTTTTCCGCAGGGTTCATCGCGCGTAACCGCCGGGGCGGCGTTTCGTGATGCTGATCCCAACGCACAGCACGGAATGGTTGTCCGCAGTATCCCCACACGAAATGCCTATTCGCACGGCGGCATGTCCATTGCCGCGGGATTCCCCGCGCGAACCGAACACGCGCCGATACCGCCGGTTTGAAACCGAACGTTTTTCACCGAGGTGAAATATGAAATCCTACAACACCGAATGGATTCGCAACGTGGGCATTGCCGGCCACGGCGACACGGGGAAGACCCAGCTTGTGTCGTCGTTGCTCTACACGGCGGGCATGACGCCGCGCCTGGGCAAGGTCACGGAAGGTTCCACCGTGACCGACTGGGACGAAGAGGAAATCGCCCGAAAAATCTCCATCAACACCGGCCTGGCCTACGCCGAATGGCAGGCGCCGGGACAGGCGGAAAAAACAAAGATCAATTTGCTCGACACGCCGGGCTACTCGACCTTCATCAACGAGACAAAATCCTCGCTCATCGCCGCCGACGCGTCGTTGATTGTCGTCGATGCGGCGGCGGGCGTACAGGTGGTGACCGAGAAGGTCTGGGATTACGCCACCGAATACGACCAGCCGCGGGCCTTCGTGCTGAACTGGATGGATCGCGAACTGGCGAGCTTCGAGCGCTCGTTCGCTTCGCTGCAGCGCGTCTTCGGGCGCGGCGTGGCGCCCATCGAGTTGCCCATCGGCGAGGAAAAGAATTTCAGAGGCGTGGTGGATTTAGTGGCCATGAAAGCGCTGCTCTATGCGCCCGACGGCGACGGCAAGGCCAAGATCGAGGACATTCCCCCGGACCTCGCCGAAGCGGCCAAATCGGCCCACGAGGCGCTGGTGGAAATGGTGGCCGAGGGCGACGATGAGTTGATGCAGGAGTTTTTCGACAAGGGCACCTTGCCGATCGAGGATCTAAAGAAGGGTTTGCGCGAGGCGGTCCTGGCCAAGCGGGTGTTCCCGGTGCAGCTCGCCTCGGCGCTGCACAACATCGGCAGCGATGCGATCCTGAACTTCCTGGTGGAGATTTTCCCGTCACCCGCGTCCTGCGGGAAGGTGGCCGGCCACAAGACGCCGGATCGCAAGGGCGAGACGATCGAGAGGACGGTGGCCGATTCCGAGCCGGTCTCGGCCTTCGTTTTCAAGACGGTGGCCGATCCCTTCGCCGGGCGCATCACGTATTTCAAAGTGATGTCGGGCGTGCTGAAGACCGACGCCACGCTCACCAACTTCCAGCGCGGCTCCCAGGAACGCCTGCAGCACGTGCAGGCCATGCAAGGCAAGACGTCCGTCGCCGTGAACGATCTGCACGCAGGCGACGTGGGCGCGGTGGCCAAGCTGAAGGAAACCACCACGGGCGAAACCCTGGGCGACAAGAACGCGACCATTTTTTATCCTCCCGCGCGCATTCCGGAACCTTCCATCACGTTCGCCATCGAGCCGAAAACGCGCGCCGACGAGGACCGCATCGGCCAAGCCATCCACAAAATCCTGGAAGAAGACCTGGCGCTGCGCTTCGCGCGCGATCCGCAGACCAAGGAATTCCTGCTGAGCGGCGCAGGCCAGCAGCACATTGAAGTGGTCGTGGCCAAACTGCGCAAGCGCTATCACGTGGAGCTGACGCTGAAGCCTCCCAAGATTCCTTACCGCGAGACCATCCGCGGCAAGGCGGACGCCGAGGGCAAGCACAAGAAGCAGACCGGCGGGCACGGGCAGTTCGGCGTGTGCCGCATTCGCATGGAGCCGCTGCCCCGGGGCGCGGGCTTCGAATTCGTGGACGATGTCTTCGGCGGAGCGATTCCGAAGAACTGGATTCCTTCGGTCGAGAAGGGCATCCGGGATTCCGCCGAGCGCGGTTTCCTGGCGGGTTTTCCGGTGGTCGATTTCCGCGTGAGCCTGTACGACGGCAAATATCACGACGTGGATTCGAGCGACATGGCCTTCAAAATCGCGGGATCGCTGGCGTTCAAAGAAGCCATGAAGCAGGCGCGGCCGGCGCTGCTCGAACCGATCATGCACGTGGAGGTGTACGCGCCGGACCAGTATTCGGGCGACCTGATGGGAGATCTCAGTTCACGGCGAGGGCGCATCAGCGGAAGCGAATCGCGCGCCGGGAGCACGGTCGTCAAGGCCCAGGTGCCGTTCGCGGAAATGCTGAGTTATGCCAACGACCTGATATCCATGACGCAAGGGCGCGGGACTTACTCGATGGAATTCTCCCACTACGATTTCGTCCCGGGAGAGATCGCCGACAAGGTGATTGCCGCGCACAAGCCGCACCATGCCGGAGAAGAAGCGGAAGAGGCCGCCACCGCGTAGGATGCTCCAAACGCCGCCGAAATTTTCCGTGCTGCGCACAGCCAATTTGGCGCTTGCGATCCGGCGAGAAATTGCGTAAACCGGATGCAGCCATGAAAAAAACTTCCAAGACGAAGCGCCGAGGCGACGCCACGCTTGCCATTCACGCCGGCGAGAATCATTTTCGCGCCGGCGAGCCGATCGGCACACCAATCGCGCGCACCTCGAATTTCACTTTTGCGAGCACCGAGGAAATGAAGCGGTGCGCCGGGGGAAACAGCTCGGCCTACATCTATACGCGCTACGGCAATCCGACGCTGGCGATAGCGGAAGAGAAGATCGCCGCCCTGGAGTGCGGCGAGGCGGCCGTGGTGACGGCGTCGGGGTCGGCGGCCATTTCGGGAGCGCTGCTCGCCGTGCTGCGAGCCGGCGACGAATTGATCGCTACCCGCCAGCTTTACGGTGGAACCTACCGCTTGCTGCGCGACGTTTTTCCGCGCTACGGCATCACGGTGCGCTACGTCGAATCCGACCTCGCGGGCATCGAACGGCTGGTGACGCCGCGGACCCAAGCCCTCTACATTGAGACACCCACGAATCCGACGCTGCGGCTGGTGGATATTGCCAAGGCGGCGGCGTTCGCCCAGGAGTGGGGGCTGGTGTCGATCATCGACAACACGTTCGCCAGCCCCGTTTTGCAAAAGCCCCTCAAGGCCGGTTTCAACGTAGTGGTCCACAGCGCCACGAAATACCTGGCGGGGCATTCCGACGTCATCGCCGGGGCTGCCGTGGGGAGCCATGCGATGATTAAAAAAGTGCGCGAGTGCGTGATCCAGCTTGGCGGGTCCATGGACCCTGAGGCTGCGTTCCTGCTGATCCGCGGGCTCAAGACGCTCGGCATTCGCGTGGAACGCCAGTGCCAAAACGCGATGATTGTGGCGAAGTACCTTGCCGGCCATCCGAAGGTGGCGCGAGTCCATTATCCGGGATTGCCCTCGCACCCCGACTACCGGCTCGCGAAGCGGCAGATGCAGGGCTTCGGCGCCATGCTGGCCTTTGACCTCAAAGGAGGCTTGCCCGCCGCGCGGCGCTTTTGCGACCGCGTGCAGATATTTCTGCTCGCGGCAAGCCTGGGCGGGGTTGAATCGCTCGTGATCTTGCCGGTCTACACATCCCATCAAAATATGTCACCCGAGGAACTGCGCGGAGCGGGCATTGGGCCGGGTACTGTGCGCGTTTCGGTGGGACTGGAAGACTCGCAGGATCTTATCGAGGACCTTCGTCAAGCACTCTCATAGCGAGCGCTGTTGCGCCGGCATGCGGCACCGCGCGCGGCAGCAGTTCGTTGGGCTAAAAACGTTGGCCTAAAAAAACGCATTCTATTGGCTCATCAATCAGCACATTCTCCGGCACGCCCCGGGAAACGGCAACTTCGGATACCAGGTTGATACCAAGTGTGCCCATTCCCGAACTAGCAATTGCAGCCGAAACGGTGGTATAAGCGTGGCTCTGTGCGGCGAAATCGGGCATTTTTGTGCGGATGGAGCAGGCCGCGAGTTCGTAAACAACTGGTACTTCAAACCCATTGACCTGAATCGTAGGTACCTCGTAGTATTTTGGTTGCAGCGAAAAGCAAATGGGCCGCAAGTGGAGCATCCCTAGGGTTTTCCGAGTCCGCTGGTCGGAACTGAATGTGCAATATCGGGCAGGGAAACCCAAAGTGGAGAGTGTTATGAAGCAGCGGACGATCTGGGCAGCCATGGCGGCAAGCGCGGTGATGCTGATTGGCTGCCAGGGCACCACAATGAAGCAAGTTCAGGTGCAGCCTCCGGCGTCGACCCCTGCTCCGGCTCCCGAATCCGTAAGCGAGCCGCTTCCCCTTCCGACACATCCGCCCACGACCGTTTCCGTCAAGCTGGATCCCAGGCCAGCCATCGACATTCTGGTGCAAGGCGTTCAGACAAGCTACGCGGCCGGCCAGCAGGAATATCAGGCCGGGAATTTCGAGAAAGGACGCGCCGATTTGGATCACGCGGTGAACCTGATCCAGAAGAGCGGCTTTCGGCCCGACGCCGACCCGCGGCTTTCGAAGCTCTTCGATCAGATTGGAGAAGCCCTCCACTCCTATGAAGTGAACACGGCCCAAAATACCGACGAGGAAGAAGCGGAAACACCCGCTCAGCCCGCGCCGATCGATGAGATCGAGGACATGAACCTGCCGGCGGGCGATCCCCGGCTGGCGCTCATGGCCCAGAAAGAAATCATGACCGTGCCGCACGATCTGCCGCTCACGGTGAACGAATCGGTGCTGCAATATTTGAGCTTTTTCACCAGCAGCCACGGGCGGGCCATCGTCGAGCGCGGGCTGGCGCGCGCCGGCCGCTACGACGACATGATCCGGCGCGTGCTGAAGGAAGAAGGGGTTCCGCAGGATTTGATCTATCTAGCGCAGGCGGAGAGCGCCTTCCAGCCCGAGGCGGTATCCCGATCGGGCGCGCGCGGCATCTGGCAATTCATGCCTTACCGCGGCGAGCAATACGATTTGGAGCGCAGCTACTGGATCGATGAGCGCAGCGACCCCGAGAAAGCGACGCGCGCGGCGGCGCGGCACTTGCGCGATCTCTACGGCATGTTCGGGGATTGGTATCTGGTGATGGCGGCCTACAATTCCGGCCCCTTGAATGTGGCCAAAGCCATCGAGCGCACCGGCTACGCGGATTTCTGGCAGTTGCAAAAGCTCAATGCCCTGCCCAAAGAGACGCAGAATTACGTGCCGATCATCATCGCGCTGGCCCTGGTGGCCAAGGCCCCCGCTCTCTATGGCGTGCAGGTCGATCCGCAGAAACCGGAGCCGGTCGAAAAAGTGAGGCTCGATCATCCCGTCGATCTTCATCTCGTGGCCGATGCCACCGGCACCGATCTGGATGATTTGCGTTTGCTAAATCCGCAGCTTCTGCGCACCGTGACGCCCAGCGAGCCAGGATTCGAGTTGAAGCTCCCCGCAGGCTTGACCGCTCGCTTCGAGCAAAATCTCCAGCAGGTTCCCGAGGACAAATGGACGTCCTGGCGCCTGCACACGGTCGATGAGGGCGAAACGCTCTCTGACATCGCGCACCGCTATCACGTGACGGTTTCGTCGCTTGAGACTGCCAACCATCTCGAAGCGCACGCGGTTCTGCCATCGGGTTTCCTGCTGAGCGTGCCCACGGTTCCACGGGTCATCCACCTGGTGCGCTATCGCGTGCAGCGCGGCGACACGCTCCCGGGAATCGCAGACCGATTTGATGTGACCGTCGAAGAGCTGCTGCGCTGGAATCACATTCACGCCGGGCACGTCCGCCTGGGGACGCGGTTGCGAATCTATGCAGGCAGCGAGTCCGCCGATGTGTCTCCTCGCCGTTCGGCATCTGTTGAGCCAGGCAATCCCGCCTCGCGCCAGGCCGAAAAGATCGATGCTCGCCAGCATCGAGTCAAGGCAGGGGAAACTCTTTATTCCATTGCGCGTGAATACCGCACCACGGTTTCGGCGCTGCGAGAGTCGAATCCGTTCCTGGCCGACCGCTCGCTGCAAGCCGGAGACATGCTGACGATCGAGCGCTAAGAGCACTTTCCTGAAGTCCAGATGAAAGCTAAAGTGTTCTTTATCAATAGCCTGGGTGATTATTGGTCAGGCAAACCTTTCACGGTCCGAAATGACATTCGAAGGCCGTGTATTTGTTCCGAACCATTGCGCCTTGACAAAGCTCCAACACTCCGTTTATAAGCGGCGCAGGAGTGAAAACTGTCCGGCTTAGTCCGAAATCCACGGAGGACCGATGTTTTACGCGAAAATGAACGATGAGGAAGACGACGAACTGCCCCGCTACGATGAGGAGGACGAAGGACCGGAGCAGTTGGGTGGAGTGATTGAAGTCGAGGAGACGACGATCGAGGAGGAGCCGGTAGAGGAAGAAACCGAGGTTCCCTCGGCACGAGCTCCCCGCCAGCCAGCGCCCGCACGAAAAGCAGCCAAACCCAAAAGAGTTGCTCCCAAAAAGAGCACAAAGAGCAAACCAAAGGCGGCAGCGAAAAAAGCCAAGCTCAAGCCTAAATCCAAGTCCCAATCGAAATCCAAGAAAAAGGGTGGGAAGCGCAAGAATCGCTGAACGCGTTTTCGCCGTTTTCTCAGACTATCCGTCGCGGGATTGCGTGGCGAGTTCAATGCACGCAGTCCCGCGATGATTGCCTTGCGTCGTCGCGCAAACTTGCTTTCATCCGCTGAATGCCGCTGCCAGCGCCTTCCTCGACACACCTCCGAGAAAAGTATGCACAAAAAAGTGATCTGCATTCGTGCGTCTCGCGGCCGTCCACGTTTCGTTCTGAAACGTTTCTCTTGCCGAGGCCCTCTTCGCTGGCTAGCATACGCGGACGATGCCGCTTGCGGTCGAACAGATACGGAGAATGCGAGGAGGGGCGCAGGCGCATCTGATGCGCTGCGCGAACGGCCGGTATTATGTGGTGAAATTTCGAAATAATCCGCAGGGCTTGCGGATTCTGGCGAACGAATTGCTGGCTAGCAGGCTGGCAGCCAGGCTGGGGCTGCCGATACCGACAGCGGAAGTGGTCGAAGTCCGCGAGGAACTGATCGAGCACACGGAAGCCCTGGTGGTGGAATGGGGACGCGGGCGCACGTTGTGTCAAGCGGGCCAGCAGTTCGGTTCGCAGTACCCGGGATCGCCGGAAGAAACCGTGGTGTACGATTTCCTTCCCGATGAACAGTTGCGTCAAGTTCCCAATCTCGCGGATTTCTGCGGGATGCTCGTATTTGACAAGTGGACCTGCAACACGAATGGGAGACAGGCCATCTTCTTCCGGGCGCGCACCGAATCGCGCTATCGGGCGCAGATGATCGACCAGGGTTTCTGTTTCAACGCAGGGGAATGGAACTTCCCGGACGCCCCCCTGCGCGGCCTCTATGCCCGCCATCGCGTGTATGAATCGGTGCGCGGCATGGACGCCTTTGAGCCGTGGATCGCGCGCCTGGAAACGAACATCACGCCGGACGCTCTCGACGAGGCTTCCCGGGAGATTCCGCCCGAGTGGTACGATGGCGAGCAGGAGCTTCTCTGGAACCTGTTGGAACAGCTCCTGCGCCGCAAGAAGCGAGTGCGGGAACTTATCCTTTCGGCCTGGAAATCCTCGGCCCTGCCCTTTCCCAACTGGACGTGAACCATGCCTGACGAACCGAGAAATACCTTTCGCTATCGCATCCTGCGCTACGCTCCGAACCTGCTCCGCGACGAGTGGGTGAACATCGGCGTGGTGATCGAAGAGACCGGCGTCCCGCCCGGATCCGCCGGCCCCCGGCGGGCCGCCCGGCTAATCGAAGAAGGGCAGATCGCGCGCGTCCGGAGGCTGCACCCCGGCGCGGACGAGGAGTTGCTGCGCGCTCTTCCAGAGGAATTCGATTCGCGGTTGCGCGGGCCGGCGTCCAATGTAGCCGCGTATCTGGAAAAGCTCGATCAGACGCTTTCGAACGCCTTGCAGTTCAGCCCTCAGCGAGCCGTCCTGGCGGATGATTTCGACGCCGAACTCGACCGCCTGTTCCGGGAACAGGTGGCGCCTCCGCGCCGCATGCGCGGCGGGATCGTCGAAAGCACGCGGGCGTGGATCAAGGAACGGGTGAACGCTGTGTTTCTCCGGCGCCGCGTGCCGCAACTCCAGCGCAATATTCCCGTGGAGGAGTTTACCCAGCCGGGCGATACGCTGAAGCTGGACTACGGATTCCAGAACGGCGTGCGCGGGTATCTGCACGCAGTCACGCTGGGGCGGGATCCCTCGCAGGCCAAGGTGCTGGCTTACACCGCCGAGCGCGTCCGCCTGCGCCTGCCGGGATGCGAGTTTCACGCCATTACCGAGGCCGAGCCCGCGCCGGGCAAGCCGCGGCATCAATTTATCCAGCGGTTATTCGATGAGCAGGACATTGCCATCGTTCCGCTGAACCGCATCGAGAAGTTCGCCGAAGACCTGCGATTGCGCTTGCAATAGACGCATCCAGCGCCAAGCCAGGTCCGGCACCGGAATTCAGCGACGCCGGAAACGAGAGGCCTTGGCCGCCGGCACGCTCAGCGGGCGATTTTTCCCCAAGCCGGCAATTCCCGCCTTCCGAGAAGAACCTCCGCGGCCCAAGCCCCCAGATAACTTGAAAGCGCCACCCCATGCCCGGCGAATGCGCCGAGAACGATCCCATCGCGGCTTTGAGGGTGCCAGTCGAAGACCGGCTTCCAATCGTCGCGGAACAGGATGGGGCCGCCCCACCTGTGGGTGAACTCCAAGCCAATGAGATCCGGGTGCAGGTTGCGCAGGCGCTTCTCGAGTCTTGCAAACAGGCGTGAGGATTCTTCCGCGCCGATGTCAATCTCTTCCAGATCGCCCGATTCCGGCGGATCGACCAGACCGGCACCCCACACAATCGCATTGCCGGCCAGAATCCGCCCCCAGAGATAGGGAAAATCGACCGTATAGAACGGCTTTCTTTCGGACAGGCCGACCGCCCGGAGTTGCTCATCGCGGATCGGCGCGGTCGCAGCCGCCAGAGTGAGCTTGGGATGCGCTTGCTTGCCGAGTCCGGAGAGCGGGAGCGAAAGCCCATTGGTGGCGAACAGAATTTTCCCTGCCGAGATTTCCTCCGAGGATGAGTTGCCGCCTCGGGCCGCGCGCAGCTCCCCGCCTCGCTCGTTCCAGCGGACGCGCTCGACGCGGCACTCCTCGAAGATTGCGGTGCCCCGGCGGCAAGCCGCGCGAGCCAGCCCGCTCACGAGCTTCCCGGGATCGAGCGTGCCGCCCGGAACTTCGCCAGCCACCCGCAGGATTCCAGAGTCCTGCCATGAAATGGGAGAGTTCTCCATGCCTCCCTGGCGCCCGATTTCCCAGGCCCCTGGAAGGGAGAGGTCGCATTCGACGCCGAGCTTTTCAAGGATGTCTTGAAGTCCAGCAAGAACATCGCCGAGCCCAGGCAGATTGCCTGCCGCGGTTTCCGACAGGGCCATGCTTCCTGTGCGTCCGCTGGCGCCCGCTCCGATGCGTCCAGCCTCCAGCACAATCACCGACTGGCTGGGCGCCAGAAGGCGCAACCATGCCGCCGCCGCCAAACCTGTAAAACCAGCGCCTATTACGGCGAAGTCGGCTTGTCGAGGCAGAGGCTGCTCGGGCGGAGTGAAATCAATAATCCAGGGCGGCGTGCCCCAGGAATGGCCTGTGCTGTGGAAGGAAGCCATGGAGAGAGGCCTAAGGTTCCGACTTGAGAGAAAGGGACCTTTCCGGCCTTCCGCTTATTTTATTGCCAGCCGGCGCCGCCCATCCATCCGTCAATCCATCCATCGGCGATGGAATCTTTCTCTCGCAGTATTCGCTTCTTTTATGCGGAGGCGGCTACAGAATGCTCTCGGTCCAATTCTCGAGCGTGTGCTTCACCTTGGCCATGAACTGATGAGCCACCGCGCCATCCACAACCCGGTGATCGTAGGAGAGCGTGAGGTACACCATCGAGCGAATAGCGATGGCATCGTCGACCACCACGGGCCGCTTTTCGATCGCGCCCAGGCCGAGAATGGCCACGTTCGGCTGGTTGATGACGGGCAGTCCAAAGAGGCCGCCGAAAACACCCGGATTGGTGATCGAAAAAGTGCTCTCGGTGACTTCCTCGGGCTTGAGCTTCTTCGCCCGGGCCCGCTCGGCCAGATCGTTGATGGTGCGCGCCAAGCCCAGGAAATTTTTCTCGTCGGCGTTCTTAATCACCGGAACGATCAAGCCCCAATCGAGCGCCACGGCCACGCCGATATTGCATTCCTTGTGGAGAACAACGCTGGCGCCGTCGGCCGAAGCGTTGACAGTGGGAAATGCGTGCAAACCCTCCACTGCGGCCCGGATGAAGAAGGGCATGTAACTGAGTTTCGTGGCGGTTTCCTGCTCGAATTTCTCCTTCATCCTGGAGCGCAGGGCAACGATGCCGCTTACGTCGGCCTCTTCGACCGAATAAACGTGTGGCGAAACGCGCTTGGAGAGCACCATGTGCTCGGCGATGCGCTGCCGCATCACCGACATGGGCTTCACTTCGTAATGGCCGAAATACATCTTTTCGCGCGGAACAGCCGTTTCAAGAACGGCGGAAGCCGATGCGCCGCCAGCCGGCGCCACGGATGCGCGGGGCCCCGGCGCAGCGCTGGGAGCCGCCTGCGCGCCTGCTCCCTCGACCGCAGCCTGGATATCGCGCTTGCTGACGCGCCCACCCGCGCCGGTTCCCGCCACCTGTTCCAGATCGACATTGTGTTCGCGCGCGATGCGGCGGACTAACGGGGAGCTGCGGACTTTCGAGCCCGGCGCGTTCGGCGAGGGCATTTGCGACGGCGTTGGCGCTGCGGCGGCTGGCGGGGGGACCGGAGGCGCCGCCTTCGGAACAACAGAGGGAACGGATGCCGCGGCCGCAGGCGCCGCTTTGGGTGTTTCGATCTTGGCCGGAGCGGGCATAGGCGCAGGAACGGCAGCAACCGCACCGGCTCCATCGGCGTCAATCACGGCGACGATCGTCTGAATGGCTACCGTCTGCCCTTCGTTGACCTTGATCTCCTTGAGCACGCCGGCCGAAGGCGAGGGAATTTCCGCATCCACCTTGTCGGTCGAAATCTCAAACAAGGGCTCGTCGCGTTCGACCTTGTCGCCCGGCTTCTTCAGCCACTTGGTGATGGTACCTTCAAAAATACTCTCGCCCATTTGGGGCATGATGACGTCCACAGCCATGGTTATCTCCTAGGATCGAAACTCAAACGGCGCTCAGGCATTCTTCGTGCCACACACCCGGAATGCCTTCGAGCGAATAAATCTCATCGCCGCCATGAAAGAAGGTGACCTGCTTCACCTTCGCCACCTGGCCGGCATACTCGATCTGGTCGGGCTCGAGTTCGTTGTGATACTGCCCAGCCTCGAGGAAGCTTTCGAGGAACGCCCGGTCCGCGATGCGAACCTCGGACCCTACTTCAAACTCCACGTTGTTAAGACCTCTCGTTTTTCCCACTTTGCTCAACTCGCTTTCGTCCGCTTTAGTATTTTGCCAATTCCCGCGCGGCGGCGGCAACTTTTTCAGCGTTCGGCAAGAAACGTTCCTCGAGAGAGGGGGCGTAGGGGATCGGAGTGTCCAAGCCCGTGACGCGCATGACCGGTGCATCCAGGTTCTCGAATGCCTCCTGGCACACGATGGCTGCGATTTCACCGGCGATGCCGCCCGTGCGCGCGTCTTCGTGAACCACGAGCAGCTTGTTGGTCTTTTTCACCGAGGCCAGGATGGCGTCGCGATCGAGCGGGAGCAGCGTCCGCAGATCGATCACTTCGGCCTCGATGCCTTCCCGCGAAAGCTGTTCGGCCGCCTCGAGCGACGTATGCGCCATGGCCGCATAGCTGATGATCGTCAGATCGGTTCCCGCGCGGCGAACGACGGCTTTGCCGATCGGCACCGTGTAATCGCCCTCCGGGACTTCTTCCTTGACACGGCGGTATAGGTACTTGTGCTCGAAGAAGAGCACGGGATTGTTGTCGCGCACAGCCGATTTGAGCAGGCCCTTCGCGTCGGACGGCGTCGAAGGGCAGACCACCTTCAGCCCCGGCGTGTGCACGAAGTACATCTCGGGACTCTGCGAGTGAAAAGGCCCGCCATGCACTCCACCGCCGGAAGGTCCGCGCACGACCATGGGCACCGGAGCGCCCCAAAGATAATGGGACTTCGCGGCGAAATTGGTGATCTGGTTAAAACAGCAAGCAATGAAATCCATGAATTGCATTTCCGCGATTGGCCGCAATCCAAGATAGCTCATGCCGCACGCCGCGCCAACAATGGCTGTCTCGCTGACGGGCGTATCCATCACCCGCTCGGGTCCGAACTTCGCGAGGAGTCCTTCGGTCGCCTTGAACGCGCCGCCGTAGACGCCGATGTCTTCGCCGAGAGCCACCACGGCCGGGTCGCGCTCCATCTCTTCAAAAAGCGCTTCGCGGATGGCTTCCAGCATCGTGACTGCGGGCATGGTCAGCGCCTCCCTCGCTTGTTACGGTGATCCGGAGGCGGCGGTTGCTGCTGCCGGAAAGACTTGTCCTTGGGGCCGCGGCCAAACGGCACGCGCAAGGCGGGTGCGCTAGAGACGTCAGCTTCGGCGGCGGGGGGGGCGGCCGGTTTCTCGGCCACCTTGCCGACTGGTTTGGAAGCAGCCAGTGCTGCCGCCGCCTGCTTTGGAGGGTGGCTGGTGTGGCTGCCGCTCGCAGCAGCGGGCTTGGCGGCCCGTTGCACGGCTACCGGGGCGCCAAAGTCTTCGACCTTCCAGACGGCCTCCGTGTTCGACGCGGGCGGCATTACTTCCGCTTTCGGCCGGCGCCACTCGGCTTTAATGGTATGGCAGCCGTCACAATACACTCCCTGCTCGGCCAACTCGGGCGGCGGAAAGGGGGATGCTTCGGCGAATTTCTGGTCTTCCTCCAGCTCGCGGTCGATACGCTCATCGATTTCGGATTTCCGGTGCGCGTCCCACAACTTGTGCTCGCTGAGATATTTTTCGAACAGCGCCAGCGGGTCGCGCGGCTTCCAGTAATCGACCATCGCGCGAGGGACGTATTCGGCGGCGTCGTGCTGCGCGTGGCCTTTCATGCGCATGGTCTTCGCTTCGAGGAGAACGGGCCCGCGCCCGGCGCGGCAATCTTCGACCGCCGCTTTCGCCGCATCGTAAACGGCCACGACGTCGTTGCCGTCCACGATCTTGCTGAGAATGCCGTAAGCTTTGGCGCGATCCGCCAGGTCTCTCAGGGGAACCTGGCGCGCCACCGGCGTCGAATAAGCCCATTGGTTATTTTCGAGCACAACCACCAAGGGAGCCCGCTGAGCGGCCGCCAGGCTCATCCCCTCATGGAAGGCGCCCGTTGAGCTACCGCCGTCGCCGATCCAGGTCATGGCCACGATCTTCTGGCCGAGGTAGCGCCCGGCCAGGGCCACGCCGGTCATCACGGGAATCAGATCGCCAAGCATGGAGATGGGCGAAACGATGTGATGCGTTTTCAGGTCGCTGAAATGGCTGGTGCCGTCCTTGCCCTGCGTCGGGGAGGTGGATTTCGCCATGTGCTGGGTGAAAATGTCGCGCGGTTTGACGCCCTTCACCAGCAGCGCGCCGATGTTGCGGATCATGGGAGCCAGCCAATCGCGAGGCTCCAGCGCGTATGCCGCGCCGACCGAAACCGCTTCCTGGCCGAGGCTGGAGTAGAGGCCGCCGACGATCTTGTTCTGTCGGAACAGCCGCTCCATACGCTCCTCCAGGCGACGATTGAGCTGCATGTAGTAGTAGATTTCGAGATGCTGATCGCGCGTAAGGGCGAGGCTCATACGGGGCTCTCGTTCGCGGCGGAGGCCTCCAGCACGGTGGGAGGCATTTGGTTTGGCCCGGCGCAACCCAGCAGCGCTTCTTCCAGATCGCCGCGCGATACCGGCACCATGTCGCGCTCGAATCTTTCCGCAAAATGCGCTACGAGGCGCGCGCGCACTCCCTCAATCGCGACCGCGCGTCCCAGCAGCCGCTCGAGCGAAGTAGCGCGCTTGCCGGGAATGCCGCAGGGGACGATCAAGTCGAAGTAGCGCAAGTCCGTCGAAACATTGTAGGCAAAGCCGTGCGAGCTCACCCACCGGCTCAGGTGCACTCCGAGCGCCGCGAGCTTTTCTTCGCCTTGCGATGTGTCAATCCACACGCCGTGCCTATCTTCCACCCGTCTGCCGCGGATACCATAATCCGCGGTCGCGCGAATTATCACTTCCTCGAGCTCTCCAACGTACCATCGCACGTCGCGCCGGTGCTCGGCCAGATCGAGAATCGGATAGCCGACGATCTGGCCGGGGCCATGGTACGTGATGTCGCCGCCACGATCGGTGGGCTGAAATTCCACACGCATCTGCTCCATCAGCCGCTCTCCTGCGCGCAGGTGCTCGCGCTTCCCATTACGGCCCAGCGTGATCACGTGCGGATGTTCGCACAGCAGCAGCACGTCGGGAATGGCGCGCGCCTTACGCGCTTCGACGATTCGCCGCTGCAAATCGAACGCCGGTGCGTAGGCGAACATCCCCAGATCCACAACCCAGCAGATTTTGTCCGCTTGTTTCACGAGCCTCTCGAAATGACTGCTTCTCGCTTCACGCGCCCGGCGCCGTGGATGGCCGCTCGTTCGCGACACAAGTTAATCGTTAATAATTGATTGCCAGACCGCGCACCGAATTGAAGGCGTCGCCCATGGCTTCCCAAACCGTGGGATGCGCATGAATCGTCGCCGCCATATCGTCGAGCGTCGCTTCCAGGTTCAGCGCCGTGACTGGTTCGGCGATAATCTCGCTAGCCAGCGGCCCTATGGCGTGCACGCCCAGGATCTCGCCGTACTTTGCGTCCGCCACAACCTTGATGAATCCTTCGTGCTGCCCGAGGATGGTCGCCTTGCTGTTGGCGAGAAAGGGGAACTTGCCCGTCTTCACATCGTAACCCGCTTCGCGCGCCTGCCTCTCGGTGAGCCCTACCGAACCCACCTGGGGCTCGCAGTACGTCGCGTTAGGGCAGCGCTTGCGGTCAAACGGCTGCACGTTTTTGCCCGCCATTTGCCCAACGGCAATGATTCCCTCCATGGACGCGGCGTGCGCAAGCTGCGGCAGCCCGGCAACGATGTCGCCGATAGCGTAGAGGCGAGGCTCGTCCGTCTCCAAATACCCGCTGGCGTGCACGAAGCCGCGCTCCACTTTGGCTTTCGTTTTCTCGATCCCGATATTTTCGGTCAGCGGCCGGCGGCCCACGGCGATCAGCACCTTTTCCGCCACGATCGATTGAGGCTTTCCGGTTTTGTCCTTGTACGATACCGTCGCGCCCCCGGAACCCTTTTTCACCGATTCCACCTTCGCCTCGAGCTCGATGCGGATTCCCTTCTTCTTGAAACTTTTCTCAAGCTCCGCGGAAATTTCCTCGTCTTCGAGCGGCACCACGCGCGGCAGCGCCTCGAGCAGCGTCACCTCGCTGCCGAATGTGTGAAACACCGACGCGAATTCCACGCCCACCGCTCCGCATCCCACCACCACGAGGGATTTCGGAATGCTCTGCATCGACAGAATCTCGCGGTTCGTCAGAATCGTCGTGCCGTCGATCTCCACGCCCGGCAGCGACCGCGCTTCCGATCCCGTTGCCAGCATCGTGTAGGTTGTCTCGATCTCCGTAGTCTTGCCGTCTTTCTCCACCGAGACGCGCCCGGGCCCGGCAATGCGCCCCCAGCCGGTGATCGAGTCCACCTTGTTTTTTTTGAACAGTGCCGCGATTCCGCCGGCGTGCTTCTTGACGATCTTATCTTTGCGTGCGAGCATGGCCGGCCAGTTGACCTTCACACCGCTCACCTCGAAGCCAAACTCCGCGGCGCGCTTGAAGTTGTCGTACAAGTCCGCGTGGTATAGCAATACTTTGGTGGGTATGCATCCCACGTGCAAGCAGGTGCCGCCGAGAAACGGATCCTTTTCCACCACAGCGGTTTTTAGTCCCCACTGCGCGGCGCGAATGGCCGCGACGTAACCGCCGGGCCCACTGCCGATGATCGCAAGATCGTATTTGGCCAAACCATTCCCCCTTTGCGGTTCGTGCTTTTAGAATGCCGATGTTGCACGGAAAAGTAGTTGACGGTTGTGGCGCTTCCGGGCGCGTAGAACAAAGATTTTAACAGCCGTATTACGCGACCGCAACTTACTTGCTGCGGCTTGTTTTCGGCCGTACCGGGCCCGCTTCACTTGAGTATCCGGAAGACACTGCTGTAATCATCGGTCCAAACCGTTTCGCGCCCGGCCGGCAGCAGAATCGCCCCGGCGCTCTCGATTTCCCGCTGCCCGGCAAACCCATCGCGACTGCCGACCAGCACCCATGCCGCGGCGTAGATCCCCTGCGCGTGGTCGTCCTCATTGCTGATGAGCACCGCTTCCTTGCCTAGCGTCGCAGCCGCCGCTTCCACTACAGGCTGCAGGTTCAAATACTGGTTTGAGATGTGCAGCGCCAGTACGCCGTCCGGCTTCAGGTGCCGGAAGTAGAGCTGAAACGCCTGCCGCGTCAGCAGGTGCACCGGGATCGAATCGCTCGAGAAGGCGTCCACCGCTAGCAGGTCAAATTCCTGCGGCGTCTCACGCTCGAGCGACAAACGCGCATCGCCCGGCACGATCTCGATCTTCGCCTTTGAATCGCGCAGAAACGTGAATTCCTCGTGCGCGATCCGCACATCGAGCGGATTGATCTCGTAGAACGTATAGCGGTCGCCGGTCCGGCCATACGCCGCGATCGTGCCAGTGCCCAGCCCGATCACGCCCACGCTCAGCGGCCCGCGCTTTTCGATGGCCTTCAGCGCCACTCCGATCCCCGAATCAGGCCCATAGTATGAGGTCGGCCTCCGTCGCAGCGCCGGCGACAGAAATTGCAGCCCGTGGTCGATTGTTCCATTCATCAATCGCCGATACGATGTTTGGCGCGGGCTCAGATACGCCGTCATGTGACCGTCCTGGACGGCAGGGGCGCCCGCACGGCTCGCTGGCGACTGTCCCGGCACCGCCGCACTGCCCTCCGTGTTTGCGCCCGCATGATCGATCACGCGCAGCACGCCATAAAAGTTCCGTACCGTCAGCCGCGCCTCGGCCGCCTGCTCTCGCACAGTGACCACCAGGCTCGCAATCAGCGCGATTACCAGTCCCACGAGCACGAGTGCCGCCGGCTGCCAACGGCGCTTATCGAACAAGCCGCCGGGATCGCGCCATTGGGTGACCAATACCAGCACCGCGCAGAGTCCCAGCGCACACTGCAATTCGTAGTATCCCGAAAATACGCGCGGAGCCACCAGCGCCACGAAGACCGCTCCCAGCGCGCCGCCTAGAGAAATCATCAGATAAAACCGCGTCAGATACGCCGGGTGCGGCTTCATCCGCGCCAGCTCGCCGTGGCAGAACATGCAGCACACCCACAGACCGGCGCAGAAAAGCGGGATCAGCACTTTCATCGGCAGGATGGCGAACGACGGATCAAGCGCGTAGGCCATGCCACCCAGGGCGACTCCCAGCGCGCGCAGAAAAAATCCGCGGCGGTACCACGCCTCCCGGTCGAAACACAAAATGAAACTGAGGAGATACAAGCTTAGCGGGATGATCCACAGGAATGGAACCGACGCGATGTTCTGCGAGATGTGATTCGTCACCGCCAGGAGCAGGGCCGACCCGCAGGCCGCCAGCGCTATCCACAGCGTTTGGGTTTTCCAATCCGGTCGCTCGGGCGCGTCGACTGCCGGGGCGATATTGGCCAGCGCCTCCCTATCGATACCGCCTCGCAACAGCAGCGCCAGCGCCGCGCATAGAACTGCCGCGACTCCATACGCCACCGACCATCCGACCGCCTGGTGCGTGCTCGACACCATTGGCTCGACCAGCACCGGGTAGCTCACCAGCGCCAGCATCGATGCGATATTCGACAGCGCGTAAAAGCGATACGGAGCCGCGCCCTCACGGGCCTGCGCGTACCATGCCTGCAACAGTGGGCTCGTCGACGACAGCACCAGGTACGGCAGGCCCACCGTTACCGCGAGCAACATGAGGATGTGCCACGCCGGCGCTTCCGAACTTACCGGCTTCCACGAGCTTTTCGGAAGGATTGGCAGCGCCACGAAACTAACCGCCAATAACGACACGTGGATGCGAGCCTGCGTCCGCAAACGGAAGCGCGACGCCAGCACGTGCGCATACAAATATCCGAGCAGCAGCGCGACTTGAAAAAACACCAGGCACACCGTCCAGACTGCAGCCACGCCTCCAAACCACGGCAGAATAATCTTCGTGATCAGCGGCTGCACCTGGAACAGCAGGAACGCGCTCGCGAAAATTGCCAGTCCAAAGACCAGCTTCTGCCGCGTCGGATGCTGCTGCGCGTGCGATGTTTCGCGAGCCGAAGCATGCGGCATCTCACCTCCGCCGTTCTGCGCGGCGAGAGTCTCATCCTGCAATTGCGGTTTGCTCCGCGGCTGCGCCCACATCTCGTCTGGACTTGTCCCCATGGCTCGCGTCAACCTAGCACAAGATAAGCGCTTGCGCCGCCGGAAACCCCTCTCTTGTTACACGATATTCAGACGCCACGCTTCCTTACAATTTGCGTTCGGAGGCGTAAGGTCGTCCGTCCTGTCGAAACATGCACAGAACCAATCGCTAGCATCTCACGCAAAGGCTCTAGCATAATGGCGCGCGATGCGGGAATGGATCGAGTATGCAGGGGCATGGGCTGGACTGAAAGCGCTGGGTCTGTTGCCCAGATCGGTCGCGCGGTTCATTGGAGCGAGCTTTGCGGCTGCCGCTTATCTGGCTCGCACGCCGTTGCGCCGCGCCGCGATGTTCAATCTACAGCTCGCGTTTCCCGATTGGGCCGACGGAGAGCGCAGGCGAGTCGCCCAGCGAATGATCCGGCAGGTGGGCTGGATGGCCGGCGAGTTTTCGCAGTTTCCGAGGTACTCGCGCGAGCGAATCGAGAAAATTGTGGCGCTGGATGGCTTGGAGAATTTCGATGCCGCGCGCCGCCGGGGGAAAGGAGTGCTGTTCCTGACCGGCCATATGAGCGCGTGGGAACTGGCTCCCTTCGCGTTTGCACTATACGGCCATGCGCTACACTTCCTCGTACGACCCATCAACAATCGCCGCGTGGACGCGCTCATCAACCGGTACCGGTGTTTATCGGGCAACCGGCCGATCGAAAAGAACCGCTCGGCGCGAGCCATCTTGAAGGTGCTCGGAGAAGGAGGGACGGTGGGAATTCTCTCCGACCACAATACTTCCCTGGAAGAAGGCGTGTTCGTGAACTTCTTCGGGGTTCCGGCGTCGACAACCGCCGGACTGGCACGGATCGCGCTGCGCACGGACGCGGCGGTGGTTCCCGGCTTCCTCTTCTGGGACGCCGAGCGCCGGATCTATCGGCTGCGATTCGAACCAGCCGTCGAACTTGCGCGCACCGATAACGAAGAAGCGGATGTGAGGGAGAATACCGCGCGTTTTACGCGCGTGATCGAAGAGTACGTGCGCGCGCATCCGGACCAGTGGCTTTGGGTCCACAAGCGCTGGAAAACGCGGCCGCCCGGCGAAAAATCCATTTACGGCTTTTAGACGGGATCGCTATCGGCGGCACGGCAATCCGCTTCGCAAAATCTCGATCCGAAGATAACGAGGATAACAATGATCCGCACAGCCGGTGAGCTCGCAGAGTATTTGGGAGCCAACCTTTTTGGAGACGCGCAAGCGCCCATCTCGGGCGTCGGAAGCCCGGAGCGCGCGGGCGCCGAAGACGTTATTTACATCGAGTCGCCCCGTCACCAGGAACGTGCGGCGGCCTCGGCGGCTCGGTGCGTGCTGGCCCCGCCGGGCATGAAGGTAACGCACAAAACGATTCTCGAGGCGAGCCAGCCGAAGCTGGCTTTCGCGAAAGCGGCCGCGTGGCTGCTAGAGAATCGCGCGCCGCGCCGCGAGATTCACGCGACCGCGATTGTCTCACCCAGCGCGAAGCTGGCGGCGGATATCTCAGTGGGTCCGTATGTGGTGATCGAAGCCGAGACGCAGGTGGGCTCGGGAACAGAGATCGAGGCGTTTTGCTTTCTGGGGCGGGGATCGCGGATCGGAGAGGACTGCCGCCTGCATCCCCGCGTGACGCTCTATGCGGGCTCGTATCTTGGAAACCGCGTCGAGGTGCATTCGGGCACTGTGATCGGCGGCGACGGTTTCGGTTACGTATTTGGCGAAGGGCGCCACTGGAAATTCCCGCAGATTGGTGAGATCGAGATCGAAGACGACGTTGAAATCGGGTGCAATACGACGATCGACCGAGGCTCGCTCGAGACGACTCATATTGGGCGGGGAGTGAAGATCGATAATCTCGTGCAGGTTGCGCACAACGTGAGAATGGGGGAACACTCCGTAATCGCCGCCCAGACGGGGATTTCCGGCAGCAGCACCGTGGGTAAAAATGTCGCGATCGGGGGGCAAGCCGGGATCGGAGACCACGCAGCGATTGAAGATGGAGCCATCATAGGCGGCCAGGCGGGCGTTCTAAACGGCAAGACGATTCGTGGGGGGCAGATCGTGTGGGGTACGCCCGCGCGCCCGCTGGAAAAATTCAAAGCGCAATACGCATGGCTGGTACGCCTCCCGGAACTGGCCGAGCGCGTCCGCAAACTCGAGAGAGAGAAAGAGTGACCGACGATGAGCCAGGGGCCCTGTGCTCCGAAGTCCCTAACCGGCCCGTGACAAGGCAGGCTCCGGATCGTCGACGAAGGCAGGGCGAACGAACAATCGCTGCAGCTCGCTCATGCGGTCAAAATTATATTTCCTCATGCGATTCTCACTCGGCTCGCCCGTAAGGTCGGCCTTGTAACCACGCACATCGAGCCGTATGGCCGTCCGAGTCTTGTTGGGGGCGCCCGCACAGGGAGGGTGGCGCCAGGACGCACTTTTGTGGATACCGTTGCGATGAATGGCGGCGATGCTGCCGCGCTCCGTAAGCAAAGTGACCCACGTTCTTCGCGGATACATGCGCTCGACTTCCTGCTCACTGAGCCGGCCATCACTGGCTGAAAGCGCCAGATTGCGCCAGAGGCGCGGGCGACGGGAGTGGATAACGCTGTGACTCGAACGGGGGATGTAAACGAGGGGGCCGCGAGTGTCGTCGATATCCACGAGATCGATGAAGATGCGGAGAGAATCGGACTCGTCATTGTCACGCTCAAAATGCGTTGCGTGAATAAGGTCGTTGTGCGGGAAGTCGCGGACGATTGCCGCCCGGTACATGGTCGGAACACAGCTTAGAAAATGCCCGGTGATTTTCAAGAGGCTCTCGTGAAACACGATGTCCAGAACTTCCGGGATATGCACGAGAGGATCACGCAGCTCGAGCGTTTTTCCCTTGGCTGCCAAGTCGGCATAGGACAGTCCTGCGCGCCCGCCGGACCGGATTGGAACCGGGGAATCGAAGCCGTCGATCTGAAGGTTGTGGAACATGGCATCGGCCTTGGCATAGATGCGATCCACCAGTTCCTTGGAAAAGAATCCGGGCGCAAGCGCATATCCATGGTTGCGCAACGATTCGACTTGCTGCTTTTCCAGGTCGTCCATCTCAAACAAACACTGGTTCCGCCGAAAAGCGTCGCGCGGATTCGCGGCAGCATCCCGGTGCGACGCGAGCAAGCGCGCTTTGAAAATCGCGCTATAGAGACGAGGCCCCCTGCGAGTTGCCTGCGCGAGAAGCAGAGTGCGCACAGGAGTACGGTTTATTTTTTTCGTCATCGTTGAATCCCTTTTAGTCCACAGAGGCTCGTGCACGTTTGGGCCGAATGGCGCATTCGAGAGAGGGCGTGTGCATTAGCAGACCCCGTTCTTCCATTTTGTATTCGACAACCAAAACGCATGCGTCTGTTCCGCCGGCCCGAGGATCCCACAGAAAACCCGGCCGGAACGAGCGCGGTGCGTTTGGTATGCTGCTTCGCCTTCCGAGCCTACGGGAGAGGGTCGAACGCAGCCATTCGGTTTCTTTGCGGGAGGAGATTCAGTCCTCCCGCCGATATTTTGGGCCGAAGGCTCACAGCCTTCGATATAGAGCTTCCGGCATGGGGTAAGTCCGCCTGTTGAGGACGGCCCCCAGTATGGGAACCCTTGCCGTTTCAAGACTCTCTTTCGCGGCGCGCGTCCGTTCGCGACGCGTTGAGCGCGCACCCACGACCAAGACAACCCCATCGACTAACTGGCAGAGAAACGGCGCTTCCGCACAGGAGCTGGCCGGAGGGGTATCCACCAGCAGGTAATCAAATTCGCTGCGCAGGTCCGAAAACCGCGCTCGCAATTGCAGACGGTTCAAATCGCAGCCGGGTTCCAGTCCGAGGCCGCCGGCGGTGATCAACCAAAGATTGTTAACCCGTGCGGGACGGACGAATTCTCGAACAGGCCGCGAACTCTTCAGCCATTCCGCCACTCCGGTGCCTTTTTCGAGCCGAAATTGCGCATGCAGGGATGGCGATCGCAGGTTGAGATCGACCATGCAGACCCTTCCCGACACCATTCCGGCGAAAGCTTCTCCCACGCGCGCGCAGACCCAACTGCAGCCCGCGCCTTCCTCGACTCCGCAGAACGCAACCGCCTCAGGAATTTGCATGGCGCCCGGCAAAAGAAAGATTCGTTGCACGAGCTTGCCGATTTCTTCCTCCACGAGAGCATGGCGCTCCTGGCGAGGGGAATTGGCAGGTTCATGCGGATGCGACGCCGGGCAAGGCAACGCTTCCGTCAAACTTCCGCTTTGTGTCGAAACGCCGAAAAGTGGGCTCATGATGTTATCTCGCCTGCAGGGATGCCCAGCGTCGTCGCGTCCGGCATAGGAGGAGTTTTCGATGCCGGAGAGACTATATCGACGGTAGGCTGGCCGTCGAGAATTAAGGTGCGCACCGCAGCCTCTCGGCAAAGGCCGGAGACGACGCTGGGGAAGACCGTCGCACATATGGAATCGTGCTCGATGGACACAAGCTCAAGGAATGCGCTCATAGATTCACGCTGCTCGCAGGGATCGATGCCAGAACCTCCACGCGAAGATAGCGCCCGAGCTCATTGGGCGTTCGGAACGAGAGATCCAGCAGGTCGAAGGCATAGCCTGTTCCCAGACTCACGCTTGCCGCCAGCAAGAACCCTCCCAGCAAAATCCAGCCGGTGTGCGACGCAGGCAGGGCGGGCATGCCGGCGGGTTCCGCAATGGCGACATTCAGGACATGCGCGCGATCGAGAGCTCCAGAGATACGAGCTTCCTCGCCCTTGCGGAGATAAAGCCGATAATTCTCCCGCGCAGATTCCACGTTGCGAAGCAATTCGTCGCGGCTCGCGGCGTCCCGATCGAGCCTCCGCGCGACTTCCTGATAGTGCCGCACGACGCGGTTTGTGGCTGTGACCTCGGCTTCGAGCGATGCTCGATCCGCTTCGACCTTAGAGGATTCGGTGGCGATCCAATCCTGCGCCGGGAGGCGATGGGTAATGGCTGTTTCCAACGGGGATTGCTGGGCGTGCGCGATAGCCTGCTGGGCGTCTGCAATTTGAGCTTCTACTTCCTGCACAGGCGGATAGGTGGGCGCATATTTCGTGAGCATTTCGCTATGTTTCAGTTGAAGGGAAAGCAGGGTGCCTTCCATCTGGGCGAGCAGCGGGCCATTATCGACTTCTCTCGTTTCGGTTGTCTGGCGTTCGGGCAGGGACGCGGCCAGGGCTTTCAACGCGATGGCGCGCTTTTCGGCGGCGTACACGTTGGTACGATCCTGGTACAGGGCAGCTTCAAAATCGCTAAGTTGCTTGAGCGCGAGCTGCTGTTGTTCACGCGGAGCGACGACGCTTCCCCGGGCGTCGAATTCGGCGAGACGAGATTCAGCCGAAACGAGTTCATCGTGAAAATAGGCGGCGCGCTGATCGAAGAAGTCAAACGTCTTCGCGGGAGCACGGACGGCCGCGTGTTTTATTCGATACAGAGCCGCAAGCGTCTGAAGCACGCTCTCGGAACGCTCAGGACTGCGCGAGCTATAGGAAACGCGAATCATTGTTGTGTTCTTGATGGGGGCTACAACGAGATGCTGGCGGAGCGCACGCACGGCGCGGGCCAGCCTGGTCTGCTCGGTGGGTTTGCCGCCGGCCGTATCAATCAGCCACATTGTGGTACGGGTCCACGCGGAGGTATCGTCCCGTTCAAGATGGCAGGCGAGCGCCACATTCTCGAGGAGATCCCTGCTCTTCAGCAACTCGGCTTCGGAGTTTACGTCCTCCGGGGTAACAGCGGCGATTGGCGCCGGAATCGGTGACGCGTCAGCGGAGGTGACAACGGCATCCGGGCTGTGGTTGATCAGGATCTTCATCTCCGACTCGTATTCGCGAGGGAGAAGAAACAGGCCTAGCAGCAAGGCTAAGAAAATCACACCGAACGTGAGAACGACCACGCGCCGCTGACGAAAAACCGGCATCACCGCGTCGCGGAAGGTGCCGCCCGTTCGTTGCCTTCCAGCCGCTTGGATTGCGAGTTTGTCCATACATCCTATCCCGTCTTCTTCTTCGCTCGGCGGCAAGTTTGAAACGGGCTTGCCGCGCCTATGGAATGAAACTCTTCAGCTTCGAACCGGCGTTTTCGGGTACGAACAACATATCTCCCGGGCGAATTTCCGCGTCTTCGGTCACGTCGCGCCCGCGCAAGAGCCGCTTTAAATCGAGCGGCTTTACTTCGTACCATTCATCGCCGGCGCGTCGGAATATAAGAACCCTGGACCGCTCGGCGCTATTCTTGAATCCGCCTGCGATGGCCAGGGCTTCCGTTGCCGAGATATATCCGCGCATCTCGTATTTTCCCGGTCTATTCACCCGCCCGCTCACAATGAAGTAGGGCCTGTTGAAGTCCTTGAGTTCGACCGTGACGATCGGATCGCGCAATATCCCGGAGTAAGCGGACCGAATCGTGCCGACGGTCTCCTCCACGGTCAGATTCTCGAGGTGAACGCTTCCGGCACCAGCCAAGCTTGCGAAACCATCGGGCTGAATGGTGACGGTCTGATCGAACTCCGGAGTGAGGAGAAATCGGATGGAGATCACGTCGCTTGCGCACAGGCGGTAGCGGGCGTTCTGATACTGCAGATCCACTTGATACGGATCTTCGAGCGCATTGAAGTGAGGAGCCGATGCGGCGTCGGAGTGGCCCAGGTCGGCAACCAAGGTGTGCTCTTGGGCGACGGCATAGGAAGCTGCCGCGAAGAATAAAAACGCCGCTAGAAGTGCCGGAAGGATGGCATCCTTCCTCCCGCTGCCCTTGCCCTTTAGTGCCGAGTTCGCGGCACCGGTCAGACGATCGGCTCGTCGCATGATCGTCACCGGACCACCCTTTCATCCGCGAACTCCGTGACTCGATCTGTTTGAACCGAAAAGCCGCCGCACTCTCCGACAACTCCGATAGCGGGCTCGACACGCATAACGCAGCCCTCGGTCTGGATTCGAAGGAAACGGCCTTCCTCCATGAGCAGCGGGATGTAGATGCTCATGGCGATCGATGCTCCCTGATGCGGCCAGCCAGAACAGTGGACGTATGCACCTCTGGTGCTGATGTCGCGCGTGCATCCCTGGCCCTGCTGGGTGACACCATCGCGATCGACCCAGCTAAAAACAACGCGCGCCTGAAGGGCGTACCGTACGACCTTGCGATGTTCACGCGGGGCGCGATTGCCGGGCCAAAATTCATGCAGCGCCATCGGAGGAGCTTGGGCCATTGGTTTCGCCTGTTCTTGTATTGCGAGCAGGGCGTGTAAGCTACGCCGCAAACGAGCGACAGACAAGTGGCCGAACGTCCCGCAGGAATGGAATCATTCGTTTCCTCACGGGAATTTGACATTCAGGACATTTTCGACGAAACACTTATTCGAGAGCGGAGAACAGACGTTTTGCCCCGATCATAGAGATGAATGTTTCTATATTGTCCATAAAACTATTTGTCTCTATGGGTAGTGGACAACCGTACGTATAGTTGCGCACACGATTGAGACGGAATGCGGATGAGCCGTAACAATCGATCACAAAACAATGGCCTTAAGCGTCCAGCGCTGTCGCTATAAGTATTTTGCCCCGCGGGAATTGAGTGAGCCATCCGAGATTCCGGACAGATTTGCGCGATGGCCGAACCGTCACTTCGGTAAGTGCCGACGAAGCTGGTCCGCAATTTGTCGGGGTACTCTTTAAGCCCATTCAACAGATATATTGAGTGCATGATTGATTTTTCCTTGTAATTGCTCCAGAGCATAACTAGAATTCAGCCACCCTTCCAGACTCCAAAGCTGCCCGAGGCATACTATGGAAAAGGCGCAGCAGTTGCGGAGCTCTGTCGTCAGCATCCTTATTGCGGAAGCAAATCCGATGAATTGCCAGTTGATCGCGAGCGCGTTTCGGCCGCGGCGGAATCGGCTGGCTGTGGTTGGCGCTACGGCCAGCTCGGATCACGCTCTCGCGCTACTGAAAGAAACCGAACCGGACGTCGCGATCATCAGCGCACAAATGCAGGAGGGACCGTTAGAAGGATATCGGATGCTTCGGCAACTGCGATCTCTGCAGTGCCGGACGCGCGCCGTCCTGCTATTGGATTCGCGGGAACGCGAATCCGTGATCGATGCCTTTCGAAGCGGCGCACACGGCGTGATTTTTCGCGACGAGCCTCTGGAAACGCTGGGGAAGTGCGTTCACGCGGTACACCATGGGCAGGTGTGGGCCAATAGCCAACATCTCGGCTACCTGCTCGATGCCTTGGGCCGGGCGCGTCCTTTGCGTCTACAGGACACGCGCGCGGCCGAACTGCTGTCTAAACGTGAAGGAGACGTGGTACGACTGGTGGCTGAGGGACTGACGAACCGCGAAATATCCGCCCAGCTTACGCTGAGCGAGCACACGGTTCGCAATTACCTGTTTCACGTATTCGACAAGCTGGGAGTATCGACCCGCGTGGAATTGGTCCTCTATTGTCTCGAACAGCGGCAGAGGGAGACTGACGATGCGGCATCGTGATAGGCCAGAACGCAAGCGCGCCTATTCCCGAACGGGATGTGCGGAAGTTTCTGGCTGGCCCGGTCCGCGGAAGGGGCCAAATCCGCCTAAAAAGCCGGCATCGTAGGAAGGAAGCAGGAAATAGCGCGCGGGCTCGTAATGGTTCTCCGCAGTGAAGGGCGGACAGAACGGCGGATCGGAGGCCAGGTCGTTCCGCACAAAGAAAGCATTGCACCCAAGGAGGTTGCATCCCACGAGCGAATACCCTTTCCCTCGCAGCAATGTCTCGAGCGTCTTCAGCGAGAACCCGAAATAATCAGTGGCGTCCCAGCGGTGAGTTTCGATGTACTCCATCACCCAGGAGACGTCGGGCGGGAATTTGGCATTGTACTCGGCGAGGATGACCCGGGGCGAGACCGAACCGATCTCACGCAAGATGTAATAGTCGTTCCCGTCGATATCCACCGAGAGTAGGCCGATTTCCGGCCCGGCGTCAGTTTCTTGACTGTTTCATCGATGCTCGCGGCGGTCACGAAACGCCGTTCCAGGCGCAAGCGGCCGCTGGCGATCAGGGATGCAAACTTCTTTCTCGCCGCCGCTGCTTTCCGAGAGGACGCTTCGATCCACATTCCGCGCCAGCCTTGAACCAGCAGAAATGGGGTGTTGTTTTCAAGGCCATCGCCCGATCCGATTTCAATAAAGGTACGCGGTCCCTCGCCGATGCGCCGAAATATCTCATGAAGAATGCCATCTTCATCGGATTGCGAATAAACGCGATAGCCGAACCGTAGCAGACGCCGCTCGTCGGCGCGGCTCGCGGACTCGAGCAGGGCGCGCCGATGGTCTTGCAACTGCGCGACGTGAGCCGCGCGGGCGAGCTTTTGGGCCAATGCGCCGGCCGAGCGACCGTTGTGAAGATTGCCGAACATTTGCTCCCAGCCGCTTTTCGTCGAGCAGCCATGCTCCGAAGGGCAGCCGCCATCATTTCCGCATAGTTGCCGGGCGGTTGCAAGCGGGCGCTCGCACGAACGTCCGCCCGCTATGAATGGCGCGACGGGACCGGCACAAGTTGCTTGTTGCGCACATAAAACTCCTGCCCACGCCAGTGAATCCGCTGGGGAAGAAAGCTCGATACCCAGGCGAGGAACGCGAAAGCATCGCGCAGCGGCAGCATCCACATCTTCTTAGCTGCAAGATCGTCTTGCATGCCCCAGACGCCCACGACCCAGGCCACTGTGACGCGCAGGACGGCGTATCCCGCCAGATAAGCCGCTACCATGCTGCCAGCAGGAGCTATTGCCGCGGCGAGAAGCGCCCACGGGAGGCCTTGCGCGAAGATCATGCCTGCATGGCCCCAGGGCCGCGAACAACGGATGGCCAGATTCCAGCGAAGCTGGTGCCGGAACGCATCCGCGAGATTCTGCCGTGGATACACGATCGAGACGGGGAAACGATCGAGCTCAATGCGATAGCCGCAGGCGGCCATTCGATTGCCCAGTTCGTAATCATCCGAGAAATGATTGACGAGCGCCTCGAATCCCCCGATTTCGGCCAGGTGGCTCTTCGTGGTGGCCATTACGGCGCCGAGCATGAAACGAAGATCGCCGAGAAGCCACGCCGTTAGAACCCCCGCGGCAAAATCGGTGCTGTTTCCGAGGGCTTCAAGATCCGCCGCGAGTGAACCATCCGTCAAACCGCGGTAGAGGCAGGTAACCCCAGCGACCTTGGAATCGCCTAGCGGAGCGACCAGCGCACGCAGGAAGTCTGGGGCGACGCGGACATCGCTGTCGCTAACAACAAGAATGCCGTGGCGCGCTTCCCGAGCCATTCGGCAGAGCTTATTCACTTTATCGCTCACGCCAAGCGGCTCCGAGCCGAACACCAAGCGAATCGCGTGCTCGGGAAAATCCTGCATGATCTGCTTGATAACGGAGATCGCGGGCTCGGAATCGTCCGACACACAAAAAAGGATTTCAAATTCCGGATAGTCCTGCCGGCAGAAGCTCGCATAATTTTCGTAGCTTTCGCGGTCGAGGCCACGGATCGGTTTCAAGATGCTGACTGGCGGAGCGAAATCCGAAAGAGCGGGAGAGCGCGTGCCGAAGAATCTCGCGGCGGCGACGATCACGCACGCATAGTAGGCGAATGGGGCGAGTGCCACCAACAGGAGCGCATCGCGAATCATCGCCCAGCTCATTGCGGCATTATCCTTTGCCGATAAACACAAGCGCCACGCCAACGCAAACCAGTAAAACTCCCGCCCACCGCTGGGGCGTGACGCGTTCGCCAAGGAAGAACTTTCCGCCCAGCGCGCCAAAGGCGTAACTGAGGGCCGTGACCGGGATCACCAAGCTGACATTTTCCAGGGACAACATCCCCAGCAGCGCGAAGAAGGCGAGCGTCATGAGGCTCAGCCCGATCCACATCCACCCGACCTTCATAGCCCGAACGATCACGCGGATCAGAGCCAGAGGGCGGAAGTCGGTGACTTCGCCGATGGTTTTCATGGCGCGCGAGATGCAGAGCTCGCCGCCGGTGCCAGCAATCATAATGAGGAAGTACAAAACGGCTTCTCGGAACACGAATTACGACTCCGTTGTGCGCGGGGGGGTGCGCCCCACGATGAAAACCCCGAGGCAGATGACCAGGATTCCAGCCCAGCGCGTGGGAGTGAGAACATCGCTCAGGACAAAATAGCCCAGCAGTGCGACCACACCATAGGCTACGGAAGAGGCCGGCTGGACATAGCTATAGTCGGCCCAGGAAAGAACCAGGATGTAGGCTATGAAGAATGACGCGAGCGAGCCGATGCCCAGCCAGACAATTCCGGAGGTAAACGTGGCGAAGAAGAAGCGCCAGAGATCGCGAGGGGCCCAGCTCGTCAAGGCTCCAATACGCTTCATACCTTTGCTGAGCAGGACGTCGCCTAGAGGTCCAAAACCAACCATCAAGAAAATAAGCAGGAAGGTTTTCCACCGCAGGCCTGCCGCCGAATTCATGCGCTCTGCGACTCGGTGGTCACCTCAACCCGGGGGCGCGACTCGGCCGCCGGGACGCTGATCATCGCTTTTTTCTCGACGCCGCCGTGCACCACTTTCCTGCGGTCCGCCCTTAGCTTGAGGAAATCCACGGCTTCGTGGTAGAGACGCTTGCGCTCATGGGAATCCCACAAGGCATCGCGCACGATGCGCCAAACCACCCGAGGCCGGAAATAGTACCTATCATAGAAACGATTGACGGACTCGACCATGTACTCGCGCGAAAGTCCCGGGTACTCGAGGTGCGGAAGCTGGTGGCCGCCATCGTCGGTGATGGCTTCGCCAGCCAGAAAACCCTCTCGCATGCCCTGGTCATAGAGTTCGGTGCCGGGATAGGCGTGAGCCATGGAAACCTGAATCGTTTCGCAATCAAGCTCCTTGGCGAAGTTGATGGTCTTCTCGATGGTCTCTTTCGTTTCTCCGGGAAGGCCGACGATGAAATCACCGTGGACCCGGATGCCAACCTTCTTGCAATTCTTCATAAAGGTCCGAGCCATCTCGACGGTGGCTCCCTTCTTGATGTTTTTCAGGATCTGGGCGTCGCCGGATTCAAAGCCCACAATCAGCAGCCGACAGCCGCCATCGGCCATGGCTTTGAGAGTTTCGTAGTCGCTGTGCGAGCGCGCCGTGCAGGACCATTGAAAGCCCTCGGGTTTGAATTCCTTGCAAAGGGCGAGAACGCGATCCTTACGGATGTTGAAGGTATCGTCGTCAAAGAAAAATTCCTTGGCTTGCGGGAACATCTTATGGGCTTGGCGAAACTCCCGCGCCACGCTTTCCACCGAGCGAGTGCGCCATGCGTGTCCCGACAAGGTCTGTGGCCACAGGCAAAACGTGCAAAGAGCGGGACATCCACGGGCGGTGTAGAAGGAGACGAACGGATTCAGCAAAAAGGGCACGTTATAGTTCTCAATCGTCAAATTCCGCCGATAGACATCGGTCGCAAATGGGAGTTCGTCCAATTCCTTGGTTTCCATCAGCGGGCGCGACGGGTTGTGGACGACCTTTCCATCCTGGATGTAGCTCACGTTCGAAATCTGCGCGAGCGGCTTTCCCTGCGCAAAATCCACGACGGGGTGGTCGAATTCACCGCGCACCACAAAATCGATATCGGGGCTTGCCAGGAGGCTCTCGGCCGGCTTGATCTGCACCTGGGGGCCGACGAAGGCGATCTTGATATCTCGCTTCCTCGATTTGATCTCGCGCGCCAGCCGGACGTCGCTCTGAAAGCCAACAGTCGACGTGAAGAGGACCATGAATTCATAGTCCATGGCGGTGCGAATCACCTCTTCTGGCTTGATGTGGTGGGGAGGGCCATCAAGCAGGCGGCTCCCGGGTAACATGCCGGCGGGATAAGCGAGCCAGACTGGATACCAGTACGATTCGATCTCGCGCGTGGCCGGCCAGCGAGAACCTGCGCCGCCGTCAAACTTCTCGAAGCTTGGTGGATTCAGGAACAGGGTTTTCATTGAAGACGGCATCACACCCCCTCAGAATTAGTCAAAATGAAGAAGAAAAAGCCCATCACCCACTCAGTCACAAGAGTCTAAGTGTACTTGATTTCGAGTGTTACCCCAAGGATCGTTTGTTGGCTTGGGTTTCATTGGAACACCTTGGCCAATTGGCCGGTGGCCTGCAGCAGGGTGAGCTGCGCCTGCTCCCGGGCCAAGTCTGCGTTCAGGAAAGCCACCCACTTTTCACTCTCATCCAGATGCGCCTGCTCGACGTCCTGCAGCGTGGCCCGGCCCTGGTCTAATTTTGCCTGCGCGACCTGCAAGGTTTCCTGGGCCAGTTTCAAATCCAGGCGCGCCACCTCGCGGGTGGCGTCGAGTTCGCGGACATTGCGGTCTTTCTGCTGGACGTCGAGCCGGAGCTGTTGTCGTTTGACGCCCAGAGTCAGTTCGGAGGCATTCAGCTGGCTTTTTGCCAGGGCCACGTTGGCGCGAGTCCTAGCGCTGAAAATGGGAAGCGTCACCTGAATGCCGGCAATCACCTGGTTCCAATGGAACGGAGTGTTCGGGTTGAAATAAAGCTTGTAATTATTGAACGGCGCGAGCAACTGATACTCTCCGATGAGGCTAACCGTCGGCCAGTAGCCTCCCTTGACGCCTTTCAAAACATGCTCGCGGGCCAGCCGATCGTTTTCCGCTTCCTGAATTCCCCGGTCGCTCTGCATCGCCAGACTCAAAAGCTGGCTTTCCTGCTGATCCGTGGCAAATGACGGCTCTTCCGTATCGACTTGGATAGCTTGGTCCTCGGAAAGGCCTGTGAGATTGCGAATCTGTTCGGCGAGGATTTCATTGCGATCTTCGAGCTTTACGATCTGTTCCTGGGTGCGCGCCTGGGTGAACTCGCTGCGGGTAACCTCGATGGGCAGTTCCTGGTTCGCGGCCACGCGCTCCCGGGTGATCTCGAGGATTTTCTCGGCGCTGACCTGCTCGTTGCGCATCAATTCGAGCGAGTGCTGCACATTTGCCAGTTCGAGATAGGCCATGGCTGTCCGCACGATGACGTCGTCCTTTACGCGATCGATTTCCAGCTTCGCGTTCGCAGCCTGGTCCTCATCGGCCTTGAGCCGGCCCTTGCCGGGCAAGTCGAGAATGGACTGGTTATAAGCCAGATTGAAAATCGAGGGCAGGCCGCCACCAGGAACCGACGGGTATCCGCTCGTGTAGGCAGCGCCCGACCCGGCGTAGAAATTCGGCCGGAATCCACTGCGTGCCACAGATGCTTCATTCAACGCAACGGTGTATTGCACGCGCGCGAGTCTCAGGTCGCTGCTGTTCTCCAAGGCCAGCGTCACTGCCTGGCGCAGAGTCAACTTATCTTCGTCCTGCTGCGCCCGGGCCGGGACTCCTCCCGCAAGCATGCCGAACGCAAGGAGCAGAAGGAGGCAGGCGGAGATTTTTTTCATGACAGGAGCGATCCCATCTCTCACTGGAACGCATTCTCGAGTTTCTGCAGCCGCAACTGCGCGTCCTTGCGGCCCGGCTGCAACCGCAACGACGCGCGATATTGCTCCGCAGCTTCGGCTGTTTTTCCCTGCGCTTCGTAAATTCTCCCCAGCCATTCCCGCGCGGCGGCATGGGGAGGCCAGTCGCTTCGATCCGGGGAAGTCGCCAAATACGATTTCAGGTATTCCTCCGCTTGCCCCAGGTCCGCACCGCCCATCACCAAGGCCGTCCCCCGGAAATACGAAAGACGCGGGTCATTGGGGCTTATCTGCGCGGCATCTTCGATGGCCGCTTGCATATCCGAACTCTTGTTTTGTTTTTGAAAAAATGCGATCACTTCAAAATAAGGCTCGATACTCTTGGGCTTCGAACTTAGAACCTGCCGAAGTTCGCTCTCGGCCAGGTCTGGGCGGTTCAATCCGTCCAGATCGAACTTTGCGCGAGCCACATGTCCTGCCACAGGATCGAGCGCGGCAATGGCGTCGACCTGCGCGCGCGCCTCGTCCTTGCTGCCGCCCACAATCCAGGGAGCATTGCTGCAAAAGTCCGCGAGGTCCTGACGGGCGGCGATGTTGGCGGGATTCAGACGCACCGCCTCTTGCAGTTCCTTTTTGACTTTGCGGGCGACGAAAAAGCTTCGGTCCTGGTCCGCCTTGCCGCCATAGGCGCGGCCCAGCCACTGGTGGTACAGGGAATTTTTGACGTCGAGCGTCACGGCCCGCTCCGCGAGGGCAATGGAATCGTCAAAGTCGCGGACTTCATAATAGCAGCGGCCCAGCCAGTAGTAGACTTCCGCACTCAGGGAGTTTTGCGCCACGGCGGATTGCAAAGTTTTGATGGCGATCCAATAGTTCCCGGAATCAAACTGCCGCTGGGCAGTCAGGATCAGGGTGGAAACGTCCGGGGCAGGGTCAGCTGCGGAGACAAGCGACGGCCGCATCGCCACCAGAGCAACCGCGGCCATCGCCAAGACCACGATCCAAGTCAATCGGATATTACGCAAAAACTTCACAATCAACTTCCCTCCGCGGCACGAACTTCCATGCCGTCTCTCAAATTTTGGTCTCTTGGAATCACCACGCGGTCATTAAGCGCCAAGCCCGAGAGCACCTCATACTTAGATGCGCTTGCGACCCCTACCGAGATGCTGCGTCGATGAATCGTATCCCCTTCGACGACAAAGACATACCGCTCGTCACCATCTCCGCGAACAGCTCCCCGAGGCACCACCAGAGCCGCGTGCCTTTCGCGAACCAGGATCGTGACATCGACGTTTACGTCCGGCAGCAGCTCGAGCTTGCTATTTTCGACCGAGCAAAGCACCTCACCCACGCTGCGCACCCCATGCGGCACCACCTGCTTTGGAATTTGTTCGGTAAGGCCCGTCCAAGTGCGGCCTGGATGCGCATCCCAGGTGACCTGGACATCCTGATGAGGCGCGAGCCAGCCAAGGTCGGGCTCGTCGATAAAAGCGCGGACGCGGACGTGGCGCAAGTCCGCCATTTCGGCCAGTACATCGCCGACTTTCACATAATCGCCGGCGCGGACTGGCAAGGAATAGAGTGTCCCGTCCATGGGAGCGATCACCTCCGCCGAACGCACTTTTTCCTCGAGCGAGCGGACTTGGTCCTGCGCTTCGCCAATCTGCAGACTGGCGCTCTGAGCATTCACCGTTGCCTGCTGGGCCATTGCTTCTTTCCTCTGCTGGAGCACCTGCACTCGGGATCGCGCCTTCAAGAGCGCCGCCCGGTTCTGCGCGACCTCGTCCTGGGTAGCGGCTTGCTTGGTGGCGAGTTGCTCGAGGACTTTCTGGGTGCGTTCCAGGCTGGCGACATCCACCTGGGCTTGCCGCAAGTCGCCGCGAAGCTGCGCCAATTCGTCGGGAGCGCCGCCCGCACCCGCATTGCGCAGATCAGTCTGAGCCTTCAGCAAATTGGCGCGCCATTGCGCGAGCTGCGCCCTCATGTCTGCCGCGTCCAGCGTCAAAATGTGTTGTCCGCGATGCACTGCTTGCCCCTCGGTCGCCATCACCTTGGCCACAAACGCAGGAAACTCCGCGCGGGCTATGGTGGGAGCGATCGGCTCCACTTTGCCATTACTCGTGATGGTTTCGCTCAAATCTTCCCGGGTGACGTTCACAATCGGCACGACCGGCGGCTGCCTTCGCAAGGCGATCACCACGAAGACCAACACCGCCAGCCCCGCGGCGACAAAAAAAACGACCCTCCTTTTTTTTCTGTTTTCCGCCATCATCAGCCGTGTCTCACTGCGCGGCTCGCCCCCGGAATCGCAAAAAAAATTGTAGCAGACCCTTTCCGAGCTTGCCTACGTAAAGAGACAGGCGTGTGCCACGAACGGTATACGTGGCAGATGCCACACTCGATCTTCAGGATGCCAATTGTTTTCGTGATCGCGCTTGATTGGACGCTGCGCGCCACCGTCCGCGCCGAACTTCTCGAGCGGAGGATCCAGGCGCTCGGCATGGAAGAGGCAGATGACCCTGGCCGAGCCATCGCCGCGGGGAATATGCCGTCTGCAATAGTGCTCGAGGCGGTCAATCCGGCCGCTGCCAGCACTGCCATTCAGGAACTCGTGCGACGAGTGCCGACGGTGTTAATCGCATCGCGGACCAAGACGATCCCCCTGCCGCCCGTCGCCGCTCTCCTCTATCGTCCCGTGCTCATCGGCGAAATCGTCGCTCGCGTCCGCGAATTGCTCCAACGGGGTTATGCCGCCTAGATTTCGCATGCTTGCCGGCCTGTATTAGGCGTTCATCTAACCGGCTAAAACTCCCGCTAAAGGCCGGACGGATCGAAGGGAACTTTGTCCTATGGTTTGTATCTGACCGTGAATATCTCCATGGCCGGAAAGCGCCGGCCCGCTCGACAGGACTCTGGAAATTTCACGCTGGGAGATGTGGTCGAGGCTGGACCGGCGATTTTATCGAGCCTATTCGCTAACCCAAATTATGGGCCATGCGAAGATGGGTGGAGCGCTTAGCTGACCTTCCTCATCTCGAACTGCGCCGCCGGAACCTTTTCGGGCACTGTCACTGTCGCCGTTGCGGCGGCCTTCATCGATGCCGTCACCGCGAAGGCTGCCGCGAATGCGCCTATGATCCCAGGGATGACGTAAACGTTTGAGATTCGGAAAGCCCAGTGACCAAGCACTGGCGAGCCCAGCCACGCGCCGATCCAGCCTGCAATCCATTTTCCGAGAAAGCCATCAAATCCGGACAGCATTCTGTAGCGCACAGCGTAGTGGAGCACAACAGCAGCGATTAAACCGAGGATCAAAATGCTCAAAAACGATTCAAAATTCATTCCAATCATACTGACCTCCTTTTATGTCTCGTTTTCTCCTCTCCCAGTTTGGCTTTCCATCCGAGAAACACTACAATTCAATGTTATAGTGTCAGACTAGATGTCTCCATCGGGAGTTTTCTGTACTGTTCGTTTCATCCATGTTTTCAACAGATCCCCGGCGCCAGGGGTTACGCCGATTCCCTGGCTCTTTCCATGCCATTTCACAGAATTAGACGGCTCACGTCCCAAGCACATCCTCGTCAAAGTAATGGGTGAATAGTCCTCCGGTTTCTCTCTGCGACCCGGCGGGGACAAGTGTTAAAATTCAAGGGTTCATGAGCTCCGATTCGCTGATTTACGTCCACGAGCTGTGCAAGCATTTCCGCTCGTTTCACCGCCGGGAAGGCGTCTGGGGCTCGATTCAGAACCTTTTCGTGCGCGATTATCGCACTGTGGCCGCCGTCGACCGGGTGAGCTTTTCGATCAATCGAGGCGAGATGGTAGGCTACATTGGCCCGAACGGAGCCGGCAAATCCACCAGCATCAAGATGCTCACGGGCATTCTGGTGCCCACCAGCGGAGAGATCGTCATTAACGGCTTCGTGCCGTACCGCCAGCGCCGCCATTACGTGAAGACGATCGGGGTCGTTTTCGGACAGCGGACGCAGCTCTGGTGGGACATCGCGGTCATCGAATCGTTCAAGCTTTTGCGGCGGATTTACGACGTGCCGCAGCGCGATTTCGACGCGCGCATGGAACGCTTCGACGAAATCCTCGGCATCCGCGACTACCTTCACACGCCGGTGCGAAAGCTCTCCCTGGGCGAGCGCATGCGCTGCGACCTGGCCGCGGCGCTGCTGCACAATCCGCCGCTGTTGTTTCTCGACGAGCCAACCATCGGGCTCGATGTGGTGGCCAAAGACCACATCCGACACTTCCTTCGCGCTATCAACCGCGAATTCCACACAACGGTCTTACTGACCACGCACGACCTGGACGACATTGAGGAATTGTGCCGCCGCATCATGATCATCGATCACGGCCGGGTGCTGTTCGACGGGAACCTCAGCGATTTGAAGCAAAGGCTCCTGCGCACCAAGCAGATCAAGTTTGCGCTCAAGGACCGCGCGCAGGTGAGCGGCATTTCCCTCTTTTCCCGCGACGGGCTGGAGGTTGAGCCCGTCGACGAGCTGACTTACCGCATCCGCTTCGACCGCACAAAAATCGCCACCGCCGACCTGATCCGACAGATCCTCGGCGCCGTGGAGGTGCGCGACCTGCTGATCGAAGACGAGCCGATTGAAGAGATCGTGAAACGCATCTATGCAGGCGAAGCGCTGTGCGAGGTCGGCGCATGAGCGCGTGGCTGGACGCACTGGCTCCGTATGCGGAATTCTCGCGAGTCGGGTTCGTGAATATTCTTGCGTTCCGGCTGCGCTACTTCACCGGAATCGTGACCTACTCGCTGAACGTCACGGTCTACTATTTCATCTGGAGCGCGGTGTACCACCCGGGGCAGTCGATTGCGGGATACAACCTGCCGCAGATGATCACCTACGTGAGCGTGGGCTGGATTATTCGTTCGTTCTACACGAACACGATCGACCAGGAAATGGCCTACGAAGTGATCGACGGCAAAATCGCCATGGACCTGATCAAGCCGGTGTCGGTGCAGTGGATGTGGATCTGCCGCGCCATGGGCGAGTCGACATTCCGCCTAGGTCTGCTGACGCTTCCCACGGCAGTGCTGGTGGCTTTCGTCTTTCCGGTTCATGGGCCGGCGTCGCGCGAGGACTTTCTGCTGTTTCTGGTGGGCGTGCTGGGCAGCTTCTTCTTGATGGGCGCGATCAACTTCATGATCGGGACGTGCGCGATTCCGCTGAAGTCGATCCTGGCGCTGATTCGCGCAAAATTCTGGCTGATCGAACTGCTTTCCGGGCTGCTGATCCCCATGGCGTATTTCCCGGACAAAATTCGGGAGGTGCTGGCGTGGCTTCCGTTCGAGCACATCGCCTACACGCCCCTGCAAATTTACCTGGGCAAATTCGATCGGGCGCATGCGCTGCGCGCGCTCGCAACGCAGTGGTTCTGGGTAGCGGCCTTGCTGATCCTCGCCCATCTGTGGTGGACGCGGTCGGTGCGCAGAATCACAATTCAGGGTGGCTGACATGGCGATGGCTTCCCTGCCTCCCATCATTCAAGCGCCAGAAGAAAAACGCGGCCTCGCGGCCTTCGCCGCGGACGTACGCCGCCACTGGCTTCTTTTCTTCGACTATTTCACGCAGTACGCGAAAGTGCGGGTGAGCTATCGAGGCGATTTCTTCATCAGCCTGGTAACAAGTTTTGCTGCGACAATTTTCGGGCTGGCCTTCGTGATCGTGCTGTTTCAGAAGGTTCCGCAACTGGCGGGCTGGCGTTTTCAGGAAGTGCTGTTTCTCTATGGCTTCTCGCTGATTCCCTACGGTATTTTCAACGTGATCAGCACGAACCTCTATGATTTCGGCAACAACTACATCATCGAAGGGAAATTCGACCGGATTTTGCTACGTCCGATTTCGTCGCTCTTCCAAATTTTGTTTGAAACCTTCCGCATCGAATCACTGCAGGAAGTAGCTACGGGCGTGTTCTGCATGGCCTGGGCGTCACACAGCCTGCACGTCGCGTGGACGCTAGACAAGATTGTGCTGTTCGTATTTTTTGGAAGCTGCGCCGGCGTGATTTATATTTCCGTTTTTCTGATTCTGACCACAGCGTCGTTCTGGTTCGAAGACCGCATCGGCGTGCACCCTCCGGTGTGGAACGTGATCGCGTTCGGGCGATACCCGCTTTCGATCTACAGCGGCGCGGTGCAATTTTTTCTATGCTGGATCATCCCGTTCGGGCTGGCATCCTATTATCCGAGCGTGCGGCTGCTGGGCCGCACGGTCACGCCGGAATATGCGCCCTTTGTGCCCGTTGTGGCGATTGTGTTCTTCACGATTGCGGTTTCTCTTTGGACAATCAGCACGCGCCACTATTCCTCGACCGGATCGTAACCGGTACAGCCCAAACCCGCTCGCACCGCCACCCGATGGCTATGTGACAGCACCTTTTTCACGCGCACTTCCTTTGTACTGAATCACGAGGAATGCGGTGTTGTTCATCGCCGAAGGCGGATTTGGAAGATACGAAATTCATGTAGCGCCGCTCGGATTCGAGATATCGCTCTTTAACAGCTTGTTGAAAAATGCCGCGCATCATGTTGAGGGACGCTTTTGGCCCGAAGGAATCTCAGCTTTTCTTGGCATTTTCATGAAGAGAGATTCTTCGCTCCGCTCGAATGACGATCGAAACGAGTTTTTCAACAAGCTGTTAAGTGACCGATAAATAGCAGCGGCGATGAAATGCCGCGGAAGCGAGACTACGGTGCTTGAGGCGCTTGCGGGCGTTCCCACGCATCGCTGAGACGGCGAATCGTCTCGCGCAGGCGGACGGCGAGATCCACGACGGTCTGGAGTCGCTGGATTTGCACCCCAGACAGGTGCTCGCGATGCGCCAGAACCAATTCCGAGTTTCCGAGAATTCCGGTAAGAGGATTATTGATTTCGTGGCGGAATATCTCGCTGATGCCAGCCGGCGGTCCCGCCCAGGCGGGCGCAACAGCCGATTCTCGCATTCGCACCCAACATCTCCATCTTCGGACGATGAGCGCCGCGACGAGCGGGATAAATTCACCCACGCGCACGACGAAATCCAAGTTCCCCGCCGCCACAAGGTCCGCCAGTTCCTCCTGATGTTCGGCCGCTCCCACCACAATCAGCGGCGCGGTGGCAATCAATGGGCGCATGGATTCCAAAAGTGGCTGGCCTTGTAGTAGTTCGATTTCCAATGCGATAACCTGCGGAAGAGTTCGCTGTGACAACTCGCACAGGCGCGCAAGGCTGGAGGCGACGCTGACGGCAGGCGCAATCGCCCAGCGCGCGACATCGGTTGCCAGCCGCTGCGCCACAGCCGGATCTGCAATCCCTAAGACGGCAGCCGGCCGGGCAAGAACCGCGGGATACTGGGCGTTCGAGTCCCTCCGGATGCCTTGAGCAGCGGCCGTTTGAGACTTGCTGCAGGTAATCCCATTTCCGGCTTCTATCTGGCTCATTCCACTGCTTTCCCTGTTCTATATCCTGTGAGTTGCAAGCCTCGGGCCGACCGCATTCCGGGGGGGATCAATTTCCAATGCAACTCCAGTCTCCCTACAATGCGCTTCGAGCTTTCACCGCGTGTGGAGAATGGCTCGTCGCAGGCAACTTGCGGTGGGAATCTAATTGCTGCTTGACCGCGAGCTTCAGCTCCTCGACCAGGAAGGGCTTGGCCAAATGCGGCAACCGGTGCGACTCGAGGAATTCCAGGGTGTGCGGCGCAAGCGTGTCGCCCGTGATGAAGAGGATGCAGTCGTAGATTGGGTTTCCCGCCCGCACGAGCGTTTGATAGAAAGCGCGGCCATCGAGGCACGGCATCCGCAAATCGCAAATCACGAGGTCGTAATGGTTGCGGGAAATACGAGTGAGTCCGTCCTGGCTTTCGAGGACCGCTTCGACATGATGTCCCTCTTCCTGAAGGATGTCGACAATCAGTTGCGCGACGGTCGGCTCATCCTCGACCACGAGGATGCGACCAGTGTCTACTCCCACTGGCTCTCCTGACGGCGGCAGGATGGCCGCGCGCACTGTGGCGGGAACGGGAACGATGGGTAATTCGACGACAAATCGCGTACCGGCATGTGGCGAGCTGTCGAAGGTGACCTCTCCATCGTGCTGGCGAACGATCCCGTAGACGATGGAAAGTCCCAGCCCCGTCCCCACGCCGGGGGCCTTGGTGGTGAAGAACGGATCGAAGATGCGCGAGGCGATCTCGCTGGGAATGCCGGGGCCATCGTCGGACACGTCAAGAACGATGCGCTTTTCATCGCGATGTAGAATCGCACGAGTGCCGATTTCAATGCGCCCCTGCCCGCGCTGCTCCAGGAGCGCCTGCTCGGCATTCATCACCAGGTTCAGCACCACCTGTTGTAGCTGGTAGGGATCGGCCATCGTCCGCGGAAGGTCCGGCGCGAGCTTGCATTCGACAACAATATTTTCGGCCTTCAGCTCGTAGCCGCGCAGGGCCAGTGTGCGCTCGACAATTTCGTTCAGATCGACGGTGCTGCGCTCGGGCTTGTTCTCACGGGCGAAGTAGAGGAGATTTTTCACAATGCGCCGGGCGCGCTCCGCCTCCTGATAAACCTTGCGAGCCTCGGAAAGCTGGGTTGGAATCAGGCCGTGGCCGAGCAGAAGCTGCGTATATCCCATGATGGTGGTGAGCGGATTATTGAGTTCGTGCGCGATCCCGGAAACGAGCTGGCCCAGGGCCACCATCTTTTCGTTTTGCAGCATCTTGGACCGAAACAGGCGATGCTCGGTCACATCGGAATAGATTTCGAGCCACCCGACGGGAACGTGGTCGGAATCGAGGACCGGGCGGTAGAAGCGCTCGATCACGCGCGGGTCCGGCTGCATGATTTCCAATTCGTCGCGGCCGGGGTTCCCACCTCCCTCCATGAAAGACTTCCAGGGCGCGGAGAAAGATTGGGGCAGGCGAAAGCGCCCCGCAATAAGGGCATCGAGTTCGGCGAAATCCTGAATGATTTCGAGCCGGCGCGCATCGAGACCGAATAGCTCGGCGAACCGGGCGCTCGAATAGCGCAGCCGGCCCAGCACGTCGAAGACGACGATGCCCGTTTGCACCGAATCGAGCACACTGCGAAGCTCGGCGTCGGCCTGGCGCCATTTCGCTTCCGCCCGCCGAACAGCCGATCCTTCTTCCAGACAGAGGAGCAGGTGATGCGAACCGGGCAAAATTGAGCGCAGCGTGACCCGGATGGGAAAGCCAGTGGCCAGCGAGGTATCAAAGCTCCGCCGAACCGCAGGAAACGCCGCGCCGACACCCATCGATACGACCTGTCCCGCGACCGAGGCGGGCAGGACATCTCCGAGGCTGGCGCGCCCGAGACGCGCATCTTGCAGGCGAAGCAATTCACTGGCGCGGGCATTGGCTCGCTGCATGATGCCGCCAGAATCGACTACGATCAGCGCCTCGCCGCTGGAATCAAAAACGGCACGGAAGTCCTCATCGACCAGAAGCCTCGGAGCATCCATCCGAGAGTGGATCTCGGGATGAGTCGATGGGCGAGATGAATCGGGAACTGTAGAGAACGAGCGATCAGCGGGGCGCTTCACTTACCAGCGTCCCGCCACGATCCAGTAACTTGAGAAAAGCGCCAGCGCGATAGTCACGGCGTATTCCACTGCGCGGCGCACGAGCAGGGTCCATGGCGCGTGCCTGCCGCGAACGAGCAGGCAGCGGGCGGGATGCAGAACGTAGATCACTTTTGGCTGCATGCGAAAATCCATTGCATACTTTGTGCCAAGCGCGACTCAGGGAAGAAGAGCGAAGTTGCGAGGATTCAATCACTTGGCAGAAGCGCCGAAGATGGGCAAGACAGAACGCTTCCCACTTCGACACGGATGCGTCCTGTCTGGGGATTGCGGAGAAAACCGACAGCGGGAGGTGGCGCTACGCGACCGATGGGCTACGAACCGGAAGGCGAATGAGACTGAGCGCCGTACTGCTTGAGCTTGCGATAAAGCGTCGTCTTGCCGATACCCAGCAGACGCGCCGCAGCAAGCTTATCTCCTGAAGATTCACGCAGCGCGCGCAAGATCGCGCGACGTTCGAGCTCATCGAGCGGCACAAGTTCATCGCTTGACGAGATGCGTTCGCTCGAGCCGTATTGAAGGTTGGTGGGGAGATCGCCCACGTGAAGGATGGGCCCAGAACCCAAAGCAATGGCGCGCTCAATGGCATTCTCGAGCTCGCGGACGTTGCCGGGCCAATCGTAGCTGACGAGCCGAGCCAAGGCATCTTCGGAAATAGTGCGAGCAGGGCTTTCGGAATCGCTGAACTTCTCGAGGAAAGAATTCACCAGAAAAGGAATATCGCTCTTCCTATCGCGCAGGGGCGGAATCTTGATTTGCACGACGTTCAACCGGAAGAACAGATCCTGCCGGAAATGGCCCTGGCGGACGGCGGTTTCGAGATCGCGATTGGTGGCGGCGATGATCCGCGTGGAGATGGAAATGCGATCGGTGGAGCCTACCGGCCTGATCTCCCGTTCCTGAAGCGCGCGCAATAATTTGGCCTGCAAGTCGAAGGGCAAATCGCCAATCTCGTCGAGGAAGAGAGTGCCGTTGCCGGCGGTCTCCATCAAGCCCTGTTTGCTATGGACCGCTCCGGTGAAGGCGCCCTTGACGTAACCAAAGAGCTCCGATTCGATCAGCGTGGGAACCAGAGCCGTGCAATCGACCGGAACAAAAGGCCGTGTGCGCCGCAGGCCCGAGAAATGGATGGAACGAGCCACAAGCTCTTTGCCCGTTCCGCTTTCTCCGAGGATCAGGACGGGATAGTTGTGCTGACTCACCTTTTCGATGAGCCGGTAGACGCGCTGCATCTTGGGCGAGAGGCCGATTAGGCCCGCGAAGCCAGGCCGCGTGCGAAGCTGCTCGCGCAGGACGCGATTTTCCTGGCCGATTTCGATGGAGCGGACCAGGCGGTCCAGCTTGCCGCGCAGTTCGGAGACATGGAAAGGCTTGGTGACATAGTCGGCCGCGCCCATGCGCGTGGCCTCCACAGCGCTCTCAATGGTGCCGTACTGGGTGAGGACGATGACCGCCGTTTGCGGATAGATTTCGCGGACGCGCTTCAGCAGTTCGATCCCGCCCAATTCCGGGACGCGGAGGTCGGTGATAATGATGTCCACGGGATGCTGATCGAGAATTTCGAGGGCTTGCTCCGTGGTGGAAGCAGTGCGTGTTCGCAGGCCAGCCTCCGCCACAACTTCGCGACAGAGACTGCTTGTGGTGTCTTCATCGTCCACGATGAGGACGGTGACGGCGGTTGGCCGTTCCCTAGACATGGCAGCTTCTGTTCCGCTTGCCAATTGGGATTCCTCTTTTTAGATTTCCCTTTCCTAAATGCAGAAGCACGACGGAGACCAAATGGGAACACTCAAACTTCGTCGAGAGCATTGAAAATAAAGGATATTAAAATGATCGTAAAACTTGGCGAATGAAGTCTGTGTCGAAATGGAATTTCTGACAAGATCGTAATACTACGCAGGGTTCTACAAGTCCAGCAGGAGCTAACGGATCGGTTGACCTGACGGGAGAAAAATCGAAAATGGGAATTCGCGATGCAAGCATGACTAGATTGGGAATGCACGGAGCCGATTTGGGCCGCTGCAACGGCTTTTCTTGCACGAGATTCAACCCATACCGCCACTTGCAGTGAAAAAACGCCGCCAGGCCACCCGACGCGTCGCACAATCATCCTAGCTCCGTATGCAGGGCACTTGAGTTCCCCGAATGGAAAGCCCTAAAAGAGTGAAAACGCCAAAGGAGGAACTGATGAAAGACACCGCTGTGCTTTTAGCGCTGGCCGCCATGCTGGGCGCCGCCGGAATGGGAACGCAGGTTTATGCGCAAGACCAACCGTATGCAAGGCCGGCGGCTGGAGTGCCCGTGAACGCGGTTCCCGCCGGAACGCGCTTTTTGATTGGATTGGAAGACGAGCTGAGCACCAAAAACTCGCAGGCGGGCAATCATTTCCACGCTCGCACTTTGGAACCAATCACCACAACAGACGGAGCCATCCTGCCGCCAGGGTTGGAAGTGCGCGGTCACGTCGACAAGGTGGAAGCCGCTCATCAAACGGGCCGAGCACGCATGTGGCTGACCTTCGACGACGTCAAGACGCCGAGGGGATGGGCGCCACTCGTTGCAGCCGTTTCCGACATTCCCGGCGTCCACTCGGTGAAGGTAGACTACGATCAGGAGGGCGAAATCGAGAGCCGGACGAGCAAAAGACAGGAAGAAGCCGAGGCGGCGGCTGCGGGAGCGTTTGTCGGTGCGACCGCCGGAGTGACGACGCACAACGCGAAGGTCGCTGCGCTTGGGGCTGCGGCCGGCGCAGTGACAGGATTCATGGTGACCTCAGGTCTCGGGCAAGAACTGACTTTGGGGAAAGAGACCAAGCTGGAACTGATCCTCGACCGGCCACTCTATTTTGGCCGGACCTGAAAGCGGACGCGAAGCGAGCGTATTGTCGCTTCCGCGTGACAAACTCCAGGACTCGAATCGAAACTGGAGGACGTTCCTGAGTCGCCGCCGCGCGCACAATGCACAGTTCCTATTTGCGGCATGAGCGCGGCGACATGGGAAGCTCAGGGTCTAAACTGTTTGCTACTGCGGATAGACTCCGCAAACACGCGGTTCGTCTTCACGCGCGGCGGCGTCCGGCGTGCTCGAGCTTGTACTCGCCAATCTTGCGGCTCAGGGTGTTGCGGTGAATTCCGAGAACCTTGGCGGCGCGGCACTGGTTTCCGTTGGAACTCTCCAGGACGCGCCGGATGAACTTTTTCTCGAATTCCGTGACAGCTTCTTCGAGCAGGATGCCTTTTTCGACCATCAACCCGACCAGCGATTCTAGTTGATCTTTCACGTCAGCACGCTCCGCAGGAGACGCTGTATAGTGCCGGATTGCTCCGAACGCGATGTGGATGCTTCACATCTTGCTCCCTTGGAAATGCGCGCAGCGAACAGGGCACATTCACCCTGCTTCACATAAGTTAAAACCATGAGATGCGGTCCGTTCAGTCGAGTGCGTGGCCGGTAATGATCTGATATGCTTCTCTATATTTTTCGCGCGTGGCAGCGACGACGTCCGGCGGAAGCGCAGGTGCCGGCGGCTGCTTGTTCCATCCAATCCGCTCAAGGTGATCGCGGACGTACTGTTTGTCAAAAGAAGGCTGCGGCTTGCCCGGAGCATATTCACTCGCGGGCCAGAAACGCGAGGAATCAGGCGTGAGCGCTTCGTCGATCCAGATCAGCTCCTGCCCCAGCAATCCGAATTCGAATTTTGTATCGGCAATCACAATGCCACGTTCAGAGGCGTGTTCCGCGGCTCGCTGGTAAAGAGTCAGGCTCGTGTCCCGCAAGCGTTCAGCAAGAGGCCGGCCAATCCGCGAGATGGTTTCCTCAAAGGAAATATTTTCATCGTGGCCGGAAACGGCCTTCGTGGAAGGCGCGAAGATCGGCTGCGGCAGCCGGTCAGATTCGCGCAGGCCCGGCGGCAAAGCAATCCCGCAGATAGCGCCGTTCCTTTGATAATCCTTCCAGCCCGAGCCGGAAATGTATCCGCGCACGACGCATTCGATGGGAACGGGCTCGGTGCGACGAACGAGCATGGCGCGGCCATCGAGGACATCCGCATAGGGCGCGAGCTCGCCCGTAAAATTTCCGGCCGAAAGCACATGGTTGGGAACAACGTTGCCCAAGCGTTCAAACCAAAAGAGAGAGAGCTGGGTAAGAACGCGCCCTTTATCGGGGATTGGGGTCGGGAGAACGACATCGAAAGCCGAAAGCCGGTCCGTGGCGACGATCAGCAAGCGGTCGCCGAGGCGGTAGATGTCGCGGACTTTCCCGCGTGCCTGAAGCGTGAGACCGGGAAAATTTGTTTGCGAAACAATCGCATTCATTTGTGGAGACGTCACGGTTCATGTCCTCAATTGCTGGAAGGCGGGTATTCTAGCGCAGGGAGCCGGGTTGTCAACGGCTAAAGAAATTTATTTGGATCCATCATTTTAATGGAAGCGACAAAGATATATGCATCATGGAGGAAGCACGATCGCACGGCCCGACCAATGGAAAATTTCAAGCAGCGTTGCTGGCGGCGCTGGCGACTTTGGGAGCGGATGCCGCGACCTCTTCCCACTTCACGGACACCAGCTTGGATACACCCGGCTCCTGCATGGTGACGCCGTAGAGCACTGAACCCATTTCCATAGTCCTGCGGTTATGGGTGACCACGATAAATTGCGTCTGCCCGCACATGTCGGCGAGCATTTTGTTGAATCGGCCGACGTTCGCTTCGTCGAGCGGCGCATCCACTTCGTCGAGAATGCAGAAGGGGCTCGGCCGGAAGCGGAACACGGCAATCAAGAGAGCAAGGGCCGTAAGCGCCTTCTCGCCACCCGAGAGAAGAAGGATGTTCTGCAGGCGCTTGCCCGGCGGCTGCGCCACGATGTCGATACCGGCGTCGCCGGCGCTGTCGGGCTCCGTCAAGCGCATTTCACCCGTGCCGCCGCCAAATAGGGATTGGAATGCAATGGCGAAATGGGCGTTGATGAAATGGAACGCTTCCTCAAATTTCTGCCGCGAGACCTGATCGAGCTCGTGGATGGTGAGCTGGGTGTTCTCGATGGATTGCACCAAATCGTCGCGTTCGCGCCGTAGAAATTCCTCGCGCTGCTCACACTCGCGATATTCATCGAGAGCCATCATGTTCACCGGGCCCATCGCTTCGGCGCGGGCCTTCATTTCGTTGTAGGTAGTTTCCGCGGCGATGAGATGCTCGCCGACCAAAAGGCTGGATTCCTGCGCGATCAATTCCTCGGGCTGGGCATTCAACTCCGCCATGCAAGTTTGGCGAAGATGATCGCGATCGGCGTCGTTGCGAGCCTTTTCAATCTGGCGCTGACTGCGCTCGGCGCGCAGTTCATCCAGGGACTGGCGCCGGCCGCGCAACGCCTCTTCAATTTCGCCGGCGCGTGACCGCGCCAGATCCCATTCCTGTTCGAGCGCCGCTTTTCGTTCTTGGAGACGGTGCTTCTCATTGCGAAGATCCTCGACCTGCCGGGCAAGGTGGCCGGTGGAGGTCTCCAGCTCTTCTTTTTCCTGGAACAGCGCGGCGTGCTGCTGGCGCAACAAGTGGACTCGCTCGCCGGCCTGGGTGATTTCGTCCGATAACCGCTGCTCGACGGCTTCAGCGCTGGCAAGGCGCTCGGACACTGTGGCCAATTCCTCGCGACGCGCTACGACTCGTTCCTGAATCACTTGAGAATCGCGGCGCAGTTTCGCGAGCTGCTCGGCCGATTCCGCGGCTTCCGCCTCGGCCGCCGCGCGGGAGCGAAGCGCCTCGGCGTGTTCGGCGCGGGCCTGCTCGGCGTGTGCGCGAGCGGCCTGGGCTTCCGAGCGGAGCCGCGCGATGGCATCGCGTTCCGCTCCGACCTGCTGTTCGATGCGGCGAAATTCACTGCGCGCCTGATCTCGCTGATGGGCAGCCGCAACGAGCGATTTCTCGGCTTCGACGTGCTGCGCCATTGCGCCGGAAAGTTGGCGCTCGCCTTCCGCAATTGCCGCCTCCAGGCGCGTCAATTCTCCTTGCTGCTCCTGGGCGATGCAATCGAGACGCGCGGCCTCGCCCTCATGCTGGCGAAGTTCGCGTTTGAGCGCGAGCGGCCCGGCTTCGCCCTGGCGGCCGCCAGAGACCATCCGGCCGTGATAACAGGTGCCGTCTGTCGTCAGAAAATAGCCATGGGAATTTTCATGCGCCAAGCGTTCGGCCACCACGGCGCCCTCGACGAGATACGCCGCACGCAGCTTCGAAAGGAATTGCTTTGCCGCCGGGCCCAGCGGATCGCGAAATTCCACCAGATGGTCGAGGCGTGCCAGCGCGCCTTCGGGCATGGCCGGCTCAGCCCCTTCCGCAGGTACGGTGAGATTCAACTTGTGCAGCGAATCCACGAAGAAAGTCGCGCGGCCACCCATTTCGTCGCGCAGCAAGGCAATTCCGGCGCGCGCGTGATCGAAAGATTCCACAACCACATATTCGAGTTCGTCGCGGAGGAATTGCTCGATCGCGCCTTCGTACTTCTCCCGCACCTCGGCATAGTCGGCGAGCAATCCTACCGCTCGGAAGCCGCGCGATTCGCCCGCGCCATTGGCGTTAAAAAGCTTCTGCACGGCATCGGCCGTGTAGGCGCGCTCGCTGAGAATCTGCTCGATGGAAGCGTGGCGGGCGCGTTCACCGGAAAGTCCTTCGCGGGTTCGTTCGAGCTGCTGGGCGGTTTCCTGCTGCGAGCGGCGAAGCTCGGCCAGACGAGCCTGCGCATCGCGCGCCGCCTCGCCGAGTTCCTCGGCGAGCCGCTGTGCCCGCTCGAACTCCACACCGGCCGCTTCCACACGCCCGGATAAAGCTTTCCATTCGGTTTCGATCGCTTGCAGCGCCGCAGCACGCTGCTCTTCGGCGGCAGTGTGGCGCGCGGCGGCTTCTTCGGCCTGAAGAGATTCCGCCTGTTCTCGGGCGGATTCTTCCACGAGACGCCCGGCGAGCTGGCGCAATTCTTCCATGCGCGATTCGAGCCGTTCCTGCTCGGTCCCGCTCGACGCGGCCTGCTCGGTGGACTCGCGCAGGCTTGTCTCCAGTAATGCGGTCTGCTCGCGGAAGCCGGCAACCGATGCGCGCTGTGCGGAACTGCGCGCGGTGAGCTCCTCAGCCATATGCACGGCTTGTTCAATTTCAAGCACCTGCCGCTCCGCCCGAGATTTGAGCTGCGCCACCTGTTCGTGGTTGAAGGTGATGCGGTTTTCCGAGCGGTCGAGATCGAGAGCGGTCTGCCCGAGCAGGTTCTGAACCTGGCGAAGCTCCGAGTCGAGTTCGTAGGTGCGGGCGCTCAGGCGCTCCTGTTCGGATTCCAGTTCGTGCAGGGACGCGGAGGCGCGCTCCTCGGCGGCGTCCATTTCACGGAGCAGGGTCTGCAGGCGAGCGGCTTCGATATCGAGATGCTCTGCCTTGCTGGCGAGCATAATTCGCAGCAGGCCGCGCATCTGCTCGCGCAATTCGGCATAACGGCGGGCCTTCGACGCCTGGCGCTTGAGCGAAGCGAGCTGCTTTTCGACTTCGACGAAAATATCGTTGACGCGCGAAAGATTGATCTTGGAGGCCTCAAGTTTCGCTTCCGAGAGACGCCGCTTGGTCTTATACATGGTGATTCCGGCGGCTTCTTCGATGATGGCGCGACGGTCCATGGGCTTGGAATTCAGGATCTGGCCGATGCGGCCCTGCTCGATGATGGCGTAGCTATCCGGGCCGAGGCCTATGCCCATGAATATTTCCTGAACGTCGCGGAGGCGGGAAACGCGGCCGTTGATCAGGTATTCGCTTTGGCCGGAACGATACAGGCGGCGCGCCACGACCACTTCTCCGGGCTTGAGGGTGATGACAGGCTTGTGGATTGCGCGCTTTTTTGGACTTTGGCGGCTGGCAGCGTCGTCCGCAGCAGCAACATCGGCGGGACCAGCAGAAGAATCGGCAAAGTCATCTTCGAACTGCGATTCGCTGTGCGCGAGGTCATTTGCGGAAAGCCCGCCAACGTCGGACGCTGCTTCCTGCTGTCCATCGATGACCTTGGCAACCGCCTCGGAAAGCTCCGGGTCCACGAGCGTCAGCGTCACTTCCGCCATGCCCAGCGGAGGGCGCTTGGCGGTACCGTTGAATATGCAATCCGACATGCGTTCGGCGCGGAGCATTTTGTGGCTCTGCTCACCGAGCACCCAGGAAATGGCGTCCACCACGTTCGACTTGCCGCAGCCGTTGGGGCCGACAATGCAGGTAATTCCGCTGCCGCTGAAGGTGATCGGAGTCTTGTCAAAAAACGACTTGAAGCCCAGCAACTCGACTTTACGGAGTTTTAGCACTCATTGCCTCGCAAACGTTGCTTCCCATGCCTCATCGGCAGAAGAAGGCTCGGTTTATGTTTTCGCGGGAAGTCTTTCGAGACAAAAACGTTCGCGGGTCGATTTTCGATGGCCCTGCCGCCTGGCGCTACGATGGCGGTTACGGGAAGCAAAAGTAGCATGCCTAGAAGGGCGTGTAAAGGACGGTTTTTACGGTTGTGCGGATTCAGTGATAGGCATGGGGCAACAGGCAGAGCATATTCCCAGCTTCTTTATCGCTCGTAGTTCCCTCTCTTTATTTGACTTAAGAGGTAGCGTAGCCTAGCATGACCGGCACAGGAGGCTGCGTGGCACAGGGAAACGAACCGGGAGTTGGCCGGATCCTGGTGGGCGCTGCCATCTGGGCAGCAATCATGGTCCTTACGATAGAGGGACTTCAGCCCCCCGCACCAAAGCCCTCGAAAGCCCCGGCGACTGAGTTCTCGGCTGGCCGTGCGCTGACGGTCCTTAACCGGCTGATAGGCGATGGCATGCCACATCCGGTGGGCAGCGAGGCGAATGACGCCGTGCGAGGCCGCATCGTCGAGGAACTGAAGAACCTCGGTTACCAGCCGGAAATCCAGAACGCCTTTGAATGTAACCAATACGGCGCCTGCGCGACGGTAAACAATGTAGTGACATACCTGAAAGGAACTGCCGTCAGCGCCGCCGGTGCGCCGGACGATCCGGTTGGCAAGCCCGCCGTCTTGCTCGCAGCGCACTACGACTCCGTCGCCGCAGGCCCAGGCGTCTCCGATGATGGAGCTGGCGTCGCGGCCGTGCTGGAAATCGCCCGGGCGCTGAAATCGCTTCCACGTCCGCGCCATTCGATCGTCATTTTGCTGGATGATGGAGAAGAGCCGGGGCTGCTCGGCGCGCGCGCGTTTGTCGACTACCATCCCTGGGCCAAGGATGTGCGTGCAGCGGTCAACATCGATGCGCGAGGGACCTCCGGGCCTAGCCTGCTGTTCGAAACAGGCAGCGCGAATGAATGGGCCGTGCGGCTGTATGCTCACCACGCCACACGCCCCGCGACTAGCTCGATTTTTTACACTGCGTACAAACAGCTACCCAACGACACCGATTTCACCATCTTCAAGTCGGCCAGCTATCAGGGACTCAATTTCGCGATGATCGACAATGTGGCTCAGTACCACACGCCGCTCGACAACATGGCCAATGTAAACGCCGCGAGCTTGCAGCACCAGGGCGACAATGCACTACCCGCGCTAGTCGCCATAGCCAATTCGGATCTTTCGAACCTGCCGCAAGGGGACGCCGTTTATTTCGACATCTTTCAACGCGAGACGGTCCGATGGCCATCTCGTTGGACATTGCCGCTAGCGATTGTCGTGGCGTTGCTCGTGTTTTTTCAGATCGCGTGGCTCGGTCGAAACAAGCGGCTGGCACGACACGAATTTTTGTGGGGGCTTGCGGCCTGGTTTGCGATCATCGCCGTGACTGGGATACTGGCACTCGCCCTCAAGACGTTGATTCAGTTAGCTGGCGCCATGCTGGTGAACTGGGTGGCGCATCCGGTTCCGGTCGAAATTGCGTTCTGGTCACTCGCAATTGCCGTCGCTTTGACTCTCGGAATCCTGTTTGCGCACCGCACCGGACTCTGGGGGCTGTGGGCCGGCGTGTGGACTTGGTGGACACTGCTATCAATCGTGGTGGCGTGGAAGGCAAATGGAATCAGCTACGTGTTGCTGGTGCCTGCGGGCGTTGCGGTGTTGGCGGCGCTTCCATTTACGCTGCGGCGCAACGAAACGATAGAAAGCGCCGCTGCGAGTTTGTCAGGGTTTCTGCCGCTCGCGACCGCTGCAATCGTTGGCATCCCACCCGCGCTCTTGCTCTACGACGGGCTGGGTAATCGGGCGGTGCCGCTGATCGCGATGCTGGTCGCTCTTCTAGTGACGCCGCTCGTTCCGCTGTGCAGAGATCTCTTGAATGTATCCGGTTCGCGCGGCGCCGCATTTTTCTGGATTCCCCTGGCGGTGACGGTGCTCGCGACGTTTGCCACGGTAGTGGCGCCGGGCTATTCTGCGAAGGCGCCCGAGCGTGCCAATATCCAATACTGGAAAGACGCTGACACAGGCAAATCGCAATGGATCGTGCAGCCGGCTTCCGGCCGGCTGCCGGAACCGATTCGCGTGGCGGCAACGTTTCAGCGTGCGGGCAAAGGGCCGTTTCCATGGGAGGCAGGCCCTGCTTACCTGTCGGAGGCGCCACGCCTGGATCTCTCCCCACCAACGCTCACGATCATCGAATCCTATGAAAATAATGGCAAGCGGACGTATCGCACCCTGCTGCGTTCGGAGCGAGGCGCTCCGCTGGCGATGATCCTTTTCCCGCCAGGAGCTGACGTTCAGGCGGTGCGAGTACAAGGTTACCCCGTCGAACCGGAGACCGAACGGGTGCGCCGATACTTCGGAGGGTGGCAGGTCTATCGGTGCTTGACGATGCTGCCGGAGGGGATCGAAATTGGCTTCACACTTCCTGTGGGGAAACCGGTTGAAGTGTTTGCAACCGATATAACATACCGCCTGCCGCCGGAAGGCAAGTTTCTGCTCAATGCGCGTCCGCTCACGGTGACGCCCTCGCAAGACGGTGACGTTACCATGGTGAGCCGCCGAGTCCAACTCATACCCTGAGCTATGAGGTATTCTTATCTTGGTCAAGCATTTAATAGTAGGTTCTTTTAGAAGTCTTCATAGTCTTTGCTTTTCCGCACTCCGTGGCCTAAAATTTGCGGTCGTTTAAGGTCACATTGGACCGTTGGTTTTTCCCCGCGGGAAATCCTAGGAGGACAGTTGTCAACGCCAATGGAAAGCTGGGTAGAAGATTCGGCACGCCTGACCAAACCATCCAAAATCATCTGGTGCGACGGTTCCGAAGCAGAAAATGAGCGCTTGACCAAGGAAATGCTCCGCGATGGCACTTTCATCGAGCTGAATCAGAAAACCTACCCGAATTGCTATCTCCATCGAAGCAACCCGAACGACGTCGCACGTACCGAAGGGCTGACTTTCATCTGCGCCCGCGAGAAGATCGACGCCGGCCCGACCAATAACTGGATGGCTCCGCAAGAGGCCAAGGACAAGGTCCGGCCGCTTTTCGACGGTGCGATGAAGGGCCGCACTATGTACGTCGTGCCGTATATCCTCGGCCCGGCAAACTCTCCGTACAGCAGAATCGGCGTGGAGATTACCGACAGCGCTTACGTCGTGGCAAGTATGCGAATTATGTCCCGCATGGGCAAGGTTGCGCTTGAACGACTCGGCAGTTCAGGCGATTTTGTTCCCGGTCTTCATTCGATCGGCGATTTGAGTACGGATCGCCGCTTCATTCTCCATTTCCCCGAGGAACGGCTGATTTGGAGCATTGGCTCAGGCTATGGCGGCAATGCCCTGCTCGGCAAGAAGTGCTTTGCGCTGCGGATCGCGAGTCACATTGCGCGGACGGAAGGCTGGATGGCCGAGCACATGCTGATTCTGGGTCTGGAAGATCCATCTGGGAAAGTTACCTACATGGCGGCTTCGTTTCCGAGCGCCTGCGGCAAAACGAATCTCGCGATGATGATTTCGGCACTCCGGGATCAGGGCTATCGTGTCTGGACAGTCGGCGACGACATCGCCTGGTTGCACATCGCATCCGATGGCACCCTTCGAGCAATCAATCCCGAGGCTGGGTTCTTTGGCGTTGCGCCGGGCACGAACAAGACGACGAATCCCAACGTAATTGCCGCAGTGCAGCACGATACGATTTTCACGAATGTTGCCTTGACCTCGTCGGGTGAACCCTGGTGGGAAGGAATCAATGGCGCCCCACCCGCTGGCCTTACGAATTGGAAAGGCGAACCCTTCAGTTCGGCTTCCGGCCCCGCGGCGCATCCCAATTCCCGTTTCACCGTGCCCGCGTCTCAATCACCGTCGATTTCTTCGCATTGGCAGGATCCCGAGGGTGTGCCCATTTCCGCCTTCGTTTTTGGAGGGCGCCGCGCGCACATCGCACCGCTTGTTTTTGAGGCGCGCGATTGGCAGCACGGCGTCTTCGTCGGTGCGACCATGGCTTCCGAAACCACGGCGGCGGCGACCGGGGCTGTAGGTGTCACCCGGCGCGACCCCATGGCCATGCTTCCCTTCTGCGGATATAATATGGCCGACTATTTCGGCCACTGGCTCGATATGGGCGCGAAAATGAAGAACCCTCCCCGCATTTTTCACGTCAACTGGTTCCGGCGCGGTTCCGACGGGAAGTTTCTCTGGCCTGGATATGGAGAAAACGTACGCGTGCTGAAATGGATGCTGGATCGTATCCAAGGCACCGTTGAAGCGACGGAAACACCCATCGGTGGTGTGCCGACGCCGGAATCGCTCCCGCTCGACGGCCTTTCGATCTCCCGCGAAACGCTCGATGAGCTTCTGCATGTGGATGCCAACGCCTGGAGTCAAGAAGAGAGAGCCATTGCGCAGTTTTTCGATAAGTTTGGCAATCGGCTTCCCGAGGCTATGCGCAAGGAGCAACAAGCGCTAGCCGACCGCCTCCAGCATCCGCTGGTCCCGGTAAAATAAATATTCGCTCGTGTGTGACGTGGAAGATACAATAGTGCAGTACGTTCCCGCTGCGCCAGCCGTTTGTGGGCGCTGATTCTCGCTCTCCTACCTGCGTCTTGTTCGCCGCACCAGCGCCATTCGCCCTCTCAAAGAAGAGCTTGGCTCGTTATTTGCAATGAAGTTCTTCCGCAAACCAGGATCATGGCTGGCAGCGCGGGAATCGGATGGCAACGGAACGGAAGTGGCAATACAGGCTTGCAAGAGAAATAACATTGCATTCGAGGGGATATGAAGGTTGAAATCGAAAAAGCTATGAAGCAGGAGGCCGCTCAGTGCAACAATCGCTCCCGCGTGAAGGGCCCGCGAAAAGTGGCCTTGCTCGGCCTCGAAATTCTTCCGCGCCTCGCGATACAGCAACCACAAGAAACTCAGGCCGCACAAACCACCCAGAATCCCTGTTTCAGCCAATGCCTCAATATAGTCGTTGTGGACGTGTTCGACCACGTAGCCGTCGTATTCGGTTTCATGGCGGGGATAAACCGCTATGAGAGCACCCAAGCCTGACCCCTTGATTGGATGATCGAAAAACACCCCTGCTGCTCCGCGAAACATCGAGGCGCGCCGGCCGAGCGAAACATCCTTCGCGGATAACGTTGAAAATCTCTCGATCGCTTTTCCGGCCCCGATCCACGCGATGAGCGCCAAGGCTGCCAGCGCCACAATACCCACCGCGGCCATCCGCGGGCTTTCGGTACCTTTCCGGCTTCTGACCAACAGCGTCAACACGCAGACTTCAAAAGCAAAGCTGATGATCCCGCCCCGGGAACCGGAAAGGATCATCGCGCTTACCGGAACGATCGTCAGTACGGCCGCAAGCGGAAAAAGATCGCGCCGCATGCCGCGAAAAACCATTAGCGCCAAACCAATCGGCAGAGTGAGTTCCACAAAGCCCGCGAAATGATTGCGATTCGGAAAGGGTCCAAACGGATCACCCTGAATATTCAATTCCGATAGCCAATAAATTTCTTTGACGGACGTAAAGTGCTGAATAATCGCGAGCAAAGACACTGCAAAACAGAACAGAATGAGGAACCAAGCCAGCCCCAGGAAATCAGACTTCGTTCGAAACGCCTGCACCGTCAGGAAAAACACCACGAAATATGCGAGCAGCTTCAGGACCTCCACGCGCGTTAGAAACGGATAGGCCGTTCCGTGCAAGAGAAGCTGGAAAAGGCCGATGGCCACAAACCCTAGAAGGGGCCAATTCAACTCGTTCCATTGAATCTTTGCGCTTGGATTCCGATAAGCGAAAACTGCCCAAATCAGCAAAAGTATCGCGGCTGAGATTTCGATGATCGATTCACCCCACACCTCGACCCCACCGAAAGCCAGTACGCTGAAGGCGAACATCATGCACAGGCCGATGCGAATAATCTTCACTGCGGTGATTCTCCCGTTCCCATACTGGAAGGAACCAGTGAAATATCGGCGATCCATGCCGTTCCGCCCAGCTTGTTATCGAACAGGCGGCTTGGATTTCGCAGCAAGCGGACCAGCAGAAAATGTGTCTTGTCGCTGGTGACAACCTCTTCGTCCGCTGCTGCCCAGGGCCGCGAGCCGGTGAGGTTATCGGTCGCGACATTCACTGCTCCTGCGTGGTTGGGATCGATAATCGAAAACTGAACTCCGCTTTCCGTGGTGATGTCTTGGACCCGTATGCATGCATGGAAATGGTAGGCGTGACTCGGTTCGACCGGAACGTACTCCGCTGGCATATCGAGAGCGAGATTGGAACCTCCGCTGAAATCCAGCCGTACGGCGCGGCCCCTCTGCGAAGGAGGTGGCGAATCAAAGCCGATCGAGACTCCAATGGGAGAATCCCATCGCCAGCCCAGCCCTCCGTTTGCGAAGTTCCGCGCAAAATCTCCGTTCCAAATCAGCGAATGGTTCGTGAGTCCATTTTGAGGCAGCCCGGCAGCGGCACGGGCCTCTCGCCAGGCGCGCACGACGTCAACGCTTCGGTCATCTGCGATCAGTTCGTCCAAAAACGGGAACGTGCGTGTAAAAGCAAATGGTTTTCCAAGAGAAACGAGCCGGTGCCATACTGCGAGCCCTGCTTCCGGTTGGTGGATCGACGTAAAGAACGTGAGCGCTTGCAGGTATGCTTCTGGATCCGCCGGAAGGGCCTGATTGAGGAGATCATCGACATTCTCTGTCGACCGCCAAGTGCGCGAAATTGCCAGAGGCAGAAGCTTTGGGTCTGTCCGAACGGCCTGCTGAATCTTGCTGTAACCGGCGGAATATTCCTGCCGGCGGATCAGGAAGTTTCCATAATTCCACGCGACCAGGGCCGAAATCGGATACACGGCTTGCGCATGCTCGAATGCCTGTTGTGCGTGGGTGATGTCGCCACGGTCTTCATAAGCGCCCGCTAAGTCGATCCAATAATAGGAGGAGAAAGGATCGTCGCGAACCGCTTTTTGATACGCTTTGATCGCAGCAGAGGGATTGGGATTGGCGAAGTCAAACTGGAGGTAGCGGCCCACATGGTCCCAGGCCTCACCGTTTCCTGGCGTGAGCGCGGCGCCTTGCTTCATGAGTGCAAGGTTGCCGGAATCAATGCGGCGATTCGCAAGCCAGAACTTTCCTGCCTGGAATATCAGGATTGCAGTAACAGCGAAAGCGACCGCCAGGACTCTCCGGCGTGTGCCCGCGCTTTCAAGAGAAAGTTCCATCGGCGTTCAATCTGCTATCACCATATTGTTGTCCTGCAAGAGCAACCCGGAATTTCTCAGAAGCGAACTGGGCGACCGATATATCGGTTGGAGAAGAGAGAGAATAGCCTAGTCGGTCTGCCTGTTCGTGAAAAACAAGGTCACTTTCCACCAAAGCGGTACACGACCCCAACTGACAATCGATAATTCGCTTGCGAGCTCGCACCCACAAACCTGGTCTGTCCAAAATCGGCTTGAATCAAGCGAATTTCCCAGTGGTCTGTACGGGCCAGATCTAAGCCTCCGCCTGCTTCCCACGATGGTTTGGCGTCCGTGGCCACCTCCGACGGAAATCCCGCGTAAGCGGGATAGTGAACCCGATAGAACCCCTCACCAAATAACACATGAACAAAAGGCGTCAATTTGTGACGATGGCTAAACGGGTAAATTTGTGGTCCGACAAGGAAGCTGTAAATGCTGAGGTTGCCGTTGATTCCCTCGTCTTTATAAGCGCCCGAGACTTCCGCCGCCGCCCCGAGCCAGTGAAGAACGTTGTAGTCACCTGACGCATACCACCCATTCATGTTGACATGGGAGGAAGAATTCGAGGTTGCGTAAACGCGAAACGTATAGCCCGCCGAGACCTCGACGGGAGCTGCATCCTGGGCCTTGGTGGGAACGATACAAAGCGCAAGCAAACCAAACAGCACGCATAGCAGCTTCATCTACTGCGTCCTCCGTGAAAGGTACACGTGGAGCTTCTTTGCCGTACGGCTATCGTGCGGCACGCCAACGACACCGGTCAGCGCACTGCATTCTCGCACGACTCGTTCGAGCCGCGCTACCCAATCGACCGCGAACCTTCGAACGCTTCACCCCCATCAAACTGGCAGGGTAAATAATCGCCATACAAAACAAAAGCGCCGCGGATTGAGTTTCCGCAGCGCACCCAGTTTCCGAACTGCCTCCAACGTCCGGTTTTCAGTAGATGTCGTATTGTTCCCAGTGCAGCGTCGGGTCGGCCTGGATGATAACGCTTTTCTTGGTCCAGTGCTCGAGCTCCTCGATGAGCGACGACTCGCGCGTCTTAAAAGCCTTCGAAATTTCGGGATGAACGCGGAGCGTAAGGCTGCCAGGTTCGATCTCCGTCGCCATCTTCCGCGCTTCCGTCTGAATTTCGTAGCAAAGCGTGGGAATCGATTTCACCATGCCTGACCCGGTGCAGTAGGGACACGGCTGGCAGAGCGTGCGCTCGAGCGCTTGCTTAGTGCGCTTGCGGGTGATGGCAATCAGACCGAACTCGTTGAAGCGGAGCATTTTGGAAGGCGCACGATCGGCCCGCAAAGCGTCTTCGAGCGCGGCCATTACCTTCTCGCGGTTACGCCGCTCTTCCATGTCGATGAAATCAATGATGATGATTCCGCCCAGATCGCGCAGGCGCATCTGGCGGACAATCTCCTTCACGGCCTCCATGTTCGTGCGCACGATCGTGTCTTCCAAACGCGTGGAGCCCTTGCCCACAAACTTTCCTGTGTTGACGTCGATGGCCACCAGTGCTTCAGTATGGTTGATGACGATGTAGCCCCCCGACTTGAGCCACACCTTGGGCCGAAGCCCTTTGTCGATTTCTTGCTGGATGCCGAATTCCTCGAAAATGGGCGTTTCCTTGGTGTAGAGCTTCACGCGGCTCGCTAGAGCCGGCTGGAATCGGCTCATGAAATCGACCACCTTGGTAAACTCTTCCTCCGAATCCACCCAGATGGCTGCATAGTCGCCGGCCATATAATCGCGCAGGATACGCTCGACCAAATTGAGGTCGCGGTGCAGAAGGGAAGGGGCCTTGCGCTGTTCGGAACGGGTCTTGATTTCGGCCCAGGTCTTGGTCAGAAATTCGACGTCGGCGCGTACTTCCTCCGGAGCAGCGCTCGCAGCCGCAGTACGAACGATGAAGCCGCCTCCCGCGGCGCCTTTCGCTTCGTTGACGAGGTGGCGCAGGCGCGCACGGTCTTCGGCCGACGCAATTTTCCGCGAAACGCCGGTGTGATCGAGAGTGGGCATATAAACTAGATAGCGCCCCGGCAGGGCGACGTGGCTCGTGATGCGCGCACCCTTCTTGCCGAGCGGCTCCTTGGCGATCTGGACGATAATTTCCTGGCCCTGCTTGAGCAGGTCAGAGATGAGCTGCGGCCGACGGGGTTGCGGTCGATGCCCGTGGCCATGCCCACTGGGACCGTGCTGCGTGCGCTGTCCGCGCTGGTCGCGGCGTCCGCGATCACGGCCTCGCCGCGCCGGGTGCTGCATCCTAGAGCGAAAATCATTGCGAATCCGCGCATTCCAGGGCTGCTGATTTTGCGGCGAAGAACCCTCAGCAGAAATCGCCGACCCAGTTCCGCCCGGCAGAGCTTCCCCAGCCAGTTCCGCAAGAGATGCTTCCTCCGGTAAAGGAAGCGACATGTCCGATTCGGTTTCCGATCCTGCTGCATCTTCGGCCGCATCTTGGGCTGTATCCGCGACCGGCGCCTCTTCTTGTTCCGCCAGGTCTTCGGAAATTACCTCTTCTCCGAAAGCCGTTTCGACAGCTTCCATGGCGTCTTCATCCGCCGCGGCGAACTCGCGCCTTTGCGCTTCGCGCGCTTCTTCATCGATCTGCGCTTCCGCCACATGCTCGGCCAAAGCGGCCGCTTCATCCTCGCTCAGTTCTGCCGCAATGTGCTCTTCGTCAGCCGCTTCGGCTACATGCAGGCGATGCGCTTCCTGCTCCTGATCTCGTTCCTCGAGTGCGTCTCGCGACAGATCTCCGCGTCCCGAAACCGCTTCGGAAGACATAACATCGCCCATCTCGTGAGAATCGCTTGTTTCCACTGGCTGCTCGGTGGAAACCTGGGGACGATTCCACTTTGACAGCGTTTCTCCCGGCAGTGGTGCGAGGCCACCAAAAGACGATTCGCTGAACGCCGGACGAGGCTGTGGGGGCGCTGGCGGCGCATCCGTATTCTGGACCTTCGGGACCGTGTCGAAAACTTTTGGCGTCACGGGTTCCTCGGTATTTGTCAGGACAGGGGGGGACGCAGAGGGAGTTCTATCCCGATACTTCGCGAGCGATTCTCCTGGCAAAATGATGGGGGTGTTGCCCTCGCCCGGTACCGATTCCGCCGAATGCTCTTCGTGAATGCGAGGCGAGGCATACTTGGATGCAGGCAGGTCGCGACTATGAGGCCTGTCGCCGCTGCGCCCTCCATGTTTGCCGAAGCGCCCGTGCCGCCCGCCTCGGCGGACGAAGTCACGACTTTCGCGGTGGCGACCCTCATAGCGTGGGCGGTCGGGCACAAAAGCGCCGTGTGCCGGGGGTGCAGGAGCTCCTTCGGAAACCCCTCTTGGTGTTTCCGCTGCCGACATAGTACCTGATGCGGGTGTTGCTTCGACATCCACGGGCTCCGCGACTTGGCCGGGCGGAATCCCCGCGGGAAATACCTGCCCGCTCGGTTCTTCTATCTTCTCCACCTTCGCGACCACGGGGCTTACGACTTGGTCGAATTCTTCGGTGTCTTCGAGAAAATCGCTTACGTACAGGAAGGCGTCGCTATCGAGGCCAATTTCCACAAAGGCCGACTGCATGCCAGGCAGCACGCGGGTTACACGGCCCTTGTAAATGCTTCCAACTAGTGCAAATTCCTTTTGCCGTTCAACGTAGTACTCACAAAGCTGGCCTTCTTCCAGAATGGCGACCCGCGTCTCGTGCGGGTTCGCCGAGATAACCATTTCCTTCGGCATGTAAACTCCTCATGGCGCATCGGAAGGCGGCGGTATACACGCGCACTCGGCCAAAGTGGCGCAAGGGAGCGCCTTGTGTCTGCCACGAATGGCCGCCCAGAAACAAACTGTCACGGTGCTGGATTGCTCTGCTCACCCGATGCGATTTCTTACCCAAGATTGAATTCCCGACCGCACGGCAGGCGCACGGCGCAGGCACTAAATCACCCGTACTCAGTTGACGAACCGCCGCATGCGGACGTTCATCACCAAGCCCAATGCCATATACACAAAAGCTGTTGCCGATCCTCCATAGCTCATTAACGGCAGGGGAATACCGGTGACTGGCATATATCCAATCACCATGGAAGCGTTGACCAGTACATGGAATCCGAGTATGGCCGTAACTCCCATAACCACGTACACTCCCGCACGGTCTTTCGCTTTCTGCGCATTATCCACCAATCGCAGGATCAGACCCAGATACAATAATAAGACAACGCAAACGCCGATGAATCCTTGCTCTTCAGCCAGCGCCGCCAGAATGAAATCCGAATATCTAACGGGCACGAAGCCCAGTTGGTTCTGGCTGCCTTTGCCGAATCCTTTCCCCCAGAATCCGCCCGAGCCCACGGCGATTTCCGACTGCAGGATCTGGTAACCCGCGCCGCGCGGATTTTCCTCCGGATGCAAGAACGTCTCGATGCGCTGCTGCTGGTATGGCTTCAAATGATGCCGCATATTCCAACCGACGGGGACCAGCAGCGCGATCAGGAGCAGACCGGCTGCCATATGTTTCCATTCGATGCCAGCAAGAAAAGATCCCACGAGCGCAACGGGAACCAGCACCATGGCCGTTCCCAGATCCGGCTGTATCAAAATCAAAGCTACAGGAATCCCAGTAACAATAGCAACTTTGACAAAATCCTGCAGCGTGAGCCGGTCGGTGCGGACTTCGGTGAAGAACCGTGCCAACACCACGATTATAATCAACTTCATCAGCTCTGACACTTGTAAATTCACGCCGCCGCCGAGATCAACCCACCGTTTGGCGCCAAAGCGTGAATGGCCGATGACGAGCACGACCAGCAAGGTGCCTATACCGAACAGATATAGCGCGGGAGCCTGATCCATCAAAGTGTGGTAGTCAATGCGTGACACGAGAAACATGCCGATCAGGCCGATGCCGATCCACATCAATTGCTTCCACTGCATGCCCGCCATGGCGCTGGCGTGCGTGGAAGAGTAGACCTCGAGTACACCGATGCCGCTGATGGTGCCGACAATAGCGAGCAGCGGCCAGTCCCAATCCTGAATCCGAGGCTGATCTTTCATGGATGCTGTACTCCAGCACTGGCAACGAACGGTCGAAGCACGCTCGAATCATCCGGGATCGCCGTGCCGGCCTGCTGCTGCGGGGAGGAATTTTTCTTGTCGTAATAAGCTTTCACAATATCGCGGACGATCGGTCCGGCGACCGACGCACCATGCTCGCCTCCTTGCACGAGTACAGCCACCACGATTTCCGGGTTTCTGCGCGGGGCATAGCCCACAAACCAAGCGTTATCCTGATATTGCTTACCTCCACCGCCGACACGCTCCTTCAGTTCGTTGCTAATTACTTGCGCACTGCCGGATTTCCCCGAAAAGTCGATGTTCTGAAGCCGGAGCGCCGCTCCGGTACCTCCCTCATTGATGACTCCGTACATTCCATCGGTAACTTGTTCGACAGTGTCGTCGGAAAGTGGAAAGTGGCTCACTTTCAAGGGCGTCAGATTCTTCAGTAGGTGGGGTTGAAGCAGCGTGCCACCGCTGGCCACCGCGGCAACCATGCGTACCAATTGAATCGGAGTGACCGTTACCGCACCTTGGCCAATAGCCACCGAAATGGTTTCACCGGCATACCATTTGTGGTGAAAGACGCGCTGAACCCATTCCTCGGAGGGAATAAGTCCCTCCGCTTCGGACGGCAGATCCACTCCGGTACGGCTGCCGAGGCCAAGGGCGGTGGCGTATTCGTGGATCCGGTCGATTCCGAGACGCTGCCCAACATTGTAGAAGAAAATGTCGCAGGACTGCACGATGCCGCGATGGAGATCGACGGTCCCGTGCCCCTTCTTATCCCAGCAGTGAAAGGTGCGGCCGTAGAAATCGGCGTGTCCCGGGCAGAAAACGGTGAAGTTCTCCGGAAGCGCTTTCGACTCAAGCATTGCCGTAGCCATGACAATTTTGAAGACCGAGCCTGGCGCCAGTTGCGCCTGGATGGCGCGATTCAGCAATGGTGTTGAGTGGTCGGTATTCAGCTCCTGCCATTCTTTGGGGGCAATCCGGACGGCGAAATCATTGGGATCGAAGGTGGGACGGCTCACCATGGCCAGAATTTCGCCAGTGCGGCCATCCATGGCGACGACCGCGCCCGTCTTGTCGGTCATGTCGTTTTCGGCGATGGACTGCAAGTCGTAGTCGATCGTCAACTGGATCGGTTTGCCGGGAATGGCTTCGACGTCGTCGAGGGTGCGAACAGCCTTGCCGACACTATTGACAACAACGCGGCGCATACCATCGGTGCCCTCCAGCTGATCGTTATATTCTTTCTCGAGTCCGGCCTTTCCGACGATATCTCCCGGGCGGTAACGACCGTCGCTTTGGTCCATCTGCTGCGGCGAGACTTCCCCGACGTAGCCGATCGTGTTGGCTAGCATTTCGCCGTGCTGATAGCGGCGGCGCTGGACCATCATAAGCTCAAGAACCGGCAGGTCGGCACGATGAGACTCGACAAACGCGATGTCCGCCTGACTTGCTGCTGGTTTGATCACGATGGGCTGGAACTTCGGCTCGCTCCCGGCGGCATCCAGTTGCTGCTGCAAATCCTCGCTGCTAATTTCTAGTCCTTCTTCGATTTGGGCAAGACTCTTCTCGAGCATTTTGGGATCGTCGCGAAGCAGTAGAATGCTGAAAGAAGGGTAACTATCTACAAGGACGCGGCCTTCGCGGTCGAGCATGGCGCCCCGGGGAGCAATAATGGGGATGTAGCGGATACGATTGCGCTCCGCCAAGTCCGCAAAGTGATCGGATTGAGTGACTTGCAGCTTCCAGAAACCCACCAAAAGAAGGACGATGAAGATGACTGACACATAAGAAAAAAGTGCCAGACGAGCCTGCGGGATTTTCTGATCGTTAACGCTCCAGGGTGCCAACTGAACTCCTGCACAGAGGGCCGCCCCCGGCCCTGATGCGCTCTCTTATGGGAACGCAGGTGGGACTTGAAGGGTTAAGCTATCACCTGCGGTGCGTGACTCGCAAGACTTGCGATGTCCTTTCGGTCAACCTGTGCTTCGGGCCAGGTATTCACAAATTCCTTTTTCACCCTCGGGTAGTAAATTTCGAGCCTGGGCAAGGACCGGTCGCCGTCTCAATGTTCATCCCGCCGACAGCTAGGAGGGACGGCGGAGGTGGTCGAGAAGGGCAAAGAGAGCGACGGAGAAAGCGGCTGTCACAAAAGAATCCAGCAGGAGCCGAGTGGTAAAAAAAGGAGCGGAACGATTTAACAAAGCTCGTTCGGTGATTGCCAGTACGGCCTGATGAAAGTGAAACAGGATAAAGACTAGACCGAAGCGGCTGGCGGGATGCTCGGTATCAATGCGAGCTCCGACGGAAGAGGAGATGTAGCCGACAAAAGTCTTTGCGATTCCATATAAGCCGATGGGGCTGTCGTGGCCCAAGGCGTCTTGAAGAATACCGATCGTGGCTCCGAGGAACAGGCCGGAGACTGGATTGCGGCGGCTCACACCGAAGTAGATCGTGACCAGCAAGGGTAGATCGAGCAGTTCAGCCCAGCGGCCATATTTGTGAAGAAAGGCCTGGAAGAGCAGGGCGAGAAACGCGGTGACAATGACGGTGCCACCATAATACTTGTGCACTTCTACATTAGATTCGTTTGGTGCTCCGACATTTAGCATGTATTCCATTTCAATCTCGGGGAGCCGATGGCTGCGGGGTTGGCGCCTGAACTCGGGTTCCTGAGGCTGCGGGAGCGCCTGCGGTCGGTTTGGCATGGACTGAAGGGGCGTTGCCGGTAGGCGCGGGTGCGTGGGCCTGCGACGGCGTGGCGGCGGGCGTCCCGCTTGCCTGTACATTGGAATCGGACGCGGGCGCAGGAACCACGGCAAACGATTCGCCGGCTTTCGTGGGCTGCAACTCCTGCTGAGAGAGCAAAACGATCACGTCTTCGAGCCGATCCAGGCGAGCCGCGGGCTGTACACGAATCACCTGGAACGGGCTTCCAGGAGTGGCATCGATGACGGTGCCGACCAGCAAGCCCTTGGGAAAAATGCGATCGTCGCCGGAAGTGAGAATGGTTTCACCTGGCCGCACCTTCTCGTCGTTCACAATATAATCCATGCGCGGGTCCGGATCCGCGTTGCCCTTGACGACGCCATGAGTGCGGGAGTCCGCGAACAGAGCGCCGACTCCACTTTCCTTATCGTTGATGAGAAGAACTTGGGACGCGGTGGGAAATACCTCCACGAGCTTGCCCACGATGCCGTTAGAAGTAATCACGGCGAGATTGATGTGCAAATGGTCGCGGGTACCGCGGTTAATGAATAGGGTGTGGGAAGTGGGGTCGGCGCTCGCGCCGATCACCTGGGCCGCGACCATCGACACTTCCGGATGAGCCTCGCGAAAATTGAGCAATACAGCCAGTCGCTTGGCTTCCCCGGCTTCGGATTCGAGATCGCGATTTTGCAGGCGTAACTGGCCGATCTCGTCGCGCAATTGCCGGTTCTCGACGCGGGCGTTGTGCAGGTCGACGTAACCAGTCCAAACACCGCGCACCTTGGAGAAGGTCCAGGTCCCGCCACGCTCGATTGGAGTCATGATTTCGGCGGCCCAGTAGCGAACGAGGCGCATATCGTTGGCCCGCTTAATTTGGAATGCCATCAGCAAAATCTGCGCGAATACGACGCCGGCGAGCAAAGCAAGTGGCCGATGGCGAGAGAAAATATCGTGCATGGTCAGAAGCTCGAGATTCGAGGCTGGACATCGGAAAAAGAGGCTCGCCAATTGCAGTTTACGAGCCGCAAGAGTTCAGCGCCACAGGTGACTGTCAAATTTCGAATTCTCCATTTGCGTTCAATCGATCGAAACCAGGCGAAGCAGCCGAAAATCGCTGAGCATCTTGCCAGTGCCGAGCACGACCGAAGCCAGCGGGTCATCGGCAATGGAAACGGGCAACCCGGTCTCTTCACGAATGCGCTTATCGAGATTCTTGATGAGAGCCCCGCCACCGGTGAGCACAATTCCGCGGTCGCTGATGTCGGCGGAAAGTTCCGGAGGCGTGCGTTCCAGGGCCACGCGAATGGCATTCAGAATCGTCGAGATGCATTCCGAAAGGGCTTCGCGAATTTCACTATCGTCGATGGTGACCGTGCGCGGCACTCCCTCGATCAGATTGCGACCTTTGACTTCCAGGGTGAGCGGTTTTTCGAGCGGGTAAGCCGAGCCAATTTCCATTTTGATCTGCTCGGCGGTGCGTTCGCCGACCAGCAGGTTGTATTTGCGTTTGAGGTAATGCATGACGGCTTCGTCCATCTCATTGCCGGCCACGCGCACCGAACGCGAATAGACAATGCCGCTCATGGAGATCACGGCGATATCGGTAGTGCCGCCGCCGATATCCACGACCATGTTACCCGAGGGCTCCTCGATGGGCAGGCCCGCGCCGATGGCCGCAGCCATCGCCTGCTCGACGAGGTAGACTTCGCTAGCGCGGGCGCGATAGGCGGAGTCCTGCACGGCACGCTTTTCAACGGGCGTAATTTCGCTGGGCACGCCAATGACGATGCGCGGGTGCACCAAAACCCGGCGGTTGTGGGCCTTCTGAATGAAATAGGTGAGCATCTTCTCGGTGACTTTGAAATCCGCAATGACACCATCTTTCATTGGTTTGATAGCAACCACATTGCCAGGGGTCCGTCCCAGCATTTCCTTGGCGTCCCTGCCTACAGCAACGACTTCGCCGCTATTCTTGTTGATGGCCACGATGGAAGGCTCGTTCACGACAATCCCTTTGCTCCGGGCGAACACCAAGGTGTTCGCCGTGCCGAGATCAATGGCGAGGTCGGAAGACAAAAGACTGAAGACCGAGCGCATGCTGTAACCGTTCTTGGTCACGTGTTACTTCTCCCTCAGATCCGTTTGCGCTGCTGCGGCGCATTCGTTTGGCGGTTTGTACGTTCTCTACGGAATCACAACCTGAACCCGCTTGATGGCCGTACCGCCGCGGCGGTTCTGGCCGGTAATGACAATGGCGTGGCTACCGCGCGACATGGGCTGGGTGAAATACCGGAATTGCCCGTCGGAGCGGATATCGGCGACCTGCTCTCCATTGATAATCAGAGCCGCGCCGGGTTCGGTGCGGCCGATGACTTCGACGACGTCGCCTTGTAATTCCGTATCGTCTACTTCCAACAGCATCTCCTGCTCTTGTCCTTGGGCCACCAAAGTGAATTTGTAGGAATCGCTCGTGTCGCTCATGTGGTCGTCGGCGTCGATGGCACGCACGCGCCAGAAATAATCACCTGGATCGAAACCTGCGATGTCCACGCTAGTGCTGGCGGTTTTCATTTCCTTAACAACATGGTTAAACATGGCAGTGGTGCTGGCCTGAAAGTCATAGAGCTTAGCCGTGGCCACTTCCTTCCAGGAAAAGTGGATTGGATCGCGCTTGGGATTGGCCACAATGATGGGCTGCAGATTCAGGGGCTCGAGAAGATCAGGAGGCGCCAGAACCTGGGATCTGGTGATTTGGCCGCCTGGCGGAAACGTAACGCGTTCCCACTGGCCGATATCCAAGTGCTCGTTGCCGCGATTCAGCTCCGCGCTTCCCGCATCGACGGTAATCTCCTGCTGCTTGGTTACCGGATCGCTGCGCACTGCGGCGCGGCTGTTCGCGCGCAGGGAGGCTACGGCGTTAGCAAAGGAAACTTCAGCCGTTGAGCCAGGCACCTCCCATGCACCGGTAGCGAGGTCGACTTGACCGGAACTGATATGCACACTGACCTGCGTGGGGCGATCCAGTGAAGAAACGTTGTTTTCCTCAACGGTCACTAGCGTGTCGCCCTTAACTGTATAGGTGGTGCCATCAGCGAAGGCAATCCGCGCGACTCCTTCGGCGTCGGTCTGGATCAGATCTCCCTTATCAAGGGTTAGCTGATAATCAGCATTGATCCATTGTACCGAATTGAATTTTTTCACCTGAACCTTGCCATCGAGATTGACGAAACGGGCCTGCTTGGAGGAGATAGCGGCCACGCCATTATCGCGTGGAGCGATTGTATCCGAAATGCGGCTGATGAGACTGTGGGATATCCTGGGAAAGAGCAAAGAGAGTCCGGCCAGCACAATCGCCGTGATGACGACGATGAAGAGCACCACGGTGCGATAGCGAACCGTGTGCCAGTACACCTCGACCCGCGACACTTTGGGTGTCGTAGCGGCTGTTGATTTTGTATCCACAGTGTGATTTACGACCAATTTGAAAATCTAGCATAGGGGTATAGGCCTTTCAACACAGCGCGACTCCAGTTGCGAAACCGCTACCCCCTGTTTATTCATAAAAGCTATTGGCGTTTTGGCGGCAGCCAGGAAATCTGATATGCGTCAAACTTGACGGTATCGGCGAAACATCCATTTTGGAGGTTGACCGCAGAGGCTCCATTTAGGGAAACTAGGACGTTGAGTGGCTGCGCGCCCTCATGTGCCTGCCGCAAAGTGGAACATGCTGCCCGCAGATGCCGAACGAAATCATATGAAGGGCAAGGAAAGCCAAATGAATGAGAGCATTGGGGAACTATTGCCACCGTCGAGATTGATGCTGACGCCAGGCCCGTCGTGCCTGGACCCGCGCGTATACCGGGCGCTGGCATCGCCGATCGTGGGCCATGTGGACCCTTGGTTTACAAACATGATGGGTGAAGTGCAAACACTGCTGCGGGGCGTGTTTCAAACGCAAAATCGCATCACGTTTCCGATTTCGGCATCGGGTTCGGGCGGGATTGAAGCGGCGGTGATGAATCCACTTGAAGAAGGCGACGAGTGCATCGTATGCGTCAACGGTGCATTCTCCGAGCGCATGGCGCTTATCGCGGAGCGCATTCCCGCGAAGGTAATTCGCGTCGAGACGCCCTATGGGCGCACAGTGGATCCCGAAGACGTGAGGCGCGCAGGCAAGGGCAAGAAGATCAAATTGGTCGGGTTGACGCACGGAGAGACTTCCACGGGCGTGGTGCAGCGCATAGACGATTATCGCAAGGTTGCCGATGAGCTCGGAGCCCTGCTCGTGGTGGATACGGTGGCAACGCTGGCCGGTGTGCCACTGGACGTGGACCGCCAGCACATCGACATCTGCTTCAGCGGCTCGCAAAAGGCCATCAGCGCGCCTCCGGGCATGGCGCCGATCACCGTGAACGCACGGGTGGAAGAGGCGATGCACGCGCGAAAAGAGCCCGTGCGGACTTGGTATTTTGATTTGAATCCAACCATGAGCTATTGGGGCCACGAGCGAACCTATCATCACACGCCGCCGATCTCTTTGATCTACGGGATGCGGGAAGCGTTACGGCTTGTACTGGAGGAAGGACTGGAACCCCGGTGGGAGCGACACGCTCACAACCAGCAAGCGCTGGTTGCGGGCCTTGAAGCCCTGGGCATTGATCTGTATGTTTCCAATCCGGCAGACCGGCTAATAACAGTGACCGCAGCGAAAGTGCCCGCGGGAGTAGAGGATGGTAAAGTGCGCCAGCAGTTATTGGACGAATTTGACATCGAGATCGCCGGTGGCCTGGGACCGGCGAAGGGCCGGATGTGGCGCATTGGGTTGATGGGGTATTCTAGCCAGAAGAATAACGTGCTGCTGTTTCTCGCCGCGCTCGAAAAGGTGCTGCTCGATCAGGGCTTCCAGGCTTCCCGGGGAGCGGGCGTAGCGGCGGCCATCCAATGCTATCAACAATTGACACAGCCCGCGGAAGCGGGCGCAAGGAAATAGGACCTTGGCGAAGACATTGACCCCGACCATTCCCAACGCTGGCGCGATGAGCGAATTCATCGGCGCATTCGATATTCCGTCGAAAGTGACCGACTATATGTACCGCTGCCATTTCTCCCATTGCTGGAACGGAATCGCGACGCGCCACAGCGACACCATGGATTGCAAGTTTCTCGTAGATGGCAAAGGCGTGATTCTAGGCCTATCTCATCTGGGATTCGTGGCTTTTCGCGATCGCGCGGGACGGAACCTGACGGATCGCGAGGCCAGCTACATCGCGGCGGAATATCTTCGCGAAAGGCTCGAGCAGGAAGACGAACATTCGCTCTACGATGTTTCCACTGCAAATGTGCTGCGGATAATCGAGAAACTTGAAATCTCCTAGAAGCTATTGCACAAGCCTCCGTAAGACGATCATGAAGCAGGCGATATGAAAGGAGGCGCCATAAATCGTGAGCGAGCGGTCATAGCGCACGACCAGGCGCCGAAAGTTTCCGAGCCAGGCGTTGGTTCGTTCGACGATCCAGCGGCGCCGGTAGCGCCGCAGCGGGCGGCCATCCTGCGTGGCGGGCCGGACGCGATTCCTCTTATGCGGGCAGATCAGCTCGATCCCGCGCCGCTGCAAACGCTT
>DATLST010000223.1:0-15369 GCA_035534055.1 Candidatus Acidiferrales bacterium | reverse complement strand
TTCGGCTTCCTTGCAGGCTTGCGGGGTCGTCTTTCCATTCGCCAGTTCCACTTCAACCTGACGCAGCAGCGTCACGATCTGCTCCGCCTTGTATCTCCTCATCGGCATACCAGCTTCCCTCCAGAGTGAATTCTCTCTCTCCCGCTGGTACAAAAGCCCGGTCAGGTCACTCCATAAACCGTCTTGTCAGGAAACAATGGGCAGTCACATTGACAAGTATCTGCTACCTCGATTTGGCGATCTTCCAATCGATGCTGTTGATGAACGACGAGTGCAAGAGTTCATTGCTGATCTCAACAATACGGAACTCGCTCCGAAGTCCATCCGCAACATTTTGGGATCCTGAAACTCATCCTCGGAAAGAAACGCTGGCAGGATTGGAATCTCGCCCTTCCAGAAATTCCTGAAAGGGAACAACGGTACTTTTACAGAAGATGAGATGCGGAAAATCATCAATTCCGTTCAGGGGCTCTGCACGTTGAAGACCTTGATTTGGCATCGTGTCGGATCCATGTTCGGCGAAGCGTCTGGCGTGGACAGGAAGTCACTGTTAAAACGAAGACTGGAAATCGAACCGTGGACATCGAACCTGCTTTGGCTGAATTACTGCGCCAACATTTAGGCAGTAGGAAAGCTGGACGGGTTTTTCAAACCAAGAACGGTACGCCATTTTCTAAAGACAACGTTCGAAGAAAACTGGTGTCCATCTTAGATAAGCTCGGTCTGAAGCGTGGGGGGTTGCACGCCTTCCGCCACGGCAGAGTTTCCGTCCTTCAAGAAAACGGTGTTCCTGGTGATTTGGTGAAAGAGTGGATTGGGCATTCCAGCTTGCGTACAACATCCCGTTACTCGACCTGAATTTCGTGAGCGGGTGGCCGTGGAAGTGGGGTTACTAAAGCCGATGTTGGACCCAAATGGACCCAATTCGGAGGAAGACAATGCCGCGTAATTAGTTGAAAAGAATGGTCGGGGCGAGTGGATTTGAACCACCGACCTCCTGGTCCCGAACCAGGCGCTCTAGCCAGGCTGAGCCACGCCCCGAACTTTATTTAGTCGAGATTGCCCAACAGTTTACGCTTCATTGCTTTTGGTCGCAACTTTCAAAAATTGGGAATGGGAAGGTTACATCGTTACCCCCTGTCGCAATTGAAGTTCATGACTCCGAAGACGATTGGGGATGGCCGCTCGCTATTTCGAGCGGGTGCGCGAGATGAAGAATCTTAATTCCGAAAAGGCTGCCCTGATTTTCGACCGTATTGCTTCCATAACATTTCGAGCCTCCCGGAAAGTTAACAAATAAATAGGGCACTCTTCCTGCCAGGAAGGCGGGCTCGCTGGCGCATGTCCGCCTCACGGAGAGCTTAAATGTTTTTAATATCGTATGGGTCACCAAGGTTCTGCACGGAACCGTTGGAGATCCGGCGGGCAGAATACCGGCCACTCCGTTGAAGAAGCCGAAAATCGCATCAATTTTCGGTTGCGAATCGACATCTCCTCTCTTACCCTCCTGTGGCGCCCCTACGAGCTAACATTAAGGAGAAACACGTGCACCAGATTCTTCGAAGTTATCAGGAGGAGCACTTCTCGTATCGTCTTGCACTCTTACGCCACAACTGGATCGCCGCACTCGTGGTCACGGTTGTCATGCTTGCACCGACGGCGCATCCCGTCGCAGCACAAACGCTGACGCGCGCGAAACCCGAGGATGTGGGCATGTCTTCAGAGCGCCTGCACCGCGTCCACGACGTAATACAGCGTTACATTAAAAGCGGCGACATCACGGGAGGCGTCACGCTGGTGGCGCGCGACGGGCACATTGTGTATCTGGAGGCGCAGGGTGTCCAGGATCTGGATTCGAAGACGCCGATGCGAACCGACGCTGAGTTCCGCATCGCCTCGATGACGAAACCGGTCACGAGTGCGGCCATCATGACTCTGTTTGAACAGGGACAACTTCGCCTCATCGATCCCATCTCCAGATTCATCCCGGAATTCAAGAACGAAAAAGTGGCAATCGCCGATAATTCTCCACAAGGATTTTCTCTGACGCCAGCCGAGCACGACATCACAATCCGCGATCTGTTGACTCACACCTCCGGCTTGGGCAGCAGTGGGCCCAGCAGCAAACTGGCTGCGCAGCTTATTGCCGCGCGAACGAAAAATAAAACCCTTGCCACCTTTATCCCGCGCGCGGCAGCTCTTCCTTTGGATTTCCAACCAGGCACGGAATGGCGTTATAGCTCTTTCTTTGGCTTCGAGACGCTGGCGCGCGTGGCGGAAGTGGTTTCCGGCGAGACTTACGATCGATTTCTCCGCCAGCGCATATTCGACCCTCTGGGAATGAAAGACACATACTTTACCGTAAAGCTTCCGGCGGACTACATGCACCGTCTCCCGACGCTCTACCGCAAAATCGACTCGGGGCTGCAAAAGTCTTCGCCGGAGTCGGACCCTGCCATTGCGCGGCCGGAATACCTTTCGGGCGCGGGAGGGCTGGCCACCACGGCAGAGGATTACGCGAAGTTCGCTCAAATGATGCTGAACGGCGGCGAATGGAATGGTAAGCATCTTCTTAGTCCGAAAACCGTCGCATTGATATCCTCCGATCACGTAGGCAATCTCTGCTGTCCCGGAGCGGGTGACATGCACGGCTACGGATTCGGCTTCGGCGTCCAGGTTTTGGTGAACTCAATCGATGCATCAAACTTGGCCATCAATGGAAGTTACGGCTGGAGCGGGGCGTTCGGCACATTCTACTGGATCGATCCGCAGGATAAGGTAATCGGCATTCTGATGGTGCAGACGTGGGGGAATCCCGCAATCACGCGCCTCCGCCAGGATTTTCAGACGGCCGTGAACCAGGCGATAGTGAAATAGCCGGAAGCAATGAACCGCGAGCCAGACTCGCCGGGGTGCAGTCCCGGATTATACAAACCGGCCACGCCTGCCTTGCATCTATAATGTAGCCATGAGAATCCTCTTGTTCAGCGGCAAGGGAGGCGTGGGAAAAACCAGCCTGGCCGCCGCGACAGGCGTAAGGCTCGCCCAGCTCAATTACCGCACGCTGGTGATGAGCATCGATCCGGCTCACAGCTTGGCGGACTCCTTCGACCTGGAGAACGATCTTTTTCATGCCAACACATCCGATCCTCTTCCGATCAACGACCACTTATCCGTTCTCGAACTCAATATCCAAAAAGAAATTAAGCGGCACTGGCAGGAAATTTCATCTTACGTAAGTTCGGTGCTGCGGACCACCGGGATGAGCGGCGTCGAGGCCGAGGAACTTGCGATTCTGCCCGGCATGGAAGAGCTGAGCGCGATGATGTACATCAACCAGTACCGACGGGAACAACGCTACGATGTCATCGTGCTCGATGCAGCGCCCACGGCAGAATCGCTGCGGTTTATCAGCATGCCGACCACACTCGACTGGTACATGAAGCATATTTTCCCCTTTCAGCGGAACCTGCTGAAAGCGGTGCGGCCCATCGCCAACCGCGTGGCCCCGTTCGAACTGCCCACCGACAGCTATTTCGTCAACATCCGAGATCTGTTCGAGAAGCTTGAGGGCGTCGATGATTTAATGGAGGATCCCCACACGACCAGTGTGCGGCTGGTGACCAATCCCGAGAAGATGGTGCTGCGCGAGACACAACGTGCTTTTGTGTATTTCTCGCTGCATGGGCTGACGGTTGATGCGGTGATCGTCAACCGCGTGTTGCCGGCCCAGGTCATGGACGTATGGTTCCAGGAATGGCACTTGTCCCAGGACAAGGTCCTCCGGGGGATCGAGGAATATTTTGCTCCCGTACCGGTCAAGCGCGTGCCGTTGTTTGCGCACGAGGTACTGGGCAATCAGAGGCTGGAGGAGCTTGCCAAGGTGCTGTATGCTGAGGGCGAAGACCCGTCCGCGGTGACGCGTACCGAGAAACCCTATACTTTCGGAAAAGTACATGGGGTTTATGAAGTTCGGGTGCTTCTGCCCTTTGCCACCAAGGGCGAGATCGGTTTGTTTAAAAAGGGAGACGAGCTCGTCGTCGAGATCGGCACGTTGCGGCGCCATATTGGGCTGCCGCGATCAATGGCCATGCTGCAGCCGACAAAGGCCACGCTTGAGAAGCACATCCTTACCGTGGAAATGAAGGAGGCGGAATGAGCGAACAACAGGCTAATCAACAGTCCGAAAGCGGGCGTGTGGCTGGCGACCGCCGCTGCCTATGCCATGAAGTTATGGACCATTTTAGCGATTTTCTGGGGGTTTCGCCCGAGGTGCGAAAGCATCTGGCCAATTCGCGAATCGAATTTCTAAAGGCGATCCGCGAAGTGATCGATGCACGAATCGAACGCATCTCAAGAGCGGCCCAGCACGGCACCAAAATTAGTGTTGAGTAAGGCCGCATATTTCAGCTAGAACAAGTCGACAGCTCCGAACCGCTCTCTGCGTACCTGAAAATGGTCATTGAAGGCGTCGGCTACTAGATCAGATCCAAATTGTCCAAAGCTTAACCCACCGGACGCGCTTCCGAAATGCGATTCCGTGAACGCCGTGAGACCGCTCAGTGAGCGGCTCTCTACTTAGCCGAAGCGGGCCCAGGAAATTCCGACTCGTGGAAAACTGTGATCCGCCATTGGCCGTTTTGCTTGGTCAGCACCCAGTCGAGGAGGCCTTTGCGAAGCGGTACATCCTCTCCGTCAGCACCTTTGGCTCCGGTCATTTCCCAATCGGCATCCATTAACGCTATATCTGGATTCAAAAAGCGGATTTTCTTTACTGAATCTGTTCGATGAGCGTCTTTGAGACGTCCCGAAAAGAGTCCTTTGAGAAGGCCTTCGATTTCCGTACGGCCGTGATCGCTGGCGCCACGCATATTTGTAAAATCCGCATCCTCTGCAAACAACGTCGCGGAGGCTTGTGGATCGTGATGGTTGAAAGCCTCGGAGAACCTAGCAACCACCTGTTTGATCGCGGCCGAGTCAGCATCCTTGTTTTGTCCCCTTGCAATTACAGCCAAACATGGAATGAGGAGAAGAACGGCTACTGCTTTTACGCGAGTCCAAGTCATCGAAACCTCCTGCGAAGGTAGCCCTCGACGGGGCTTGACGTACCAAAAGTGGCACGATTGTATTGCTGATACGGAAAAGTGTCCAATGACTCTTAAATCGGAACTCCTGTTCTCCTATTGACTCGAGATTCATTGATGTTGTTGCTCCGAGCGAGGGCCTGTTGATAATAAACTTCCATTTGCTTCGTCAATTGTCCCCAATCCAACTGAGCGGCAACTCGGTGGCATCCCTCCTGCAATTGCGCGTAGAGCACCTTATCGTCGATCAATCTCCTTAGCGCTTGGGCGATAGCTTCTTTTTGAGGGGGGATTACTAATCCTGCGCGCCCATCCACGAGCGACTGGATGCCACAGCCCTCACCGACAATGACCGGAACGCCGCAGGCCATCGCTTCCGCAGCCGCATTCGCAAAATTTTCATAGCGCGATGGAAGAACGAAGAGATCGGAATCCACAAGCACTGCCTTCTTGTCTTCGTCGTAGAGTGGGCCCGTGAAGAGAACCCGATTCTCCGCGCCAACGCGTTTCGCACAACTCTCCAGGTACGCGCGGTATCCGGATTCTCCTTCTGGCCCCGCGATCACCAGGCGTCCAAAATCCGGACAGGCCTGCGCAAATGCCTCGATGAGAAGATCGGCGCCCTTGCGAGGAATCAGCCGGCTTAGAAACAAAATTAGCAGTTCTTCCCGCGGCAAATTCCATTTTGTCCGAAAAATCCCGCGGCGCGGCAGCGTCGAATGCAAGTCCATATCGATGCCGTTATAACGAACCACCACTTTTTGCGGCGGTGTGCCTCCCTCAACGACATCCTGCTGTTCCATCTCGGAAGTAGTCACGATGATGGCTGCATTTCGCCAGAAAGCCCTGCCTATGCTCTGATGCCAAAGGTGCTTTAGCCGAAGGCTTCGGTCGATAGGACGATGCATTCCCATCGGCTCGATGACGTAAGGGATTCCTTGCTTGCGGCAAAAAAAGCTTACGGCTGGGCCCAACACGTCATACAAGCCGAAAAAGTGAACGATATCGAATCGTCTCAGAGCGCTCCTGCAAAACCCGATCACACGGAGATTAATCGTAAGAGCGCGGTAGCTTCCGAGCGTGGCCAAGTAGATAACCTCGACACCGTCCAACTCCAGCCGGCGACCCCATTTGCAGGATTTGTCTCGCAGATTGTCTCTCGCGTGCCTGCGAAGGCCCAGGTCCGCAGTGAGAACGGTCACTTGGTGGCCCCGCTGGGCCAAGCATCGAGCAAGCGAGCGCACTTTGACCACAGGGCCGCCTTTTTCCTGGAAGGGATAATACGCCTGCACGACGTGCAGTATGTTCACGGTCGATTCACCTTCGCTCCGTCACAACACAGTCACCGTGGACCGTCGTCCCATCCAGGATCTCTTCGAGACGGGAACGGAAGACTTCGAACTCATATTCCCGGCGAACCGTTTCAGCGCCATTCCGGCCCAACTTCGTCCGCAAGGATTCATCGTGCAGCAATCGTTCGAGCGCCTCCGCGAGTCGCGCCGTATCGCGTGGCGGCACGAGCATGCCGTTGACGCCGTGTTGGACGATGTCCAGGGTGCCTCCACAGGAAGCTCCCACCACAGGTTTGGCAAAAGCCATCGCCTCAATAAAAACCAGCCCGAAGCCTTCGCCAGAACTCGGCAACGCAAAAAGATCGGCGCTTGCATAGCAAGCCGCGATTTCTTCGCGCGAGAGCATTCCCAGAAAGTGTACGCGGTCCGCGACTCCTAGGTCGCTGGCAAGCTTTCGAAGCCGGGGAAGATCGTCACCGCCTCCCACGGCAACCAAGTGTAAGTCCGGGATTGTGGCACGGAGCTGTGCCACGGCGCGGATCAATTCATCTGCTCCTTTATATCGCTCCGCGGCGGCCCATCGGCCCACGGTGAGGATGATCTTGCCGTGCGGGAAACCCTGGGGGAGAGGGAGATCGGCAGGATTCGCGGCCAGCCATACAAAATCCGGGCTGATTGGCCATGGCAGCCGGTGGATCTTCCCGGGGAATACTCCTTGTATCTCGTTAAGTTTCTGTGCGGTGTCGCGGCTTGGACAGAGCACCAAATCGGCTCCTAGCAGGGCGCGCCGCCGGGCATGCGACAGCGGTTTCCATACTTCCACGCCGTGCGACATCACGATGGTGCGTAGTCCGGAACAAATGCTCTTCATCCAAGCGACAGGCTGTGCCAGATAGGGATGTGCTGCAAGCACCACGGGATCGCTACTTCCCGAAGTTTTCCGGGCCAATCCAAGGGACGCAAGTACGAACCGCAATTTTGCGCGGCCAAAGCCCCGGAACGGAATCTCAGTCACCTGATCTCGCAGAACTTGAGTTCCCGCTGCATCATTGAGACTCAAAACACGAATGTGCCAATCCTGGCGAAGCGCTATTTCGCTCAAAGCCATGACCGTCAGTCGGCCTGCTTCCTGTATTCCGCCGACGCCAAGCAATTCCGGGAAGAGTCCGATGATTTGTTTCTGGTGCCTTGCAGGTGTGGATACCAGCGCACTCATTTTCGGAAGACGAACACGCCATGAGTGGCGAGCTGAGCTGGACACATTTTTCCGACGACAGGATCAGCCCATGCCGAAAGAGGGGCCGTAACATGCCGCAGATGCCAGTAGGCGCGCCGAGAGATACTCGGGCTTTTCTGCGGGACTTCCGTCAAGGGAATGCTAGTGCTATTGCCCTTCTTGCCTCCAACAGCTTGCGCCGCGCGGACGAAAATACGGTCGAGCAACAGGAATTCCTGACCGAACCAGCCGATGAGCTTCAGGCCGCATGACGCAGCCTGCTGAATCCAATCTTGAGGACTGCGAGAAAAGACATGTCCCCCCTTTCCTCGAATCACTTCCATGAGTATCAAGCGCCCTCCCGGACGAAGTACCCTCGCCATTTCGCACAGAACCTGCACGTGAAGAGATGATGGAATGTGCTGGACGACAGTGATGTCCGACACCGCATCGAACTTAGCCCCCGCGAATGGCAGACGGCTCGCTTCGCCAACGACCAGCGAAGTCAGAGTCCCTTGCTCTCGCGCTAGACCAAGCATTGCTGCAGTGGCGTCCGTGCCCGTTGCGCGAAATCCTAACTGTTGGTAGCGGCGAATCCACCGGCCTGTGCCACAGCCTACGTCTAGGATCGAAGACCCGGGTTGTAAATCCGCTAGTGCAAGGGCGCGCCTTACAGCGCGAAGCTGCAACCGGTCAATCAGGCGATTAAACCAAGAGGGAGCGCCCGGATGCCGCACCGGTCCGAGTCCGCGGATATCGGCGGAGCGAAAACTTTCCGCGAGGGCGGACCAATATTCTTTTGGAGAATAATCGTTCATGGACTGGACCGATATTACGGATCCTCGGTTACCGGTTGCGCGGCAAGACGCGCCTTTCTCGCCACGATGTTTTCGAAAATAACTGCCAGTTCCCGCCCGTTCCGCTCCCAGGTATACTGCCGGGCCGTTTCCGCGGCCCGTTCGCCGAGCTTCCTGGCAAATTTTTTGTCTTCGTAAAGTCCGCGTATCATCTTCGCAAGAGCCGTGGCGTCCACAGAGTTGTCCAGAATCAATCCATCCACTCCATGGGTGATTATCTCGGAAGTTCCGTTTGCGGACGACACAATAACAGGCAGTCCGCACGCCATCGCTTCCGCGGGCGGAAGCGCGAACGTGTCTCCCAGGGATGGACCCGCATAAGTGTCCGCTGCGGCGTAGTAGAACTCAACGTCTTTGCGCGGCGGAAGAATGCGCACCTGTTCAGCGAGTCCCTTTTCACGCGCCATGCCACGGACCGGAGCCGGGTCTTCGCGACTTACCACGAGCAGATCAATATCCAGCTCACGGAGTTGCGTCATTGCCTCGAGAAGAACAGGCACGCCCTTGTTGCGCCAGTCGTTCCCCACTAGAAGGAGAGCGAATCGACCTTCAGAGAGTGCCAGCTCGCTGCGTGCTTGTTCGCGGAGAGCCGCGCGCCGGGCCGGATTGTAAGTCGCATGGTCAAGGCCGAGATATAGGACTGGAAAATCATCGCGGCGCCCATAAAATCGCTCAAGGTCGGTGGCCGTCTTTCGTGCAATGAGAATCAATGGGATATCAGATCGCGTGTAAACATGACGCTCCAGTGAGATTACTAGCCGGTAGTAGAGCCGTCGGTGTAGCAGCCTTGGCCATGTCCATATGGAATGTTTCCGGAACTCCATATCCAGCTTGCCCTTCCAAACATACTCGGCAAAAATGATGTGCACGGAGATCGCATCGGCGTCAAAGCAATTGATTCCGGGACTGTAAACCAGATCGTACACCGAGCCTCGAAAGCGCCGGTCACAAGCCCGGTAGAGCTGATTCGCCGCAAACCACCAGAGAAAATTGAAAAGATGCGGTCCCGGCAGCTTCGGCACGCGATGCCAAGTGATTTGCGAAAGGTCAACATCCTCAACGTGCTGGCTGTAGATGTGGACTTCAAAATCACTGCTCAGTTTCGTGATCCACTCAACCACGATGCGCTCGGTTCCAAGACTCTTGTCAAGGGTCGGCGAGACAACAGCCAGCCGAATTTTTTGTTTCGATGGTTCCACCTAGTGCGTCCCTTTCCGAATTGAGGGCTGTCGATGGCACGAGCACAATGAATGCAGTAACGCCCGATTAGAGTCTAGCCATGCCGGAATCGCCGCCTTATTTAGCCCCCTCAGTATTGAAAGGCATCTTCTTTGTGCATGGCTCACGCGCCGCTCGCCGCCACTGCCGTTGGCGCGCTCGCTTGTAAATCCGGCAGACGGAACAGAATCCCCACGAAAAGCCAGAGATATGCGTTGCACACGTAATTCTGATAGGGAGACAGACCTAGGTACGTAAGAGGATACAGAAGGACGAAAGCGAACCACAGGAACGCGAATGCAATCGGGAAAAACCGTGTTCGCTTCAGCCTGCGAACGACCTTCCAAGAGGAATATATGAGAGCGGCCGTCCAGAGAATCCAGAGAAAGGGCGCGATGATTCCCATTTCGATCATCAATACGCCATAGCCTTCTTCAACCCAAAGGTTGGGTGCGGGCTGCCCGAGAAACCTTGCGACATACTGCGTGCCAAGGGAAGCGGTACCCGTGCCGTTTCCCAGAACCCAGTTTGGGCGGTCGAAAGCGAACATGAGATTTTGGATCGGGTAATCCCACGATCGATAGGAGACATCAGATGCGGAGCTGGATGGATTCAGGGTTTCCATATAAAGCCCAATTCGAGAGCCGGTCTCGTCCGGGAAAAGCACTAGGAGCGCGGCAAATCCCAGTGCCGCGACAATGAACGACCGGCGGATTGACTTCCTCAATCGATAGGCCTGATCTTGTCGCTGCGGCGCACCCCAGAGAAATGCGGCTGACAATACCAGGGCGCTTGCCAAGGTGTAGACGACAGCCGTGCGAGAGCCGCTCATCAAGCTCGCACCGGCCAGAAGCCCCACCGTAACAAAGGCAACTTTCCGGTGACGCGTGGTGTGCAGGAGGAAGTAAGCAGCAGCTCCCATGGCCAGAATAAAAGCGACAACGAGATATACGGCCAGGCGGCCGGAACTCACAAACACGGAGTCAGGCAGGGAAAGCATCTGGTGGGAAAGCGGCGTCAGCTTCGAAAGGTCGCCGAGATCCTGCAAGTCGGGAGCAAGATTCGCCGGGTTCAAGAAGCTATTGCCGACAATAGCCTGGATGATTCCGAGCAGCGAGATCACGCTGGCCAGCGCCATATTGACCACCAGGAATTTGCGCAAATCCTCGTCGTTTCGGACCAGGGCATATCCCACGAATATCAGCGGGAAATAGTAGAAGTCGACCTTGATCCCCAGCAAGCCGTAAAGGATGCTCGGGGAGTGCACGTTGAAAATTTGAAGCACTCCCAGCCAGAAGAAAATCCCCAGCAGAGCCAGAAATGGCGGCCGAAACGTCTTTTCGCGCCTTCGCCGGATGGCAAGAAATAGCGACATGTAGACCAAAGCCAAGACTGCATCCTTCGCGAAAAAAAACATGCCGCCGTTGCCCATGTACTTGCGGACGAGATCTTCGAAGAGCAAGCAAACGATAAAGATGTAAAGGCCGTTGCGCCAATTGCGCAAGGTGGCGATGGCGATTGCGCAAGCCACGGCCGCGACCGCCGCCAGCGAAAGCGACCGCAGGTCGCCTTGGACGATCTTTCCTCCAAGATCCCATGCCGCCCATAGCGCGAAACCGAACAGGCCAATCCCAATCAAGGCCTGATTCCTCATCGCGGACGTGGATGGGTTCAACATCTCGGGATATTATCAGTCCTGCTTCGGCGTTCTTTACTCCTTCGATTTGCCGCTGAGTGGCGCGCGCGGCCCAGCGCTACGGTAAAATGGGAAATCGCTTAAATATACTATCGGCCAGAAAGGCTGGGTGTGTTTGCGTCCAGACCCAAAGCTTCGATATACCTTTCTGCAATCGCGCTCCAGGCGAAATACTTCTTCTGAGCCTCGCGGCTCCTGCTTCGCAGTGCTTCTAGGCGTTCGTTGTCCGAAAGAACGTCCAGCAGCGCCGCTCCCAAAGCCTCCCGGTCGCGATAAGGGACCAACTCGACGCCCGCCTCTTGCAAGAGCGTGCCTGTCACAATTCCCGAATAGCCCACGATAGGCAATCCACACGCCACGCCCGCCAGGACACTCCCTCGTGTTTGCGACACTTGCCCATAGACGCACAACAGAGCGCTGGCCCCAGAAAGAGTCTCCGCAATCTGTTCCGCGGGAAGCATTCCGTGGGCCGATACATTCACGCCGCTGTCCGCCAGGGCTCGTTCAATCTCCGTCCGAGCCTCCACCGATCCCTTGCCGAGCACTACCAGACGCACCGGCACGTCACGGCTCTGCACATATCGAACAGCGTAGGCCAGGTCCTCGATTTCAGTGAAGAGATTTCTGTCCAAACTCAGGCAGAAGATCGCGATGGTCCTGACGTTGCCGTTCTTTTTGCACGCGTCTTCGCGAGAGGAAAGGCGTTCTGGCACATTCGCGCCAATGGGGATGAATACCGCGGTTTCACGGTGACCAGCCAACCAGGGAACCGCATCGAGCGGCAACGTAAAAATTCCTTTTGCAGCGCCCCGATGGAGCCTGTGAATCAGCCAGTCCTGGCAGGCGCCACGAATGCGATCGATCCATCGCGACCGATGCCCTTGACGCCAGGGTTCGTGGAACACCACAGCACAGCGTGCGCCTCGGCGCCGGAGAATCGCGAGCACGGCCAGCGCCGGAAATGGAAAGCCGCGCCTCGACCACGAAAGTGCCGTGTATTGAATGAGCACCCAGGAATGGCGCCAGCCGGCACTGTCACGCCAGAGCCGCCATAGCGCTCCGACCCATCCGCCTTCTGCCCAGTCCATGCGAACCTGCTTCAATTCGATCCCGCGCTCCGCCAGCGCCCTCGCCAGAAAAGTGCAATAGTCCTCCACGCCATCCGTTGGCGTGTCTTTCTGGCCCAATAATGCGATCACGGGACGCATTTCAGCCATAAAAAGAGCGAGTGGGGTGCATGGCCAACCAATATTACTGGTAAGCCTGTGGCCAATGAGCTTTTAGAGACGGGGCCTGCGCGCAAGGCTCTCACAATGTTCCCGGCGCAGCCGCTTTTATGCCACGAAACCATACCTCATAGGCGAGCCATGCGAACCGATTGGCGGCCCATTCGTCTAGTCCTCGAATCATTCGAAACGCGCTCTCTGGAGGAAACCGGATTGGGCCGAAAGCCAGAGGGACCGTGGCAATGATTCCATCGCCTGCCATTCCAGTTGGCTGGACACTTACGTCCCGGAGGAGCCTGCGAAACGCTGCAGGCCTCCGAAATTTTTGCACAAACCCGCTCTTGCGCTGGTTCCACAGGCGAACCGGGAGTGAATAAGGCGAAAGCGTGTTGTTGATGCTGCACACCAGCACCCCGCCTGGGCGAAGCACTCGAGCAAGCTCCTGCACCGCCGCCTGGTCCTCCGCGATGTGCATCAATACTCCGGTGCAGAGCACCTTATCGAATTGATCGTTTCGGAAAGGCAGCCGGCAGGCATCGGCAATCAACGCCCGCAGGGTGCCAGGGGAGGATCTTTTGTGGAGCGAGCGAATCATCTCCGCCGAGCGGTCCACTCCAAACCAATCGATTCGGGCTGCTTCCCATAAAGCTTGGGAAATCCAGCCATACCCGCAGCCGACCTCGAGCACGCGGTCCCCGTCGCGAAGCGCGAGTGCTTTCAGGACAAGCTGGCGGTCGCGCATGGATTTATATCGCCGGTAAGGGCTTTTTGACTCGCGCCATCCCTGCCAAAAGTCGGGTGTCCACTCAAATTGGGTTTGATTCATGCAGTCTTTCCGTGCGTTCGTCACATCACCGAGCTGGCAGCTGCCGGTTTCGCAACAGCCCAGAGATAGAGCTGGCGATAATCGGAATAGTGCGGATGCACGGGCTGCCACTCATTTGTTAAGGATTCCTGCCTGCACCGGTCGCAAGACGAGCTTGGCGCGTCCAACTTTCTCAAACAGATCTGCCCGCTCTCCTGGAATCGCGACGATATTCTCGAATGCTTTCGAGCGCCGGTCCCACAGCTCCTGTGCTACATAGCCATATCCAGCTAGGTGCTGTAGAAGCGACGAGACTGATGCACCGTCTCGTGAAAGGCAGACTTCATTGGCTTCGGCCCAAATCATTGGCCGAGCCCTAGCAATCAAAGCCTGTGCCCCTTTGAGAACGCGACACTCGGCACCTTCCACATCCAACTTGAGAAAATTAATTTCTTCGATTCCCGCTGCCGACTTCCAACTGTCCAACGTGCAGGCGCGAACGGAAAGCTGCGCCCGCTTACCGTCCTGTTTAAAGATTGTCCCCCAGCCGGATTCGCTCCGGATTGGACTTCGATAGAAGGTGATTTCGCCCGTGCAGTCGGTTACAGCGCAATTATGGGCCGTAACCCAGGGGTAGGCGCGGGAGTTCGCAGCCAATCTGGAGAAACAATCAGGATCAGGCTCAAAGGAGTAAACCGCACCCCCGTGGCCAACCAGCGCGGCGGCGACGATGGAAAAATAGCCAATCTGTGCTCCGACATCGACAAACTTCATACCCGGCTCGAGCACATGCTTGAGAAGGGCTATCAGATCCATTTCATAGCAGCCCATCCACATCAGACGCCCAATTCGATCATTTACCGAGACATTAACCCGTGCACCCGGAATCGGATAACAATCCGCCCCTGCCGTGAACCGGCTTGCCATTCCGCCCATCCAATTTGCTAACCGTCCTTTTCCGCGAAAGTGTATGGGTGCCAGGATCCTGCCGAATCCATTAAGGAGACTCCGCGAAAATGAGGCATCGCACCGGGAATCCAATGTCGCCCCTCCTCGTTGTACCGTGGCCTTTGGCTGGGAAGGCACCGCCCAGATATAAAGCTGGCGATAATCGGAATAGTGCGGATGCACGGGCTGCCACTCTTCCGCCGCATAACCAAACCGTTCGAGATAGGCGCGAATCTGCCCCATCTGGCTCGGATCGTGCACTTCGCACAGCAGCTTCGGCCGCACTTCACTCAACAGGCGGGAAGCGCCCTGCAAAGCGCCCCATTCCGCGCCTTCCACGTCCATCTTGATCAAATGAGGAGCGGGATTTCGTGCTTCGAAAACGATATCGTCCAAGCGGACTGCGGGTACCGAGATATGGGCAAGGCGCGAGTCCATCATTGAGGTCACATGTCCTTGCGTGCGGTTCGAGGCGTCCGACGCGCGTTCAAATGTCACCTCTCCCGGTGAAGACCAGACTGCTGCTTCGATAACGGCGATCTGAGTGATGCCATTTTTCGCGATGTTGGCTCTCAGGCCGGCAGCGTTCGCCGGATCCGGTTCAAACGCCACGATCTGTCCCGTTGGCCCGACGAACCGGGCAGCGATGATCGAAAAGAATCCCGTGTGCGCGCCTACATCATAGTAACAATCGCCCGGCCGAAGCTCCGATTTCAGCAAATCCTGAATCCACGGCTCGTAGTCGCCATTGGTGTAACCGAGATCGAATCTCGGATCAACGTACATCCAGAAATTTTTGGCGAGTCCTTGCGGCACTTGGATCCATAGCTTCATCCCGCGCGGAATGGCGGACTGCACAATTTTCCGGACTCCGGCGCCGACTCCTGGGATTCGCCTCAACACGCTGTATGCGCCGCGCACGAAGTCCGAGCGCGTCATCTTGTGCAGAAATCTTTCCCGGGTGCTCATGCCACCTGCTCCGTCCGCTCGGTGACAAGCCTCAGAAGCTCGCGGCTCCTGCGCTCGA
>DATLST010000222.1:0-5734 GCA_035534055.1 Candidatus Acidiferrales bacterium | reverse complement strand
ACTCGTAACGTGCGCAGCATTCTGTGGGTGCTGCTTGCGGCGTTCACCTTCATTTTGCTGATTGCGTGCGCGAACGTAGGCAATCTGTTGCTGGTGCGTGCAGTATCGCGAGAAAAGGAAATGGCGATTCGCGCGACGCTGGGCGCGAGCCGGTTAGCACTGGTTCGGCAATTGCTAGCAGATGGAATGCTGCTGGCGATCGGTGGAGGTGCGCTGGGATTACTGCTCGCTTATGGAACTCTGCGCGCTTTTGTCGCGCTGCTGCCGCAATCGATTTACATTCCGCGGCTCGATTCCGTGGCGCTGGATGCACGAGTGCTGGCGTTCGCCGCACTTCTGTCGATACTTGCGGCAGGAGTATTCAGTGTGCTGCCAAGTTTGCGTTTAGCGCGGCCAAATCTGAATGAAACACTGAAGTCGGGGAGCACGCGCAAATCTTCGCCGACGCGCCCAGTGTTGCGCAGGCCGGGAAGCGCACTGCTAATTGTGGAAGTGTCGCTGGCGCTTGTCCTGCTGACCGGCGCGTTGTTGATGTTGAGAAGCATGCAAAAGCTTCTCGCGGTAAACAGCCAGTTTCAGCCCGAACATCTGCTTTCGATGGGCGTTGGCATGGATAACCCCTACCGCAGATCGCAGTCCAACGGCAATGGGATACGGATTGCATTCGAGCAGTTCGAACAACGTATCGCGGCCATGCCCGGTGTCGAGGCGGTCGCGTTGGCCGATAGCTTTCCACCGCCGCCGCATGGGCATACTTGGCAGCAGCTCAAGGCTGCTGGCGGAGGCGGGAGCATCGCTGAGGAGTTTCAGCCGGCAGATATGCAGACTGTCACGCCGGGATACTTCGACATGATGAGGATGGCGCTGGTGCGCGGGCGATGGTTGGCGGACGCGGATCGAGATGGGACTCTGCCGGTGGCTGTGATCAATGAAGCGATGGCGAAGGCCTACTGGCCAAATCGCAACCCACTCGGGTTGAAAGTGCACCCGATGTACCGGTCCACCAAGAAAGATGTTTGGTACACCATCGTGGGCGTCGTTCGTGAGCCAAAACGATTCGCGACCGGTGATACGCCAGATCCGGCAGTTTACCTTGCGTACGCGCAGGCGCCGTGGGCCAGCGGGCCGGTGGTTGTGCGAACCGCTGGAGACCCCAAGGGCATTGGGGCGGCAATGCGTAGCATTGCTTTGCGGATGGTTCCGGGACATATGGTTGTCGGACCGTTACAGACGGGCGATGAACTAATCTCCGAATCGAGCGCTATGCCGCGATTCGCGACCGAACTATTGGCCGCATTTTCCGGCTTGGCGGTGCTGCTGGCGGTAGTGGGAATCTACGGGTTGATCTCGTATTCCACATCACGAAGAACCCATGAGATTGGCATTCGCATGGCGCTGGGTGCACAGCGCGCGGACGTTATATCACTTGTCTTAAAGGAGGGGATGTTGGTCGCGGGGCTGGGAATCGCGATTGGCATCCTGGTAGCACTGGCGTTTGCGAGAAGTCTGGCGAGTTTGCTTTATGGAATACCGACGACAGACTTTGTGTCTTTTGCGGGCTCGGTGGCGTTGCTGGCGATTGTCGCGATGGCGGCGTGCTGGATACCAGCGCGGAGAGCCATACGGATTGAGCCGATGGAGGCTCTGAAGTACGAATAATTGCTCTATTAAAGCTGGCGAGCGACTTCGATGGCTTTCTCCAACTGGGCGTCTTTCCCATTTTTCAGTATGTCGCGTGAAAGTTCGACTCTGTAATCCGGCTCGACGCCATTTCCCTCAAGCGAGTTTCCGTTCCAAGTGTAAAAGGTCATGACGGGGATGCGCAGGACGAACTCGTGGCCGACTTTGAATCCTGTTCCGCCCAGGACTTGGCCGGCAGTCTTTGTGCCGACGATGGTTGCGAGCTTATTTTCGCGTGCGAAGCCGGTGATGGTTTCTGCCGCGCTTGCTGTATGCTGATTCACAAGCAAAACAATCCGACCGTGGAATGGTTGCGGGCCGAGCCCTTCCGTAACCATCACGATGGACTTGTCGGCGAAGGCGAAGCGGAACACAAGGCCCCAAAGCTCCATCTTGCGTGAAGGAATCTTGCCGAAGCGCCGCAGTTTTTCCTTTCGGTAGCCTTTCGCCGCGCGTTTTCGGCTCAAGCTGTAACCCACTGGGAGCTTGTCAGGTGTAAGGTACCCCATCAACCGAAGTCCACCTGCGCCGCCGCCCGGATTTCCGCGCAAATCCACAATGAGGCGGACGCAACCACGAAGTTCAGAAATCGCGTGGTCAATTTCGCGCGCCACATCCATCCCGACCTGTCCGGGAAATCCTGCTGCCTTCAAATATCCGATCCCGGATTCCAACTTCGACCATGAAACGAGCCGGGGGCGATTGATCGGATGCCATTTCGACTTTGGAAGTGGCACGCCGAGGCGCACGGCAACTTGCTCGCCGCTCAGCTTCTCAATCCCGATTTCGCAGAACCCGCCCATTCGAAAGGCGGGCATCTGAGGAGGGCTGATGGGCTGCCCGTCAATTTCCAAAAGGAGGTCGCCGGGCTGAATTTCGGCAAGTGCGGGCGTGCTACCGTCGTGAACGTCTTGAAACATCCATCGGGCGGTTCCATTGATTTGGCAAGGCTGGAACGTTGCCCCGATGGCATAGTTCGGAGGAATCTTTTGAAGGCTGTGATGGAAAAATACCACGTGGCTTGTTTTAAGTTCGGCAAGCAGGTCGCGGACGGCGCTCTCAAATTCTTCAACTGTTTCCGTCGCTAGAATTTGTTCTCGGCGAGCGTCCACTAGTTCCGTCCACTTTTTTTTATCGAATGAAGGCGCGAAGAGCCTCTTCGCCGTGAGGTCAACGACCCTGTCGAACACTTCTGTCCGGTCTTTGAGTGCGAGTGGAATCATGGTCAGAAGCTTATCGGTTTCGAGGCATCGCCGACAACAACAAATGGGGCCCAAAAAATCGGCGGCTTGTCTGGATTTTGTTTTAGGTAATCGAGCTTCGCCTGACGCAAGGCTGATGCTTCATCCTCTCCTTGCGCCAAATGAATATAAAATCGCTTCATAAGGAATTCCGTCGAGGCATCATCCACAGGCCACAGTGAGGCCGCGACAGTTCGCGCGCCTGCAAAGAGAAATGCTTGTGTCAAACCGATGATCCCTTCCTCGCCCTCAAGTTTTCCGGTGGCAGTGTTGCAGGCAGAGAGGGTCACCAAATCCGCGTTGAGCCTCAGGTGGGCAATTTGACGGACCTGCAACAGCCCGTCATCTGTGGAATGAGGATCGCGGCCCAGCACAAGCGCGTCTCTTTCAGGAAAGTTGGGAACTGAGATTCCATGAACGGCAAAATGGATAATCTTGAAGTCGGCTAGGGGTTGCGACATGAATGCCGCTTCGGTGGCTTTGTTGCCAAGCAAAAGAATGGTTTGTTTTGGGTCTCGCAGCGCCTGGCTCGCTGAAATCAGTTCCGCGTGGGTTTCAGGAAGGGGATAAAGATGCGCGCCGGAAATATCGTAGACGCCGCGGGAAACTGTTCGGACAACGCCTCCCCCTGTTCCTGATCCGTCGGTCTGCGCTTCCATGTCATAGGGTACGTCTCCGATCCCCAAGAATGCCATCTGCGGCTCATGTGCGCGGTGGCGGCTCCTTAGAAAACCGAGAACCGTCACCGATGGAGCATAGCTCACAATGTGAGATTGCAGGACGTATTGCCCGTGGGTGCTGAGCAGGGCGTCGAACGGCAAGCTGTAAAGGGAGCCGTCAGGAACGATGACCAATCGCTTCAGCCGCAGAGAATCGGGGACGGGCTTGAGAAGCAAGGAGTAGAGTTCTCTCGCTTCCTGGGTTGCGTATTTGCCCGCCATTACATTGGAGAGATATCGAGACATTAGCTGTTCGATTTGGTTGCGACCGGCCGCCAGCCGGATAATCACTGCGTGATTGCGGGTGAGAGCAAGACAGAACGAGTTGGGCTCCGCAAGAACGTATTCGAGAATTGCTTCGTCGGGCAGGAGGCTTGCCTGGGCGGTCTTGAGGACAGCTGGATGCGTCGTAACGCCGCGCTGGCCTGGGTTCAGCGCTTCATCAATGTAGCCGAGCTTGGACTCTTCCTCAGTCAGGTCTTCAAGAAGCTTCGCCCTTTCTTTCGGGTCGTTAGAATCGAGCAATTGCGTCTGAATTTTCGAGATTTGTCCTTGGGTCTGAGAGTTCGCGGCACTACGCAGCGGCTTGTTCGACTTTCCTCTCATGTTGTCGAGGATCGACCGGCCACGCGCGCGCTCAATGGCGTCAAATGCCGCACTCACGTCGTTTTGTCTGGCTGACAGTTTGAAATCGTCGAGATATGTATTGCTCATCGCGCTTAGAAGCGAACTCTCGGCATACGCGCCAGGGAAGCGGAGAAGCATTCCGTTAATCACGTCCTCGGCTTGCCTGTAAAGAACGTGAGCTTGATCGGCGTGGCCAATTTTTGTTTTGAGTTGCGCCAGCGCGTCCAAGGCGCGAGGGAGGTAATACGTATCTCCGACGTTGCGGCTGATCTCAAGGCCTTGGCTGAGTACGTCCTCGGCTCCCTTCAGATCGCCCTGCTCTTCGAGCGATTTCGACAAACCAAAGCATGATTGCATGGCAACGCGCGGGAGACCGACCTGCGTGGCAGACTGGAAAGCCGCTTCGAAATACTTTTGGGCTTGCGCTTTCTGATTTAACCGAACCGCAAACTCGCCAAGGATCAGCATGTCCTGACCTTCATGCTCCAACATCTTCTCCTTTTGAGCTTCAGCGAGTGTCCGTTGCATCAACGATTGCGCTTCATCCATTTTGCCCGCGGCAGCAAGCGCTTCAGCTTTCCCTTCGTAAGCCATAAAAGGCGTGCCGACATCGTGGTCGCGGTTTGCGATCCCGATTGCTCGGTTGAAGAAAAACATCGCCTCGGAGGTGCGTTTGAGTGCATTGAATCCGTTCCCGACGATTTCCAGATATCGAATCTCCGTGCCGGAATCGCCCTGGGCCACCGCCGTCAAGAGCGCCTTGCCCATTCGGCGGCTGGCCCGGCTCACATCGCCCTGAAGAAAACCTACTAGCCCGAGTTCGCCGGTAGCGCGATTGACCCACTCCTTTTGCCCGAGTTGTTGGGCAAGACTTAGCGCCTGCTCCCAGTCTTGCTTTGCGGCGGCAGCATTCACTTCATCATCGGCATCCCCTTTTACGCCGAGACACCAAAGGCGCAGTGCCGGATTGTGCTGGACCAAGGGAGTCTTGAGTTGAACTTCTATGAACGCGGAGAGCTGGGGGAAGGACATCGCATCGGTGGACCGAATTAAACCGATCTTCGCATATAGCGCATCCGGCGCATCGTTGGCCTGAGTGGCAAGCAGTTTGGCGCGTTGGTAAAGAGGCGTAGCTTTGGGGAGGTTATGGAGCCAGTAAAAGTAATTTGCGTGGGCAAGCAAGCCGTGGACGTCGTTTGATTGTGAGGCGTTAGAGCGGCCCGACAGCGAGCCCCATGGAGTTCGCGGTGCTCGGTGAACAAAATAGAGGGCCAGGGAGGCTATGAAGCCGCCAGCGATAATGCAAGCCCAAACGTCCTTGCGTTTTCGGCCAGACATGGAGAGACCCGAGAAAGGGTCAATGATAAGACCCTGGCGCGTTGCATTTCAAGAGCGCCATTCGAGCTTTATGGAGGGAACCAATGCATTACGGGAGGAACCGTGAAAGCAGAAACCGCGAAGCTGCCG
>DATLST010000221.1:0-4872 GCA_035534055.1 Candidatus Acidiferrales bacterium | reverse complement strand
GGCTTCGCTCAGCAGGAACCTCCGGCAGCATCACTCGTTCCGTGAGCACGAACTCAGCAAAAAGCGTGCGATAGCGATCAGCGTTGCGCCGCCGGCCTTCCGTCCATGCCGCCAGGTGGCGGAGTTTCACGCGAAGAATTGCGGCCTGCAGTGCGTCGAGCCGGCTGTTGATGCCCACGATTTCATATTCGTACTTCTTGCGGCTTCCATGGACGCGCAGCAGTCTCAGCCTTTCGGCGAGCTTCTGGTCGTTAGCGGTAATCATTCCTCCATCGCCGGCGCCGCCCAGATTCTTGGATGGAAAAAAACTGAAGCAGCCCATCGCGGCCAAATTTCCAACCGCGTGGCCACGGTAACGAGCGCCAATGGATTGCGCCGCGTCCTCGATCACCGGCAACTTGCACCTGCTCGCGATTTCGAGAATCGCGTCCATGTCCGCCGCCATACCAAACAAGTGCACGGGGAGGATGGCGCGTGTCCGCGGCGTAATGGCATTTTCGATTTGCGCAGGATCGATATTGAACGTGGCGGGGTCGATGTCCACAAAAACGGGCTTGGCTCCGATTCGCGCGATGGCTCCGGCGGTGGCGACAAACGTAAACGGGGTGGTGATTACTTCGTCGCCGGGCCGAACTTCGAGCGCCAGAAGCGCAAGGAGCAATGCATCGGAACCCGAAGCGCAGCCAATGGCAAATCGCACTCCGGTATGCGCAGATATTTCGCGCTCAAATGCTTCGACTTCTGGACCCAAAATGAAGTGTTGGCTCTCAAGAACACCCGTGATAGCGGCAAAAGTCTCCTCACGAATCTCCGAGAATTGCGCCTTGAGATCCAAAAAGGGGAATGACGAGACAACCTGTCTTTTAACCTCTGCTTCTATTTGATTCATTCTTTATTCGCCCTTTCTAAGTAGTTGGAGTAATCGTAAATGGCACGGTTGCGTGTAACGCGATAAGGTTCGCAATAATCTTTGAATTCTTTCGCAGATCGAATTCCTGCTCTATTAATCGACGGCCTTCTCGGGCCAAAGACTCTCGTTGCGTTTCATGGGACAAGAGCATTTGGATCCCGTCCGCGATGGCCTCGGGAGCGCCCGCCCGTACAAGAATCCCCGTTCTGCCATCCACAAGGACTTCGGGGATACCCGCAGTGTCCGTACCGATAACCGGTGTCCCGCATGCCAGTGCTTCAATCACAACCGTAGGAAGCCCGTCTGTAGAGCCGTTTGGAGGTACAATCGAAGGCATTACAAAAAGCGCTGCTCGGTAATACCAGGTCCTGAGTTTGTCAAAACTCAAGTCTCCAGGCATTTCGACTTCATTCTCGAGGTGAAGTTTGCGTCTGAGGCTCATCAGGTTATTGCGTTCTTCCCCATCTCCAACCAGGACACACCGGAATCGAATTCCTCGTTGAAGCAGAAGACCGCATGCCGTCAGCAGGACGTCAAAGCCCTTCTTGCGACTGAAGTATCCTGCTGCCAGGATGACGGGGGGATTTAATACATCCTGTCCGTAGCGAAAGCTGAGTTCGTCGATCGGTACTCCGTTCCGAATCAGGCGAATCCGTCCACGTCGCACCCCTAGGGTCTGCAAGAATTCTTCCACTTGATGAGTGTCCGCGACCACGAACGCCGCGCCACGAAGCACTTCGCGAATGAGCATAGTCGGGAAATGCGTGGCTACTGTATGAACTGTGATGCTATAGGAACTCCCCGTGAGATGACTCACGAATAGAGCTGCCAAAGCCTCCGTATGAAGAAAGTGAGCCCTGACATGTTTTTCCCGAGAGCTGCGACATTTGTAAGCGATTAGTGTGGACGCCAGCAAAACATACAGCATCTTTAGTAAGTCGCTCGCTCGTGGTCTGGATCTAAGAATTAGGACCAGGCATCGCCAAAGCCGCCTCGGTTGTTTCCGGCCCCAATACGTAAGTCCCGCAATAAAATCGAGAGATAACCATCGCGGCTTGATGACAAGTGAAGCAACGTCATCGAAGCCCGCAGTACTCATTCTCGCGAACATGGGCCGCAACTGCCCGACCACCAGCCAAAGGCCTAAACGACGAAGCTCTTGCACTTCACGCAAGACGAAGGTGGATGGATAGGCTGCCGAAGCGGAAATCAAGTGGAGGACAACCCTTTCACCAGTATTGCCGCTTATTGGTCGCATAAAAATCAATCGTCCTCAATATTCCTTCATGGAATGTGATTTGGGGTTCCCATTTCGTCGCGATGGAAATTTTTGAGAGGTCGGAAATATAATCACCTGCTTCCACAAAGTAACGATCCGCTGGCCAGGGCACCTCGCGGATCTCTGTCTTGGGCAGGCATCGGACAATGGTGTGCGCCATGTCTCGAAATGCCGTGCCGACGCCTGAGCCTAAGTTAAACACCTCCCCGTTAGCCTGCGGAACCAGAGCTACTGCCAGGAGTCCCCGAGCCACATCATCGACGAATATGTAGTCACGCAGTTGCTTACCGTCGCCGTAAATCGTCAGAGGTTGGCCGTCCAACGCAAGCCGGACGAACCAGTTCACAATGCCGTAGCCATTGTGCTTCATCTGTTGCCGGGGACCGTAAGGATTCGCGATGCGTACACAGGTCCCTTCCAGACCAAATGCTTCTCGGTAAAAATGCAGGTATTTCTCGACCGCTAACTTATGAATTCCATAAATGCTTTTGCAGTTCGTCGGATGGTTCTCATTCACAGGGTTATATTCCGTGTTTCCGTAAACGAATCGGGAACTCGAGAACACCAACTTGACCTTTCTGTTCTTCTTACGGCACGCTTCCAGCACCACCAGATGCCCGCGGCAATTGATATCCAAATCCAGCAAGGGGTCAGTATTGCTGTGCGTGTAGCTAACTTGCGCGGCAAGATCAAAAACATAGTCCACACCCTCTACGGCTCGCTCCATTAAGGCTGAATCCCGTATGTCGCCTTCCAGGAACTCAATCTCCTTTTCGATTGCGCTCAGATTGAAGAGATTGCCACCATATAGGGGAAGCATGGCATCGACTATGCGAACCTTAGCTCCTGAGCGGACCGCGATATGGGCCAAAGTGCTTCCTATCATCCCCGCACCGCCAGTGATGAGAAACTGCTTTCCCAAAAGGTTTGGGATGATCGGTGATGGTGTGTCAGTGCCTGTCAGATGCGTTACCTCCCAACGCAGGCTTGGCATTTGAGTAGTACGCCGAAGGCGGACGAGCTGTTCGCGAGGCAGCAGGTGTTCGACGCCAGACTCTCTGGCGCCCCCTTCCCCAATTCACAACCCAAATTCCGAGCACTGCAGCACTCAAGCTCTGTTCCGGGAGGCCGGCAAACATGGAAACAAAGTCTCCGGCAATCCCTCGAAAGATGAAGGCGACCGTGAGGGCATATAGCATCAGCGCGCCGGGTTCGCCTCCAGCCGCAATGCGGTATTGGTGGACAGCACCCAGGAACCAACCCCACATGAGCATTACGCCGAGAACTCCCAAGAATCCAAAATTCAGATATCCTTCGGCTGTAAAAAAGAAAGCCCTACCCTGATTCGCACCATATCCGCCGCCATAGAACTTTTCCATATACCAAGTACTGAGCGGAATCGGCCGACTCGGATAGATCGCTGCGGGAATCCAATACAAGGGAGCCCTAAGGTACGTGAGGCCAAGCTGAGGTCGTATTTCAGTCCCAACGCTTTTCGCCATCTGTGGAAGGGTTTCAAAGGGTACGACGAACTCTCCGATGCTCAGCGTGTAGAGAACGTTGTTGTCCAGTTTCGATCCCTCTACGGCGCTGGATCTTGCCCACACATCTGAGAGACTTGAGTAGTTTGAGGAACGCACTATGCCAAGCAGATTGAGACCGATGAAGCACGTCACCCCTATAGCCGTCAGCAATTTCGCGGAGATAGGCTTGACAGCGGCATTCCAATAGATCAGAACAGTTAATCCCATATACATAAGAATGCCGCGCGACCCGAGAACCACGTGAATGATTGCTACCGCGAAAACAGCACCAATGAAGAAGATAAGGTCACTTCTTGTGTGTCGGAGCGCATAGCCATACAGCAAGAAAAGGGAGGCAATGAACAACCAGGGAAGGCCGACGGCCAGATAGCCCTTACCAAACATTTCAGCCGTCGAGCCGTATCCGAGCAGGATGAAGTTGAGCAATCCACCTTCATTTCGCGCCAACAAACTTAGTAGAACTAATGAAAGGGTTGTTAGAAGGACAAAAGCAGTGCGCGAGTGAATTCCGGCCCTTGGACGCGGTAACCGGCGCGCAATCCTTTGCGATAGCTTGGAATAGTAACCCCAAACAAAAAAAGGCAAGCCGACCGCCGATAAAAATACGGCCCATGGCATATAGGGCAACAGTCCTGGCAAGTGATCCGTGACATCTCCGACAATTTCTTTCGTAATGTAAGAACGAACTGGAAGTGGCAAAACAAATAGGCAATAAAAGAAAAGAAAGACAGAGATGGGGTCGAGAACGCCATCTTTTTTGACAGCCCATGCATAGTAGAACGTAAGCGCCACTGCGAAGAGGAAAAACAGGAGCGAGAGCAGCAGCCAGTCGTCGTTGCTCAGACTTAATCCGAACAAGGTTTACATTGCCTCCACATTGCTCTGCAGAGTTTCGATTTCTAAAGGAAGCGCGGCGCCCCTGCGCAAGATTCTGCGAACTTCAAGACAGGTCAACAGGGCGAGAAGAGATGCCGAAGCGACGAAAGACCACAGAACGCCGTCTGGGACTCCCGAAGCCAACGAAGAAAGCACGCACAAGGAAATGAAAAACAGAAAAGCTATTCCGAGATTTATTGTGTTGATTGCCTTTCTGTGGAATGCGTCAATGGCGCTGCGCAGAGCGTAATAGAGCGCCAGCG
>DATLST010000220.1:0-4930 GCA_035534055.1 Candidatus Acidiferrales bacterium | reverse complement strand
ATCCGACCGGTGCGAACTTCGTTCGAGAGTCCCTGGCAGAATGGAATTGCGGAGCGTTGGGTGGAAAGCTGCCGACGAGACCTGCTGGATCACATCATCGCGGTGAACGAATGCCATCTGAAACGGCTGCTTTCTGAATATTTTCGTTACTACCATGAAGACCGCACGCATCTGGGACTCGGGAAGGGAACACCGAACAACCGACCGTGCTCGATAGCCTCCGGTCGTGTCTTTTCTCACGATCGCCTCGGTGGGCTGCATCACCGTTACGATCGGGCTGCCTGATCCAGGCTATCTTTCACCCATCCTCAATATATACGCCGCAGGCGCGCCCACATTTCCGCCCAGAAGAAACCTTCGGGGTCCTGACAGAAACTCTTGGTCGAGTGCAGGCTCCTTATCCCCGCCGTGGCAAAAGAGAATCGCGCCATTTTCGGCCCAGATGGCATTTTGGCGAAGCACAAGCGGAGTCAAGGGCGGTCTGGCCGTTTTTGCCAGACCGTTCATCGCAGACCCTTGACGCCGCGGACGGCTCGCGAGAATGCCATGTCGATGAAGCTCCGTTTCTAAGGAGCTTCGTCCTAGCTGCAGAATTCTTTTGTGACCCTCGACCAAGGCTCGGTTCCTGGAATCCAACGGTGACTTTGCTTCCACCAACCATCTATTCGATCTTCAACTGCAGACCATGATTCGTTATCCGAACTCCCCTTCCTGCTGAAAGGGGAGGCAGGGCGCTCAATCAAAATTGCGATGGGCTTACGCCCACCAGGGGAATCTTCGAGCTACCCCGCATGGGAGCCGGCGGCACTTTGCTGACTTGCTTCCCGCAGCTTCCAGTACAGCCGAACCGCCAACCTTCGTGCGATGGCTACCTTTGCCACCCCACTACCACGGCGGAATTTCAACCTTTGATAGGTCCGCCGTAACTCCGGATCGAATCGTGAGGCCGTCTGAGCGGCTTCGCCCAGGAGATGTCGCATCATCGAGTTGCCTTGCTTGCTGCGCAAAGGAACACCAAAAAGTGAAGGCCGAGAGAATGGATATTTTGCCTACCCCCGCTCTTTTCGACGAGGTCGGCGGCAACAAAGAGAGCTGGGATAACATCGACATCTTCGGCTGGCTCGGCTATCCGATGCAGATCAAGGTCGACTTCCTTTGCCGCGACTCGATTCTCGCCGCGCCCATCGTTCTCGACCTTGTGCTCTTTCTCGATCTCGCCCAGCGCGCGGGGATGCGCGGCATTCAGGAGTGACTCAGCTTTTATTTCAAGTCGCCCATGTGCGCGCCCGAGCTTTATCCCGAGCACGACCTCTTCATCCAGTCGATGAAACTCAAAAACACTCTGCGTTGGATGGTGGGCGAAGACCTGATCACCCACCTCGGCCAAGGGTATTATGATTGAGCTTGTGCTGGTTTCACTCCTGCCCGGATTGGGCCGACGGCGCGTGGCCCAGCTGCAGCTTGCTGCGACCTTCCTTATGCGCCATACTCCGCGTTCAGAGTGAGCTTCGACAGTTAGGGATCCCTCCGCGTCCCTACTCCCCGCCTTGAACGACCTTCGCCGCATCGCAGTTGAAATCGCTTTTGCTGTTGCCTGCGAGGCCGAACGTTCTGGCATCGCTCCGTGCCTCAATCCTTCGTTCCTCCGTTCATGGATCCAAGCCTATCAGTGGTTTCCGGCTTACCCCTCCTATCATTCGACTTCCGCCTAAGGCCATTCGTTCCGTGCTCTCGATTGGCGAGGGTGCAGGGTCCACTCGCGTAACAAAATCCTTGACCTATATAAATTCGCAGGCTACAGTATGGATGTAAGCGAGGATTCGCATGCCACAGCAGCTTGCCAACTTCAAGGCGGAGTTTTTCAAGGCTCTCGCCCACCCCATCCGCATCCGGATCTTGGACTGTCTTCGCGATGGCGAGAAGGGCGTGAATGAATTGAGCGAGATGCTGCGAATTGAACCAGCAAACGTCTCCCAGCAGCTTACGATTCTGCGAGTGCGGAACATCGTGGTCGGGCGGAAGTCCGGAAGCAATGTTTACTATTCGGTTTTCGATTCGAATCTTTTCAAGCTTCTTGATGTGGCAAAAGATATTTTTAACAATCATCTGCTCGGTGTGAGGGACATGCTGCAGCAGATTGGTGCGGCCTCCTAGAGGGAGTATTTTTTTTGGCATACATCTGCGAATCTTCGCATATGCCTGTAGCCGGAGATACGGATCGCACTGGCCTCCAAGCGCTTTCAAAAAGAAGGAGCGGTATGGAAGCCGTCGCGGACTATTACACATTTGAGCAGTTAGCTCAGAAGTTGAATATCGCAGAAACAGCCCTTGCGGAACTCGAAGTCAAAGGCTTACTCCAGCCAACAGTGAAGAACGGGCGGAAGTTTATTTCTTGCCGCCAAGCGTATGACTTGCGAGTGGCCCTGCGGCTGGCGCGAAAACAGAAACTAACTTTGGAGCAAGCCTTCGCGCGGGTGGAAGACCTGCGGCTTTGCCAAGTAGGCGCGGAGGAGAGCTAAGGTATGGCCATGGAAAGCTGGCGTTCGCTTCGCTGGCCAAGATCGCGAGCGCGGCTCATTTTCGGTCGAGAGCGTTTGGGAAGCATCACGAGTTCGACCTCTGTTCACCGAACGAAGTTAGTCCGAACAGGAATCTTGGTGGCTGGCGGAATAATGGTTTTCTTTACGGCATCCATGCTCTGGCAGACGTTGTTTATGGTTGCGGCCGTCGTTGGGCTTGCCATCATTTTGCAAGAACTCGCTGATCCTTCCCCGTTGTTTTGGGCAGTGCCCTGGGAAGCGGCGGGGTTTGTGTTAAGCCGAAAGGTGCGTGCGAACCACTTCTGGTTTCATCGGACACAAGGGCTGGTTCGGGAGTTTGTCGCGGGTTCGCCAGAATTGATGGTTTTGCAACCCGCGAAGGGTTTGTTTTGACGGGCGCTGGGCTTAACGAAGCTCAAGTCCGGTGGGCAGCAGAGCTCGCCTGGCGAACCGCGTGCCAAGAATCCTTCGCGAAAAAAGGCGCCAAGAGTTGCAAAACGACGCGCTTACTCTTGGCTTTGTGGCTTATCGCTGGCGGGCCGCTAGTCTTAAGGATATGGCGAGGAGCGAATCTTGCGAGTGTGTTGTTGCTGGTTGCGATCTGCGGTGCCACTGAACACGCAATGGCCGGTCCGGTGGAAAAATTCTTCGGTCCGTGGGTTGAGCGTGTTGCGGGTCGCGACGAGAAAATACTGCCGAACCGACTGGAAGTAGAGGCTTATACAGTCCCCCCGTTCCTGTGGCTCAAAGGCATCCGGGGTTACCGGGTGTGGATCGCAGCGGAAGCGACACCCGCAGGCAGAGCGACATGAGCGCCCGGTCGAAGTTGCTGTTCCGCGCACACGGAAGGATTTCCAATCCTCTGTTGTTATGCACTCTCCTGTCGAAGCGCACTCGGCAGCTCATGATGGGCGGCATTGGAAACCGAAACACTGCAGAAGTAATCGACTATGCCCTGGGCGAATTGCTGGACGGAGTCCTTGCCTTCGAGATACCTGGGAAAAAGGTGAGAAAGAGCGAACCACCTCTAGCGAAGAGCCGGTCGATTGTAACGGTCAGCGAGGCGCTGGAATTGGGGGCGACATGAGAGGTCAGATTGAGGTCAGGGTACTCATGCAGAGGGAGGGTCTGAGCGGAGAAGTGGTCAATCTCTTCCCCTCGTGGCATACCGGAATCATTCATGGGGACGACGGATACGATGTCACTTTCAGCGACGAATCGCTTGCCGTTGGATTCGACTACCGCGAGGTGTTTGTTGGCCTGCGGGTTTCTTACGGCGTCTTTTTTGCCGCAGGGGTCAAAGTTCCCGCTGCGATTAACGTGCTACCTGATCGGACGGCCCCAGCGTGTGAGTCTGACAATCCGGAGGATAGTGTTACGCCACGGCTAGTCGGTTAGGCGGTGGCGTGACCTGGCGCGTGGATGAGGGGTGGCATCCTGAGGGCGGTCTCTTTGCACTTGGCTCTTCGGCACGAATAGGCCTGCGATGGCCGTGCCGGCGAAGCGACCGCTCCCGCACTTGCGTGACGATGCGCATGAGACTCCTATCATGTGGGGGAGGCGAACTTTTCCGGACTTTGGTAAGGAGAATGAAGGATGAACGAAGGAATAATCTGGCACATATACCGCAGGCAGGAGAGAGGCATGATCCGAGGTGATGACCGTACACAAGTCTCTTTCCGCAGCGTGAACCTTCGGGCGGTGGATTTCCTGGCGCTTTCCTCAGGGCGAAGGGTCTGCTATCGGATCCAAGAGGGTTGGCTCGGCAAGGAGGCGGTGGACGTCCGCCCTCTGCCGGTGAATCATGCGCCGGAGGAAGGGTGAGGCCATAATGGCCGAACCACGCTTGCTGATGAGAATTCAGGCGGGTAGCGCGTGCATCCCGGTTCCCAGCGAGCATGCCCTAATCGGTGCGAGGGGTTTCTTCGCGCGGGAGGTTCAATTGCCCGTGGGCACTTCTGTGATGGTTCGATTCTGCCAAGGGCGAGATGAGGTGTGTTTACCGGGGATCGTGCGTACCAACTATGCGGGATTGGGGCTTTCTGTGCAATTCAGGGAAAGCTCGGCGCTCGCGGTCCAAAGACTCACTGTCATGCTGGCTGCTTAGTGGAGACCATTTGCGGCTCAAATTCTCATTCAAAGAGGGAGATAAAATGTGGAAACGTTCTTTGGCTGGTTTGGTAGTAGCAGTTGCGCTTGGTTTGTCGCTCACGGCGTGCCAGGACACGAAAGCTCGGCAAGAGAATGAACAGCTCAAGACACAATTAACCAGCGCACAACAGGACAACTCACAGCTTCGCACGCAGCTAAATCAGGTCACGAGTTCGCGCGACGCACTGCAGAAAGAAAACGACGCGCTCAAGACCGAGAACGAAGGCCTGAAAGCGGAG
>DATLST010000219.1:0-6459 GCA_035534055.1 Candidatus Acidiferrales bacterium | reverse complement strand
ACCCCGATGGGGCCGCCATGGGCAAGATGATTCACGGTCCGATCAATCGCCCGCTCCATCATTTCCGAAACGAATGAGTTGTCGCCCAACCGCGCAATCGCTGCCCGCGTGGCCTCCTGCCAGTTCATCTCAACGGCAGTTCGTACAACCGGGCCGATCCATTGCTGCTGCGGCGGGATACTCATGACCCAGCAATGATCAGAGGGAAAGGGTGCTGCCATAACATCTCCCACAACAGGGATCGTTCACACCCATGTCCGAAAGCGGACTGGGCCTATAAGCGTACGAGAAGTCACCACAAAAATCCACATATCTGTCCGATTTTGCATTTTTCCACAGGCTTTATAAGTAGAGGGATTTCTGTCCCTCGCTCCCCCGTGGTTGGAGGTGCGTATGGGACTCGATCATCCCCTCACAGAACATTCCCGGACATGGGGGCCTGAAGCGCGGGCCCTGGCAGCCCAGGCGCAGGTGTTGTCAGGAATCAAGCTCGACCAACTGGTTCGCCGCCTGCAACGCCAGACAGGGCAATCGCGGGAGGCATGTTGGCGCTTTGTCATCCAGCATGGATTAAAAGGAAGGGTCGAATACCGACGGTGGACCGAAGAGGAGATCGAAGAAGTTCGTGAAGAATTGGTGAAGCATTCTGTCGAAGAGGTAGCGAAAAAGTTGAAGCGTAGCGCCAAGGCCATACGCTGCATGTTGCACAGAAACAATCTGACCGTACGTGACATCCGGTGCGATTGCTTTTCAGTCGAGACCCTGGCGAACGTTCTGCGCATTCGCAAAACAGAGATTTTGCATTGGATCGAACAGAAGTGGTTGCAGCCGACGGTTCGCACAATGGGAAAAAAACAGTTCTATACCATCAGCCCGGAGGCGTTCCTCCTGCTGTACAAGCACCATCTGCATGACCTTTTGGAGCAACGACGGGTTCCGAATCTGGCCATGTTCGAGGCGTTTTACCAATACTGCTACACGCCCAAGCACACCGTAGGCGAGCAGTTGCTCGATGTTCGCCGGGACAAGCGAGAGCGCGCGGCTTATGCCGCGCTCCAAGGGAGCGAAGAAAACGAGGATGAGAAGGATGATTTCAATGCGGAAGCATGTAAAGAATTCGCGGAAGACTGAAGAAACAATGGTCGTAAATCGCTGCCCACATTGTGGTGCCCAGACGCCGCAGCCAGCAGGAACACGGGAGATCGTCATCGACCTTCTCTGTTGTCTCCTGCTCCTGTCGGTATTGTTGCCATCCGCATATTTCGGCAGTTACTGGTTGAATCAGCAACTCCAAGCTCATGCCTCACAGTTTCTGTGGCATGGGCCACTCGAATATTGGAATCTCCATTGATTCGGTCCTACAAGATGACTCGGTTATGAATTCAGTTGTTCAACTCGAGGTGAGACGTCAAGCCCCGAGAGAACTACAGTGCTACCCTCTAAATCGGAGGAACTATGAGCCTACAAGGTGCTGTTGCTGAACTCGATAAGACGATTGCTGAACTGAATAAGGAGATCGAACGTCTGACAAGAATTCGCAGTTCGCTATTTTCAGGAGTGCCAACCCCTGGCACGCCTAAACCCCAGCCTGTCGCCCAACCCACTGTTCCGGTAAAGAAGAAAAGAACGCTCTCCGCTGAAGGCAGAAAGAATATTTTGGAAGCGAACAAACGCAGATGGGCTGCCGCCAAGAAAGCGAAAGCGACAAAATAGTCTTATCGTTTTTCGATGGTTCAGTTTCAGCGCCAGCATGGGTCGATCGCACTAGTCTCAACGATCAAATGCCGATGATCTCGGCCCGGAGCGACCCTCCTATGGGCGGTCTGCTATTTTTTAACCGGCTCTGACGAGAGAGATGCGGTGTCTCTCACCCATTCTCATCGATGCGTGGACTTTGCGTTGAGGCTTTGTCCTTTTGACACCATCTGCGCGTACTACGCCGCGTGTTGGAGCGCAAGCAATCGTTGCCGTGCTTCAGCGTATGCGAGCGCGTCGGCGCGGGCTTGCAGCCGGTGACCGCTATGACCACGAACCCACGTCCAGCGTATATGGACCTCTTTCTCCACTTGAATCAACTCCCGCCACAACCCTTGATGCTGTAGAGGCAGACCGCGCCGGTTTCGCCACCCCTGGTTTCTCCACCGTGTTGTGAGGTACTTCATCCCGCGAATCAGGTAATCGGAGTCGGAGCACAAGTTTACTTTGGAGCCAGCGGGAATCGAACGAAGTGCCTGAATCGCCGCCATAAGCTCCATCTCTGAAATCGTGGTCCAGGAACAGGCGCCAGAAATCTCCCACTGCATACGTCCGTTCACGAGAACCGCCGCCCAACCACCGGGCCCGGGGTTCCCAATCGCGGAACCGTCCGTAACGACATAAAATTGCTGATTCATGAAAAAACTCTCCAGCGCAAAATAGGTTTCCGTGGCCACAGATGGCTCTGCATTTCGCCCTTGATTTGAGAAAAGGGCGGGAGACTTACTATCGACAACGGAAGAACATCAGGGGAACATCATTACTTAGGTTTCTTGAAAAGGGCCGGATCAATAGTGCGAAGGAGCTTTTGCAACATTTGACACTGGTGACGCGTGGCACAACGTCCGGATTGCCGACGTCCAGAAGTGGCGGATTGTCGGTGTCCTCGCTTTGGCCACGATGAGCAATATGGAACATCCTTATCGTCATACTTGTGATCGAATGTAAGATCGCTTGCATAGTGGAGTGAAACCTGTGGCCAAGCAAAGATGTGCATTCAGCCCCGAAGTCTTCCTCTCAACCATCGGCGTGGGTAGGGAGATGATGGCTTTTCGGAAAGGACAGTCAATCTTCGCTCAGGGTGACGCGGCTGACGCAGTGTTTGTCATTCAAGCAGGAAGGGTAAGACTCAGCGCAAGATCCCAGGGCGGGAAGGAAGCGACGCTCGACATATTGGGCGACGAAGATTTTGTTGGCAAAGACTCGATTGCCGGCCTGCCTGCCCGCACGACGTCTGCTAGCGCACTGACAGACTGCAAGCTCCTGCGAATTGAAAAGAAGGCCATGATGCTCGCACTTGCCCAAGAAGTAACGTTGTCAAACAGGTTTTGTGCATACGTGTTGGCGCGGAATGTCCGATACCGGCAGGATTTGGTGGACCAGCGATGCAATCCCAGTGAGAAGAGGCTAGCGCGCATTCTCCTGCTGCTCGCCCATTTTGATGGACAATCCTCCCCTGAGACCGTGATTGCGAGGGTGAACCGTGAAACCCTCGCAGAAATGGTAGGCACTACGCGGTCGCGGACTTGTTATTTCATGAAGAAGTTCAAGGACGCAGGCTTCATTGATTACGACCTCAAAAGTCGGCAGATACGGGTACGTCGTTCACTTCTTGCTTTCTATTGCGAGCCTACGCGGTGATCTGGAAAATGTACGGAATCGTACGACGGTCTTTGCAGGTAACGTTGACTCCAGCAGTGTGGATCAGAATGCTAAGAGCTTTACGTCCGCTGCCGTCATGCTGGGGCAGTGGCATGCGGCATAATCAAATTGAGGACTTTAGCGCTCAGTTGCCGCTCTGCGTCTCGCACTACGGAGCGGATTGAGAATGTTCACACCGGGAAAGTGCTTCTCGTTGTCTGTGACAACAACGCAATCGTTCGCCTCGGCGATCGCGGCAATGACCATGTCGCAAGCGCTCCTGGGCTGCCCTGCGGCAGTGCCTTCCGACATGAGACGGGCCCAGATAAGTGCTGCCTTCTCGTCGAAAGCCAACACGCGTCCTCGAAACAGCAACTGAGGGCCCTCCGGCCCGTGAAACCATTCTTCAAGCTGCCTGCGCTTTTTCCCTGCCGACTTCTCCAGAACGCCACGCCGGATTTCGCCCAGGCTCAATGTAGAAATGAACAAATCTTCGTCCATCTGTTCCTCCATCCATTCGATGAGCGGCTGCGAAGGGGTTGGCTTCGTGGCACTGCTGATGATGTTAGTGTCGAGGAGATACCTCATAGATCGACTTTCCTGCCAGCGTCAAAGGGACGGTCAATCTCCAACTCCAGTCCAACCAGCGGTGAGCGACGAAGAGCCGCAAGAATGCCACCCTTTTTTTGAGATAGACCGGAGACCGTCTGCCTGACCTGCAACCGAATTTGGTTGGACTCTTCGTCGTTCTGGGCGAGCCTCTTTGCGAGCGAGCGGATCAGGTCGCGATCGGCGTCGAGACCGAGAACTTCAAATCGCGCGACTCCCCGTTTGCGGAGGCGGTTCCGGTAGTTCTTAATCGCGCGTTTTTGGGCTGTGTTGTTCATGGCTTACCCTCCCTGCTCTATATCCAGTAATATATCCGGGATATGCTATCACCTGCAAGACAACGATGCCCTGACATTACACTTGCAGACTTGTCCAAGAGACATAGTCGATCGAGTTGTGGAGATTCAACGGGTTATTCCGATCCGAGGTTGATCTGCTGTTGCGAAGGAGCGAGACCCCTACTCGAGTGAAGTTGGCGCCAGTTGGAAAACTGACAGCGGGTTTTCAGGCGACACGCAGATGAGATCCCCGATGCGCCTCCGCGCCAGGCACGGTTTCCCCATGTCCGATGGCTTGCCTGATCGCTTCGTTATTGGGTATTTTCTGTTGGGTGGAGGCTAATAGAGCAACTTTGATGTCCTCTGGAAGACATTCCAAAACGGATTCCCAGAGGCTGCCCTGAACTCTGACATCCACTTCCTGAAAAGCCAGTGGAACCTGTGTCACATCGATAATGCGCACAGAGTCCTGAGTGTTCTTCTGCAATCGCAGAGTGAACTCCCTGCCCTCGATCTTCCTGAGATCGCGGCTCTTGAGGTAGTACAGCACCATGCCCTTGGTCCTCACGATCTTGTTGTCTGCCGCGCGCGAGCGCTCCTGCAAGCGTGCAGCTTCGTTCTTGCAGTACAGCATTCGGGCCTCCATCATGCGCAGGAAGCGCCCGATCCGGTCCACTTTCTCGCCGTGGGCTTCGCAGAATTTCTGGAAGCGGCCCATGAGATCCGCTCCAGCCTCTCCCTGATTTTCAATCTCTTCCTGAATCTCATCGAGAAGCGTGTCCAGTTCCGCGTCGATTTCAAACAACGAGTTTTCCTGAACGACTGAAGACATTCGCCGTCCTCCTTCCTAAACGACAGACTGGCATTCTTCCATAGAAGAATGCCAGGCGTAATTTCAAATGCGCGTGAGAACGTCCTGAATGGCCTCGGGTCGGCTGCATCGGGACTCTTCCTCGCGTACACCGTTCGTGGCAGCCTGTGAGGAGAGCCATAGCCGTGCATTTGCTTTCGATGACTGGGCTGAATGTAGTTTTTCATACACTTTGAAGTTCGGGGCCTCCGCATTGACACACAGCACATGCGCTGCGACGGCGCTCACGACGTGTATGGGTTCTTCGCACTCTTCTGGAAGCCAGGAATAAGATGGTTGGCAAATGACCGTCCGCAAAATCGTCCATATCGACATGGACGCGTTTTATGCGTCCGTCGAACAGCGGGATGATCCGCAACTCCGCGGCAAACCTGTCATTGTCGCCTGGCGGGGCAACCGTTCTGTGGTCTGTGCCGCTTCGTATGAGGCCAGACGTTTCGGGGTACGCTCCGCCATGCCAGCGACTCGTGCCGCACGCTCGTGCCCCGATGCGGTCTTCGTTCCCCCGGATTTTCCGCGCTATCGTGCGGTCTCGCGCCTGGTGCGCGAGATATTCAAGCGGCACACGGATTTGGTGGAACCGCTGTCGCTGGACGAAGCATATCTCGACGTTACCGAGAACAAGATTGGTTTGGCGACCGCTACGCGCGTTGCACGCGCAATTTGGCCAAATTCTCCAAGAACTGCATCTGACGGCCTCAGCGGGTGTAGCACCGAACAAATTTCTGGCAAAGATTGCCTCCGACTGGCGCAAACCGGACGGACTCTTCGTCATTCAGCCTGGTGACGTGGATACGTTCCTGTCGCCACTGCCGGTTGGACGCCTACCTGGTGTAGGCAAAGTGACGGGAGAGAAGCTGGAGCAGCTTGGCATACGGACGGTGGGAGACTTGCGAGGCTTGGATGTATCGACACTCAAAGGCCGCTTCGGACGCCACGGTCTGCGTCTGTATGAACTCGCCCGAGGCCTGGACAACAGCGAAGTCGTCCCAGACAGACCGACACAATCCGTCTCCGTTGAGGACACGTTCGAGCGCGATGTGCCGTTGATAGAAACGGAGCCAACGATACGCCGACTGGCGGAAAAAGCCTGGTCCGCGTCGCGCAAGGAACCGTGCATTGCGCGTACCGTGGTACTCAAACTGAAGACAAGCGAATTTCATATACTCACCCGCAGCCATACCCCCTGTTCTCCTCCCTCTTCTTGCAACGAATTGACCAAAATCGCACTGTCTCTCCGGGAGCGAGTGGACCTGGGGCCCCAGCAACGCTTTCGTCTGGTTGGCGTTGGTCTCATCAATTTTC
>DATLST010000218.1:0-3959 GCA_035534055.1 Candidatus Acidiferrales bacterium | reverse complement strand
GTGGCCTGTCGCAGTGAATTCGTTAGTACGCGATTTTGGGAAAAGAATGGGCCAAATAGCTGGCACCCGCCATTCGTACAGTTGCTCTTGGTTTTTGCGTGTGGCGTCCGCAGTAACACTTTCTCCGCGACAGGCCACTAGCGCGTCGCCGGTGTCACAACATGGAGACCGCCCGGCCTACTTTTCTGCGGCGTTCGCTGTGGCAGGCTTGGCGGCCGGTCGGGCCGGCTCTATTCGCGAATATACTTGCGCGGGCATCCAAGCCTGCCGCCCGGTTCCTCCTGTAATCCTTGCCTGCAGCATGGGGCCGAAAAAGGTGTAGGGATGGCCCATTTCGATAGCGCTGGCTACATCGAGACGCTTGCGCAGCTCGGGCGGTATCGTGAACTCGATCGCTCTCAAATTGTCTTCGAGTTGAGAGAGATTGGTTGCGCCCAGGATCGTCGAAGTAATGCCGGGTTGCGTCGCCACCCAGTTCAGGGCGACCTGCGCCGGAGACTTCTGCACCTGTTTTGCCACGTCCAAAAGCACGTCCAATACGCTCCAGTTCTGCGCTGTAAACTTGTTGAAAAGCGGATTCGGCATCGTCAGCCGCCCATCGCCTTTCCCAGTGTTCCCCTCCCGCTTGTATTTCCCGCTCAGGAAGCCGCTCGCGAGAGGGCTCCAGGGGCAAATTCCCAAACCAAGCTCCTGCGCGACGGGAATGTGTTCGCGCTCGATGTTGCGTTCAACCAGGGAATACTCGAGTTGCAGTGCAATCAGGCCCTCCTTGCCTTCTTTCTCGGCCAGAGTCTGCGCGCGAGCGACGTACCACGCCGGCGTATCGGAAAAAGCATAGTAGCGAATCTTCCCCGCGCGGATGAGATCGGTCAGCGTCGAAAGCACTTCTTCCACTGGTGTAACCGTGTCCCAGGCATGCAGGTAATAAAGATCCACATAATCCGTTTTGAGACTTACCAAAGAACCTTCGAGCGCCCGGTAAATGTTCTTTCGCCCGTTTCCGCCGGCATTGGGATTTCCAGGCTCACCGTGGTTGAACGTGAATTTCGTGGCGATTACCATCCGGTCCCGCAAGCGGCCTTCAGCCACGAATTTGCCCACCATTTGCTCGCTATGCCCGTTGGTATAGCCGTCCGCCGTATCGATAAAATTGCCACCGGCCGAGACGTAGCGGTCGAACATCTCTTTGGAGGCTTTCTCCTCCGCGCCAAAGCCCCACTCCGTGCCAAAGGTCATGGCTCCCAGGCACAGTGGGCTCACGCGCAATCCCGAACGTCCCAGCGTAATGTACTCGCTCAAGGTCATATAATTATTCCCTCTCGTAAAGGATCGCTACCGTCAAGCAGCCTTAAAGTTCTCGACCCGCAAGATGCGGCCTGCGGCCAACCGCTAATACGCTATGCTCCGCATTCCGTCGGCTGAATCTGCGAATCCGCCATCCCAAAGCTCTTGCCTCTAAAAAACAGACTCCTCATTTTAGTACACAAAAGTGGCGGTGCAAGCGTACCTTCGGATGCGATCCGGGGGGATCGATCCAGCCGGACTTTTCGCAAAACTTCCAGAGCCGGCCAAGACGCATAACACGGAGCGACCGCGCGAGCCTCAGAACTGCCTGGAAAGAATGCCGGTCAAAATGAACCCGGAATCCTGGTCGAATAGCAGTGCGGTGTTGTCGTCGATTAGGTAGTACACCAGGTTATAAGTCACGAGCGGGTTGGTTGCTGTGAGGACGATTGTCCCGCGGCCATTCCCACTCGTAGGGCTCCCAAGCGAGCTGATTGTGACCACCGCATTCAGAAACGGCTGCACACCGAAATCATTGATGTCGAGAGTCCCGCCCGTGCCTCCCACGCTGAGCTGACCCTCGACATCCTGCGGATACGAAGCCGGCGCGTTGTGAAATGTTCCCTGTCCGGCCAATTCCAGGGCAAAGCTTCCCGCTGGCGTAACTGCCGACGCCTGCTGCGGATAAGCCATGCCGGTGGAAATGGCGGTCGAATCGAGCTCAAGCATGAGAGCCGGTCCCTGCGATGTTTGGTACACCGCGAATTCGTGCGTCGCGCTTGAGGGGCACAACGTCAGATCGATTCGGCCCGTCGCGGAATCCACCGTGTACGCGCAGGAGGTCATTGTCCCGTTGATGGCCACCGTTCCCGCATTGTTGCTGTCGAATACGCCGCTGGCAGCGTGGCCGCCTCCGTCCGAGGCAAATACGCCGCCCGCCGAGTATGCGCCGGCGCTCGAATTTCCGCCGTACGTGAACGCATAATTGCCGCTCGCAAGACTCGCATCGGAAAATGAATTCGCGGCGGGAGCGCTGAAAGCCATTCCTGCCAGAAAGGCATTTTGATCGATTTCAATAAAATTCAGGTGCGTGGAATCCACCGCATAGAAGGCATACTGGCGCTGGCCGGTTGCTGTGCTCGTGAGCGTGAGCGACCCGCGTCCTGTGCCGGGAAAAGTTGAGTCGAATTGGTAGGAGCCGGCCAGTGTTTGATCGTTCGCTGTAACGCTGCCGCCGTTATTCACATCTAGCGCGTTGTTTCCAGAGGGGATTTGTCCCGATCCATTCGAGACAAACCGGCCGGCGATTCCCAGCGGGCTGAACGTCGGAGAGGGAGCGATGCCCGAAGCGCTGAATACATACGGGCCCGAGATTATGGAATTGGAGCTGGTGAGAGCGATTAGATCCTGTTGGTCAATTGTTCCGCTGCCGGTATGACTTGTGTCGAAACGCAGCAGCAGTGCGTGCTGGTTCGTGGTCAGCACAAACCGCCAGGTCGTCCCATTGCTCAGTATGGCGGTCGCCCTTCCATCCGATCCCACCGTATATGTTCCGCTGATGGGAACCTCTGTCGACACTCCCGTCAGCAAGCTCTGGGTGTCTTCCACGCCACTTTCAATGTGTCCGTTCCCGTCGGACTGAAAACTGCCGGCAGCCGCAAAAAAACCTGATTGGTCGTTCCCCGTATAAGTGAAGGCGTATGGACCGGTGAGGGAGTGATCGGAATAAACTACCGTCATGGTTTCCGTCGCCGAATTTGTGCCATCCAGCCCCGTAACCGTTATCGCAGCGCCGGGGGGTGGAGATAAGGGCGCTGTATAAAGCCCGGACTGTGCCCCAATGGTGCCGGAATCGCCGCCGTTCGTTGCGCTCACGGACCATGTCGCATTCGGGTCTGCGACGCCATTCAGTGACGCCGAGAACTGAATCGTACCGCCGGCTGGAACGCTCGATACCGCCGGAGCTATCGTAAAGCGCACCAGCCCTGCCCCGATTGTCACGACGGCGGTGTTGGAGGTAACTGTATTCGTGCTGGCGGACGTCGTGGTGCTAGTTTGCGTTGCAACGGCCGTAATACTCACCTGGCCGTTGTCCGTCGACGGCACCACGACGGGGGCCGTGTATACGGCGGTCTCGTTGTCGGTGGGCGATGGTGTAATTGTGCCAACCGTGGCATTGCCGCTCACAATTCCATTCACTTCCCAAGTCACCGCTGTGCTTGTAAAGGTGGTTGAATTGGTGACGTTAACGGTGGCGGAGAATTCAAGCTGACCGCCCAGCGCGACGTTTGCGGACGTGGGCGTGATCGATACGGAATTGACAACGCTCCCCGCGTTGCCGCCGCAAGCCGAAAGAAGGAGAGTGCAGCCTACCGCAATAATCAGGACAAGGCCGAAAAGAATTCTCCCTCGCATTCAGAGAACTCCCCTCTGGACTATCGTGTCCGTGGCATCGTTCAGAGTGCCGGAGAAGGAGCTTGCGGACAATCGGGCCAAAATCCACCACCAATTTTTGATGCTGTCATTCTGGTCCATAACACCCATCGCGCTGAACATAGTGGCCCTGTCTCCTGTTTTCGGGGGATACATAACTATTTCTCTCCGCCGGCAAAAAGGTCCATTTTCTCGAGAAGCCTATCAGGCGCTGCTAAAATTGCCGACTTCCGCTGCAATCG
>DATLST010000217.1:0-13541 GCA_035534055.1 Candidatus Acidiferrales bacterium | reverse complement strand
AGCAACACTGTCCTCCATTTTGCCCGTGACGACGCGCACTTCGAGTCCATGCTGCTGGGATCCTGGCGCGTTCTGAAGCCCGGCGGTCTCTTTTTCTGCCGCCTCGCATCCACGATCGGCATGGAGAGCCGGTTCGAACGTATCCGGGGACGCCGCTTCCGATCGCCGGATGGTGCGGAGCGGTATCTGGTGGACGAAGCGCTGCTCGCCTCGATCGCCGAACGGTTAGGCGGCCAACTGGCTGACCCGTTGAAGACCACGGTTGTCCAAAATCAACGCTCGATGACCACATGGGTCTTGCGGAAGAACCCGCTCTGAGAGAAGCAGCCCTGCTCGATGTGCGGCTCCCAAGCGGCGCCGAGCCTTGGTTCCAGGTCAGCAAGCGCGGCCGTTTTCTCATGGCGGTGCTGACGGGGCAAACCAGCAGGCGGGGTTGAAGAAATGGCCTCGGCCCGCTCAACGAAGTCACGCCGCACGAACACTGGTGAAACCGCCCGAACAAACTATTTCTGGAAAAGGTTCCTTGGATAGCGTCCGATTGGTCGGTTGCTCTAAATGAATCCCGCCGCCTCGCTAATTTTTTTCTCGCCCCGTGCGGAATTACTCATCGCGCGCCCGTCATCGAGCGGCTATAGCTGCGAGAGCTAGCGGCTCATCGCGGATAAACTAAGTGAGCGTCTAGGCGGACTGTCCGGGGCATGTCATCGTGCCACCGCGTAATTCGCCCGCGTCAGGTGAAAACAGGCAAGTGTGCGGGCGCGGGTTCGTGGCGAGCCGGCGCAAGCCATCCGACAACGGTTGCCACGATTATGGGCGGCCCAAGTACAGCCAGTCTCACATTTTTAAATTGGTTGGCATGTGCCACAAATTAAAATCGTAACCTTTGCAAATCAGGTTTTGAGCATCCTGTGCACTGGCAATGAGCGCAGGCCAATTCACGGAGAAAAAGACACGGCGAACAATATCTATTGCAATTCCGTCTGGCCGCTGTATTAAAGCTTCGCTGGTTGTCGGAAGCGATAAGGCAATTTCGTCGTCAAGCTCGGAATTAGGACCTGCAAAAGCGCCTCCATAGCTCGGGCGCAACCATGGCACTCCCAGAATGGAGCATAGGGAAAAATCGATCAGGAGTGGCCCTGAGTAACCCATCGCCTGTAAGATTCGCCCCGAGTGTTGAATAAACAGCAGAATGTATCCGACCAACTCGTACGGATGAATACCCTCTAGCTCGCGACGATATGGGGTCTCGAGTTCCACTCCATAGTAAAGCGAGCCCCAAACATTGACCTCCACAATGGACGTGACTCCGGCAGCGGCGTCCAAAACAATGACGCTCTCATGCTGCCAAAGAATGGATCTTCGAGTGAAGTCAGGAAATATTTGTTGTCTCCAGTCCATCATATGGCTTTTGATGTAACCCTCCAGCAGTTCCTGCTCGCAAAGTTGTCGGGAAGGGAAACGAGGAATCACACTGAACTCGAGGAGCGGCCCGACCTTAGTTCTTGGACCGCCGGCGTTGGTGCGTTTCTTGTTGATGTATGTATTGAATCTTTTTCTCGCGCGTTCTATAAGACGGAGCCTGTGCTCTCGCACAATCCTTCTTCGATCAAGCAGGTGTTTGAGTTCATTGTCATTAGCTAGTTGCGCTTCAAAACGTACACTGAACTCATCCGTTCGTACCCATACACCTTTCCTGCCGTTTAGAAAATGCGGCGCAATGTCGCTCTCGGCTACAAAGATGACATAACAGACTTTTCCGTTAGCCGCAGGAGCGGAGATCGGATCCGATACGTCTACAACGAGTGGTGGACTCGCGCCGTCAAAGCACCATTGAACAACTTTCTGCTTATATCCGCTTTCGGGATATACACCGGGCAAGCCTTGTATTCGACCATCCTTGCCATCAGCTTTGGCTCCGATCAGCAGAAACCCACCAAAGGTATTCGCAAATGAGGACAGCTTCTTCAGTAGCTCGTCTTTACATGGAATCGCGCTCTTGAATTCGAGACGAACATTCTCAACGGCCTTGTCGGTGACCAATTCCTGCAAGTCAGCTGCTGTTAACTGCGATAAAGGCGTCGTGTAAATTGACATGCTTTCCGCTTATCCCTTGACTCAGGAGTGTGAAGCTTGTGCCCGAACGAGTCTATCATGTGCAATTAACTGACGAATACAAAGCGAAGGTGTGCGGTACCGCTTTCGGATGGATGAAAGACGAAAAAGGGGCGATCATAATCGCAGCGAGTATCCTCGTGTCGAGGAAGTTCGCTCAGTCGTCGCCCACCTTGGAAGTCGCAATTTCAGATGCAGTCTCGACGCGCCATCCCGAACCCGACCGCGCCTGCTGTATATGTAGGTGAGGGACCGCTCTTGTGTTGTACGTGCCGTCGGCTAAGGCAGCATGAAGCCATGCTGCCTTTCCGCCGTTGCCGCTGCACTACGTTCTCTCAGCGAGCTCCCGCGGCCTTGGCCTGGTCCACGCGCACAACCGGAACGTCGACCACGTGCTCGGCTATGAACCACACCTGAAGCTCGTTGGTGCGGATTACCTGGCTCACGAGCAAATCGTTCGTGCCATCGTCGCCCGCTTCGTCGGCCTGCCCGGCCATGGTGCGAGCTTCCTTCAGGATAATTTCGTGGGCTTCGAGCAGGCGCGAAATCTGTTCGGGCGCTTCCTCTCGGCCACGCGGCGGACGCGGAATCAGCGTCGTTTCGGCCACGTCCGCGGCCATCGCGATGCTCACCGCGCCCAGCAGCTGAATCCGCTCGGCAATCTCGTCCACCAGTTCGTCCTGCTCGCCGTGATGCTTGTCGAACAGCAGATGGAGCTGGTAGAAGGTAGGTCCCGCTACCTGCCAGTGATGCTTCTTGTAGAGATCCCGAAGCGTCATGGTGTCGGCAAGCAGCTGGTTCAGATTCTCGGCGCTGTGCGCGCAGACTCTCTCGTCCAGGGCAATCGGCAATTTCGCGATTTTGCCGTACGGCTGAATTTCGCGTGTGTGTTGGTGTTGGATGGGCTTGGCTCGTTCGCTGCCTGCTTCGAGTGCGCTGTACTTCGGCTCGTTCTTGTCGTTCTTGGGGCTCATGCGTGTTCTCCTAAGCATCCGTGCCGTCCGGCTTGGAAGCCGGCTTGAAGACCCATGATACGCCTCCGCCGCGCCGAGGGCGCAATCCCCGATTCCCACTGGCATCGGCCGCCAGTGAACCGAATTGATGGAGTTAGCGGGATCGGTAAAGTTGTGGAATTTGTGATGGGGATGCTAAGGGAGGGACTACTCGAACTTTCAAACAACGCTTTCGCTCGCGGTGCTCGTGCCGGTGGCCTACATCCGGTGGCCTACATGGTAAGGAGAGCGGCCATCAGGTCGATCCCGTCCCATAGGTTCTGGATGCGCAGGTTTTCATCGAAGCTGTGCTGATTGTCGTCGAAGTTGGCAATCGGGACCACGATATTGGGGATTCCCAGCACTTCCCCCGCCGCGTCGGGCACGGTGGCGCCGGAACTCGGCATCAGCACCGTTGCCCCCCGCGCGCTTTCAACCGTTCGAATCACCTCTTGAGATATGGGAAGATCCATCGGCGTGCGAAACGCTTTCTCGCCCAGCGACCTTGTGATCCAGGCGACCTTGGGATGGGAGCGGCGGACGTCCGCGCCGGGTTCCGAATCCACCACGAAGTAGCCTTGCTTGCGGACGAAATTGATCAAGCGGTCCGCGGTCGCATCGGGATCCATTCCTTTCACCAGGCGCATATCGATCGTCGCGGTAGCCGAAGAGGGAATCACGTTGGACGCCTGGAGGCCGGTGCGGCCGCTGCTCATCCCGCGAACATTCAGGGAGGGCAGCATGAGCAGTTCCGCCAGGTGCTTCGGCGCTCCTTCGGTTGAGCCAAGCCAGAATTCGCGCATCAACTGGGCGTCCATGTCGGGAACCGCGGCGAGCGCCTGCTTCTCCGTTTCGCTCAAGGGCACGATGCCATCGTAGAAATGATCGATGAGGACTCGCCCGTTGTCGTCCTTCATGGACGCCAGCAATTTCGCCAGCATCATGGCCGGGTTCGGCGCCCAATTCCCATAGTGGCCGCTGTGGAGCTCAACATGTGGACCGTACACGGTGATATCCACCCCGCTGATGCCCCGGTCGCCGAAGACGAGCAGCTGCCGCCCGCTTTGATGCGAAGGCATGTCGCAGGTCAGCCACACATCCCCCGCAAAAAGCCCCTTGTTGGCCGCGAGAATCTTCGCGAAATTCGGCGAGCCCGCTTCCTCCTCGCCCTCGAAGACGAATTTAATGTTCGATTTCATGCGCAGCCCGTCCGCGCGGATGGCGTCGAGCGCCGCGAGGATGGCAATGATCGGGGCCTTGTCATCCCCGGAAGACCGCGCATAAATCCGCCACTCGGGATTCACGAGAGTGCCGGGCGCGGGCAAGGGAACCACCGCGCCGTCATTGCCGATCGTTCCGTTGCGCAGCACCGGTTGAAAGGGAGGCGTCGACCATGCTTTGGGATCGAGCGGCGCTCCGTCGTAATGGGCGTAGAAGACGATCGTCCTCGTCGCGCCGGGCGTCTTGATCTCGCCGAAGACAACCGGGTTCGCGCCCGGCACGCTCACCAGCTTCGCCGGAACGCCGCGCTTCTCCAGCATCGACTCGATCATTTCGGCGTTTCTCTGAATGTCCGTCTCATCGCGGGCGATATTGGGGACCGAGAGCAGCGAGAAAAATTCGTCCAGGATGGCGCGTTCGTGATTCTGCCGCCATTGCCGCGCCGCCAGGGCGGCGCCGTTGCCTTGCGCCGCAACGGACCCGGCAAACGCCGCGCAAAGTCCGGCAAGAATAAGACACCGCCTCATCGGCTCCGCCTCCGGGCGCCCATCATACGTTTCATGCGGCCGCGGCACAATCGTTTCACCCGGCCACGGCGTTGTGAGCTTTTCGCGAGAGCGTCATCGTCGCATTCACATCCGCAAAACGTGGATGCGGCGCGGGAACACCGGCGGCGATGCCTGCGCGCTCTCGCGAACGCGTGCGAAATAAAACCGGCCATCGGGAAATCCATGTATGCAGCTCCGTTAAATGGTAGCGAATTCCACCGAGCGGAGCCGGTTGCGGATTTGAGCGCGAAAAAAGCTCCTCTGCCTCGACGAAGCGCGCCCGAAATGGCGGCAAACGCCGGACCCGATGCGACTTCGCGATTTTGCCTTCGGGAAATTATTCCCCGAGCGGCGCGGACCTGCGATTGCAATGGACTCTGTCAAGCTTCCCGGGGGTGGACTAGAAGCAAATAAAATACTCAACCAATTCGTCGCTACAAAAGATTGGCGAAAAACGGGAGGGTGAAACAATGCGGAAATTCATGGGGATGGGGTGTGTCTCGCTGGCGCTCGGACTCGTGTTGTCCGGATGCGGCGGATACCACAGGCCGATGACGATGGGAACAGGCACAACCACTGGTACCGGCACACCACCGGCGGGATGGGCACACCGATGCCGGGACCCTACTCGATCCCGCAACACAAGAGCGGCAGCCCCAATGGTCGCACCAGCGGGACCAGGAGGTAAGCCTCGCCATTTACACATGAGCGGCGGGGCTTTCTTTTTGGAGAGGGAAGAGAGCCTTCGCCGCACCGAGTGTCGCATGACTCGCCTGGTTTGGGATGGATCGTCGTCCACGCACACTCGAAGTGAACTTGGCTTGAGGGTGCCTGTCCAATGGAGCCGCCGGACGGTACATTGGCCTGCCGATAACGCAAGCGGCTTACAAAAACTTCGCGGGACACGCAAAAACAGCCGATTCGTGGCCGAATTGGCTGTTTTAGTAGAAGTTAAAGCCCGTTTAACGCGCCAAATTTGGCTCTTTTTGGCAGCGCAGGGGCTATGGCCGGACTTCCCAGGTATCGCCCGTGCGCAGAAGTTTTGCAAGATCGCCCTTGCCGCACTTCTCCTGCACTTCGCGAATCTGATTGGAGATCAGATCCTCGTAGCGGGGATAATTTTCCCAAGCGCGCAACACGCCGATGGGGGTAGGGAAGCCGGGCCGGTCTTCCATGTGCGCGAGAAGGAACGCATAGGAATCGCGCGGGTCCGCTTCATCGTGCACGAGCAGATCTTTTTCGGTGACGCCGTTGCCGAGCTGCACCACTTCAAGTTCGAGCCCGTTCAGGCGAATGCCCTTGTCGCGATTCTTGCCAAAGATGAGCGGCTTGCCGTGTTCGAGCTGGATCACGTGTTCGCTGCGGGCGTCTTTTTCCGTGATCTCGTCCCACGCGCCGTCGTTGAAGATGTTGCAGTTCTGTAAAATCTCGACGTATGCGGAACCTTTGTGCGCCGCCGCTTTTTTCAGAGTTTCCTTCAGGTGCCCCTGAAAGACATCGACGGAGCGGGCCACGAACGTGGCTTCGGCGCCGATGGCCAGTGAAAGCGGCTTGAATGGACGGTCGGTGGTGCCGAAGGGAGTGGACTTCGTTTTCTTGCCTGCTTCCGACGTCGGCGAAAACTGACCCTTGGTGAGGCCGTAAATCTTATTATTGAACAAAAGAACTTTCAGGCCGACGTTGCGGCGCAGCATGTGAATGGTGTGGTTGCCACCGATGGAAAGCGAATCGCCGTCGCCGGTCGCGACCCAGACTTCCAGATCGGGGCGCGCAATCTTCAGGCCGGTGGCAATCGCCGGCGCGCGGCCGTGGATGGTGTGGAAGCCAAACGTATTCATGTAATAGGGAAAGCGGCTGGAGCAGCCAATCCCGGAAATCATCACGAAATTTTCGCGGCGAATGCCGAGCTCGGCAAAGACGGATTGCACCGCGGAGAGAATCGCGTAATCCCCGCAACCGGGACACCAGCGAATCTCCTGGTCCGTCTGAAAATCTTTTTTCGTGTAAACCGGTAAAGTAGCGGTGGTCATTTCCATTCTCCCGTTTTTACAATGCCCGCGGCTGCCCGCCGGCGAATGCCGTCTTAGCGGAGCATCTCTTCGATCTTCCGTTCGATTTCGGAAGTTTTGAAGGGCTTGCCCTGAATCTTGTTATAGCCTTGCGCATCGATCAGATATTTGGCGCGCAGGACCATCACGAGCTGTCCCATGTTCATTTCCGGGACGAGCACTTTGTCGTAGCGCATGAGCACGTCGCCCAGATTCTTGGGCAGCGGGTTCAGGTGGCGCAGATGCACGTGGCCGATGCGGTGTCCCTTGCCTCGCTGCGATTTGAGCGCGGCGGTGATGGGGCCATGCGTGGAACCCCAAGCCACGACCACCAGATCGCCCGAATCGTCGCCCGCGGGAACAACGTCTGGAACATCCTGCACGATGGCGGCAACTTTTTCGGCGCGCAGGCGAACCATCTTTTCGTGGTTGAGCGGTTCGTAGTTCACGTTGCCCGTCACGTCCTGCTTTTCGAGGCCGCCGATGCGGTGTTCGAGGCCCGGCGTGCCGGGAATGGCCCAGGGACGCGCCAGCGTGACCGGATCGCGGCGGTATGGCTTGAAGTCTTCCGGATTCGTTTCGAAATGCACGGGAATTTCGGGAAGCTGCGAAAGGTCGGGAATCTTCCAGGGCTCGGCGCCGTTGGCGAGATAGCCGTCCGACAGAATGATGACCGGCACCATGTACTTGATGGCGATTCGCGTGGCCTCAAGAGCGATCCAGAAGCAATCGCCGGGTGTGGAGGGCGCGAGAACCGGGACGGGCGCTTCGGAGTTTCTGCCGTAGAGAGCCTGGAGCAGGTCGGCCTGCTCGGTTTTTGTCGGCAAGCCGGTGGAAGGGCCGCCGCGCTGAATGTCGCAAATCACGAGCGGCAATTCGACCATGGTGGCCAGACCGATCGCTTCGGTCTTGAGCGCCATGCCGGGGCCGGAAGTGGTGGTCAATCCGATGGCGCCGGCGTATGCCGCGCCGATGGCCGAAGTGACCGCGGCGATCTCGTCCTCCGCCTGGAAAGTGATCACGCCGAAATCCTTGTATGAAGAAAGCTCATGCAGGATGTCGGAAGCAGGCGTGATGGGATAAGAGCCGAGGAACAGCGGAAGACCCGCTTTTTGCGAAGCGGCCACGAATCCCATGGCCAGCGCGACATTGCCGCTGATATTGCGATAGACGCCGGGGGCCAGTTTCGCGGGCGGAATTTCGTAGCTGATCTGAAACGCTTCGGTGGCTTCGCAATAGCTGTAGCCGGCCTGCATCGCCAGGCGGTTGGCCTGCACGAGCTGTGGTTTGCTCTTGAATTTGGCATCGATCCAGTGAAGCGTGTTCTCCATCGACCGGTTGTAAAGCCAGTAACACATGCCCAGGGCGAAGAAATTCTTGCAGCGGTCGACGCTCTTGTTGTCGAGGCCCAGATCCTTGAGCGCGGCGCGAGTCAGCTTGGTGAGCTCGACGGGGAAGGTGCGGTAGCCATCGAGCGAGTGATTTTCGAGCGGGTTTTCCGCGGTTTGCGCCTTGCGCAGGTCCAGCTCGCCAAAATCGTTCAGGTTGACGATCAGAATGCCATTGGGCTTCAGGTCCGAGAGATTCATCTTCAGCGCCGCCGGATTCATGGCGATCAGCGCGTCCACGCTGTCGCCCGGCGTGTAAACGTCGTTCGACGAGAAGTGGACCTGGAATCCGCTGACGCCCGGCAGAGTTCCGGCAGGGGCGCGAATCTCGGCGGGAAAATCGGGCAGGGTGGATAGGTCGTTGCCGTAGAGAGCCACCGTATTCGTGAACTGGCTTCCGGTGATCTGCATGCCGTCGCCGGAATCGCCGCAGAAGCGAATGACGGCGCGGTCCACCACTTCGCGCTTGCGTCCAGGTACATTTACCGTTGTCGTTGCCATATTTTCCAGTCCCTTTATAGGTGCGAAGATACGCACACAATTATAACGCTTTGACCTTCCTCAGCATACTTAGATGGGTACTTCCCCTCTCAACGTTGCAATAGCCTAGCACAGCGGAAGAATCGGGAAAATGGAAATTGCGGCGCGGTGATCCGTTGGGCGATTTCAAAGCCACGGCAGCAGGGTGCAAGCCATCGATAGTTTCGGTGAAAATCTTTCGAGGATGTCCGGCTGATGGCGGAAGGCCGAGGCTGCGGTTCGGGCCCGGTTCGGTGGAACGAGCCTTGCCTGCGTTGTGGAAGTCCAACGGCAGGCGCCGCCGCCGGGGGAATTCATTGGCGCTCGCGGCTGCAAGGAGGTCCATGAGTTCCCACCCAAAGGATGCGGCATAAAATCGCGCGTCACGGCGTTGTCAGGGTTGTGAAGTAAATTTTCTCTTGCGCAAGGCGCGGCTCTAATTCGCGATTGCCGAGCGAATGTCTCGCAACCCTTCCGAAGCCTTTCAGCAACAAGTAGGGTCACACGGAATTCCAGGGACGATTATTCGCCGTTGAGCGCTTTCTCGCGGTAGCCGCCGAACTCCCGGATCATATTGAGGGAGGCACTGAATCCCAACTTTATGGCAAACCGCGTGATCGTGCTGTCGAACGTAACGCTATTGCGCGGGTACCAGGCATTTGAAAGCGCCGTGGACATGCCGAATCCGAGGATGCTCGACGTATTGAAGACGGGCGTGCCCGAATCCGAACGAGTGACGACCTCGGACTTGATTGCATAAAAAATCCGCGATTTTATCGAACCACGCCCCTTCCTAAAATAGCGGGGATCCTGATGCAGCAGCGAAGGCAAGAACGCATCCGTGAAAAAACTCCCGCTCGAAATACTCCCGGCATACGAGCCAAATCGCTCCGCGAACGGCCCTGCCCCCGCTCCGTATCTCGGGCTGTAGCTGGCCGCCTGTGACCCTCCCGCAAGCATCAAAGCCTCGATGGGAAGCGAACGATCGAAGGTTCTGTGCCAGAAGATCGCGTATTTCTGCTTTGTTGTTAGGGGAGGCAGAACGGCGTCGGGGTTCTTAACGGTGTCGACTCCGGGGAAAAGATTTAGCGTGCGGGTGTAGGTGAGTGGAGCGGCCGGCAGCGCAGGATCGATTCTGCCCTGACCATGGACGGCGTTCACGCCGACGAGAGCAATACTGAAAGCACACACGAGGAGACGCATTGCGAACAAAAGCACTCCACAACCGATTTCAGGCGGATTGGACATTTGCCTATGGATGCGCCCTTGAGAGCAATAGGTTGGACAATCGGCTCATCAAACAGACGTTCCATGTCGATTCAGCGAAAGAACCCGATTATTAGCGCAACACGGAAAACACGATCGCTCCTCCAGCAGGATTACTCCATCGCTAGCCGAGTGCTTCTCTGCCGTATGTTCGGGGCGCTTCTGACGCCCAAGCTGCCTCCAGCGCACCGTTGCAACGGCTGCCGTCGCCTGGGTGATGCCCCATCTTTAAAGGTAATGATTCCGAGCGGAACTTTGAATTGGCCTTTGCGAGCGCGTCATCTATAGACTTCAGACAAGCCAACACCCCCAAGGTTCGGAAGGTATTCCGAGACGCATTTTCGGTTCACACGATTGGGATCGGGAATATCCGCCGTCCTCTCCGCCAGGATTCCACGGAAATGGAAGGCGCTCGCCGCGCTTCGGGCATACGGTACGAAGGCTGCTGCCATCGCAAGGCATGACGGTTCGCGAGCAGGAGAGATTTTTTCAACGCCTTCCATGCAGGCGCTCGGGCCGCTCACTTGATCTCGGGGTAATCCAAATAATATTTATGGAGATCGTCCACGGTCATGGAGCCTTTGCGGATTCGCGAAGCAATCGTTTCCCCCGCGCTCGTGGAGGATACGACCCAAACAGTGTCGCCCGTGCGCAGGTCAGCCAAACGAATCGGCTTGCCGTTTTCGTCCAGCACCTGCGTTTTGGCGTTCACATGCGCGAGCAGCGTGACTTCGGTGGGACGCTTGAGCAGGATCTGCGACTTGGCCTGGTCGATGGACGCAACGATAAAGAACTGTTCGCCCGCCGGGGTCGGCTTCCCCTGCGCGTAAGACCGGGCCGCGAAGGAAATCACCGCCGCTGCAACCAATGAGAAAGCCAGATACCGCAAAAGCCTATTCATAACGGAGAGCCTCGATGGGATCAAGCCGCGCGGCCTTGCGCGCGGGATAATATCCGAAAAAGATGCCGACGGCCGCCGAAAAAAACACGGCAATCAGGACCGAAAGGGGAGATACAACCGTCGGCCAGTGCAGCGCGCTCGATACCAGGATCGATGCCGCCATCCCCAGCACGATTCCGATCACCCCTCCCAGAGAGCTGAGCACCACCGCCTCGCTGAGGAACTGGCGCTGAACGTCTTCCTCGGTCGCTCCGACGGCCATGCGCACGCCGATTTCGCGGGTCCGCTCGGTGACCGAGACCAGCATGATGTTCATGATGCCGATACCACCCACCAGCAGCGAGACGGACGCGATACTTCCCAGCAGCAGCGTCAAGATGCGGGTGATTGCACCGGCCATCTGAGCCAGCTCATCGGGGCTGCGAATGATGAAGTCGTTGTCCGCGCTGGACCGCAAGCGATGCCGCTGCCGAAGGAGCTCGGCGATTTGCTGTTGCGCAACGGGAATATCCGCCTGCGTATCGACTTCGGCCGTGATCGTTTGCAACCAGCTGATTCCGACGATCTTCTTCTGTAGCGTCGTATAGGGCATGATGATCGTGTCGTCCTGATCTTGTCCGAATGTGCTCTGCCCTTTCGTGGCGAGCAGCCCGAGAACCCGGAAGGGGATCTTCTCCACGCGGACCACTTTTCCGACGGGATCGTCATCGCCGAAGAGCTGGGTTGCCACCGTCTTCCCAATCACGCAGACGTTCGATGCGCTATCCACGTCCCGCTTAGAAAACGCGCTTCCCTCCACAACGGGCCAATTGCGAATCTGAAAATACTCGGCCGATGCTCCGTCCGCGCGCGTCGCCCAATTTTGATTTCCGTTCACGATCTGGACTCCGGCGCCGAGTCCAGGCGATATCGCCACAATGGACGGCACATGCTGCATGATCGCCTCGGCGTCGTCCGCCGTGAGAGTCTTGGTCGCCTGGCTTCCCATGCGGACACCGCCGGAATTCACGCTGCCAGCAAAAATGATCAGCATGTTCGTGCCAAGGTCCTGAATTTGCCGCTGAACCTGCTGGCCGGCCCCTTGCCCGATGGCGACCGTGCAAATCACCGCGGCGACACCAATGATGATGCCCAGCATCGTTAGAATCGTCCGCATCTTGTTGCGGGCCAACGCTCGCAACGCCACCCGGATCACTTCCCGGAGATTCATGAGTATTACCTCGGCCTGCCCAAGCCTCCCAGCGAGCGAGAGCCGGCCGCCCCGCCTTGTTGAGCGGTAGTCAGCTGATCGCCTTCGTGCAGGTCGCCCTGCAGCAATTGGGTATTGTTGTAGTCCGTGATCCCGCACCGCACCGCGAAGGGGACGATCTCTTTCTTGTTGGCGCCGAGCTTCCAGACGACTTGCCAGCCTCCGAGATGCGTCGTCGAAGCCTCGCGCGAGATGTTGAATTGCTTGTAAATCGCTTGAAGTGCCTGCGCGGAGATGTTGGGCTTGAAGCTCAACGCCGCGTTGGGGATTTCGAGTGTATCGGTTGCGTGTCCGGTGGGAATGGTGACGTAGGCGGTTTCACCCGGCAGAAGCTTTTCGTCCGGGTTGCTGAAATCGATCACCGTGTTATAAGTGACGACGTTCTGAACGGTGGTTGCGTTGAGTCGCACGGTGCTTACCTGGCCGTGGAACAGCGCGGTGGGGAACGCATCCACTTGAAACGTGACCGGAGTTCCCACTCGGATGTTGCCGGTATCCGATTCGTCCGTTGCCGCATAGACCTGCATGCGCGTGAGATCTTGCGCCACCGTGAAAACATTGGGCGCCTGCAGCGTGGCTGCGACCGACTGCCCAACGTCCACGTTCCGCGCCACCACGGTTCCGTCGATCGGCGAAAGAATGGTGGTGTATTTGAGATTCGTTTCGGCTTGTTTCAGGCTGCCTTCCATCGAAGTAACCTGCGTCTTGGCCTGGTTCAACTGCGCCTTGGCCTGTTCGACGGTCGCTTGCTGCGCCTTGACGTCCGCTTCGGCTTGCCCGAGGGTGGACTGAGTCAGGTCGTTCGCGTCGGTGGATACAATGCCGGATACAAACAGATCCTGGGAGCGCTTGGCCGTCGCCAATTGATATTTCACATTCGCCTGAGCCTTCGCGAGTGCGGCCTGCTCCACCTGGATATTCGCGGCGAGAGTGACGAGGTTGGACTTCGCGTTCGCGAGATTGCCTTGCGCCGTGGTGACTTGGGCCTCGTAAATCGCGGGATCGATTTGCGCCAGAACCTGGCCGTTGTGCACGCGCGTGTTGAAATCGGCGAAGATATATTTCACCGTCCCGGAAACGTAGGAACCGACGGAAACGGTTGTGAGCGGATTAATCGTGCCGGTCGCCTGCACGGATGCGGTGATATCGCCGCGCCGGACCGGAGCCGTAATGTATTTCACGTCGGGTGTCCGGATCCAGCGGTAATACGCGCCCGCGAGAATACCAATGAGGCACACCAAACCAATTATGTAACCTGTCTTGTGCCGTGCGTACGATTCTCGAATCGACATCTACC
>DATLST010000216.1:0-8289 GCA_035534055.1 Candidatus Acidiferrales bacterium | reverse complement strand
AAGCGTTTGCAGCGGCGCGGGATCGAGCTGATCTGCCCGCATAAGAGGAATCGCGTCCGGCCCGCCACGCAGGATGGCCGCCCGCTGCGGCGCTACCGGCGCCGCTGGATCGTCGAACGAACCAACGCCTGGCTCGGAAACCTTCGGCGCCTGGTCGTGCGCTATGACCGCTCGCTCACGATTTATGGCGCCTTCTTTCATATCGCCTGCTTCATGATCGTCTTACGGAGGCTTGTGCAATAGCTTCTAGCGATCGCGCTCTATGTTGTCCTTACGATATTTCTCCGCGAGCAAGACTCACCTGAATCGAAGCCGTCGAATCAAGTAACAATACAGCTGGAAAGGCGAACCAGTGAGCGATATGCGTCACGCTGAAGCCTCTCTTTTCATATCCGAACATCAGAGTGCGCACGATGCGCCCCAGCGAAAAGACGTAGAACCTGGCTGGCTCTGCGATGGACTGGCGTTCCTTGGAATCGAACTCGAAGAACATAGGAACGCGGCGAATAAGGGAGTGATTTCTATGGTGGCCAGCCGCGCTGCGTTCGCATCATTCGCACGGACGAAAAATGCCTGGTTGCCGAAACGGCTTGCTCTGCTCCCGGCCGAGGAAGAAAAAAGGAGAATTGAACCATGAAAGCTAACGCACTCGCACCGGAACTACTCCACAAGACACCCGACGTGGTGAACAGAAAAGAGCTGTCCGTGAACGCCACAGAACTTACCCCGGAACTCCTGCACAAGATGGATGCCTACTGGCGAGCCGCCAACTATGTGTCGGTCGGCCAGATCTATCTCTATGACAACCCGCTGCTGAAGCAGCCGCTGAAACTGTCGCATGTAAAGCCGCTCGTGGTCGGGCACTGGGGCACGGTACCGGGCCAGAACTTCATCTACGTACACCTGAACCGGGTCATCAAGAAGTATGACCTGGATATGTTCTACATTGCCGGTCCCGGCCACGGCGGCGCGGCCCTGGTGGGCAACGTCTACCTCGAAGGTACCTGGAGTGAAATTTATCCGAACGTCACGCAGGACGAAGCCGGACTGAAGGAGCTGTTCAAACAGTTTTCGTTCCCCGGCGGGATTTCCAGCCACGTTGCGCCCACGACGCCAGGGTCGATTCACGAAGGTGGCGAGTTGGGATACTCGCTCAGCCATGCCTTTGGGGCTGCGTTCGACAATCCCGATCTGGTCGTCGCCTGCGTGATCGGCGATGACGAAGCGGAAACGGCCTCGCTCGCGACCTCGTGGCAATCCAACAAGTTTCTCGATCCGATCACCGATGGAGCTGTGCTGCCGATCCTGCACCTCAATGGATACAAGATCAGCAATCCGACCGTCCTGGCCCGCATCGAGCATGGGGAATTGGAGCAATTTCTAAGAGGTTGCGGCTGGACGCCCCATTTCGTGGAAGGTGACGAGCCGAAAAAGATGCATCAACTCATGGCCACCACCATAGAAAAGGTCATCGAGGACATCCGGCAAATCCAAAGCAATGCACGGAACAACAACGACACTACTCGGCCGCGCTGGCCAATGATTGTGCTCAAATCACCCAAGGGATGGACGGGACCGAAATACGTCGACGGCCTGCAAATCGAGGGCACGTTCCGGTCTCACCAAGTGCCGCTCCTGGTGGACCCTGAACATCCCGATCATGTCAAGCAACTTGAAAGCTGGATGAAAAGCTACAAGACCGAGGAGTTGTTCGATGAAAATGGGCGACTCATCCCGGAATTGGCAGATCTCGCGCCGAAGGGCGACCGCCGGATGGGTGCCAATCCCATGCGAACGGCGGCATTCTGCTGCGCGTCCTCCGCATGCCGGATTTTCATGTTCACGCGGTGCATGTGCCTTCCCCGGGTGCGGTTACCGGACAAGATACACTCGTGCTGGGTAGCTTCCTGCGGGATGTGGCCAAATTGAATCAGGATCAGCGTAATTTCCGAGTCTTCGGTCCGGATGAGACGCTCTCCAATCTTCTGGGCGCTGTGTTTGAGTCCACGAATCGGCAGTGGGACGCCCGGGAAGTAAAGAATGATGAGTTCCTGGCGCCTGCCGGTCGCGTCCTGGACTCGATGCTCAGCGAAAACCAGTGCGAGGGTTGGCTCGAAGGATATCTGCTGACTGGGCGGCACGGGCTATTCAATAGCTACGAGGCCTTCATTCGCATCGTGGACTCGATGTTCAGCCAGCACGCCAAGTGGCTGAAGGTATGTCTCGAACTGCCCTGACGCCGGAAGATCTCGTCGCTGAACTATCTGCTCGCCTCCCACGTGTGGCAGCAAGATCACAACGGCTTCACGCACCAGGATCCTGGCTTTCTCGAACACGTCATCAACAAGAAGTCCGATATCGTGCGCGTTTACCTTCCGCCCGACGCTAACTGCCTGTTGTCAGTTTTTGATCACTGCCTGCGCAGCCGGAATTACGTCAACGTGGTGGTTGCAGGCAAGCACGCGCTCCCTCAATGGCTGAGCATGGATGCGGCAGTCGTGCATTGCACGGAGGGAATCGGCAGCGGGCTGTACTGCACGTGGCTCTGCGCGCCCCCAAAGGACAATCCATCGTCGTGGACGGCGAGAACGTGGTGCCGCAGGTGCATGCCGTTCTCGACAAGATGGCCGACTTCTCGAATCGGGTGCGCAGTGAGGAATGGAAAGGACGCACAGGCAAGCCGATTCGTAACGTCATCAATGTCGGGATCGGGGGGTCTGATCTCGGGCCAGTGATGGCCTACGAGGCATTGCGATATTACAGCCAACGCAACTTGACCTTCCGCTTCGTCTCCAACGTCGACGGTACCGACTTCGCCGAGGCCACTCGCGACCTCGATCCCGAAGAGACGCTGTTCATCATCTCGTCAAAAACATTTACGACTCTCGAAACGATGACCAATGCACACACGGCTCACGATTGGGCACTCAATGCGTTAAAGGATAACGCCACTGTCGCGAAACATTTCGTCGCAGTCTCTACCAACGCTGAGGCAGTTGCGAAGTTCGGCATCGACACCGCCAACATGTTCGAGTTTTGGGATTGGGTGGGTGGGCGTTACTCGATGGATTCGGCGATTGGTCTCTCCACAATGCTGGCAATCGGCCCCGAGAATTTCCGCGCCATGCTCGACGGTTTCCACCAGATGGACGAGCATTTTCGTACGGCTCCCTTCGAACGTAACTTACCCGTGATCATGGGGCTGCTGGGTCTCTGGTACAACAATTTCTTTGGCTCTCAGACCGTGGCAGTCTTGCCGTATGAGCAATACCTGAAACGTTTTCCAGCTTACCTGCAGCCATTGACCATGGAAAGCAATGGCAAGCACGTCACGCTCGATGGGACTGAGATCGCCTACCAAACCGGGCCGATCTATTGGGGAGAACCGGGCACCAACGGCCAGCACTCCTTTTACCAACTGGTTCATCAGGGCACCAAGCTCATGCCCTGCGACTTCATAGGATTTATTCAGCCGCTGAACCCTCTCGGCCGCCACCACGATTTACTTATGGCCAATGTGTTTGCCCAAGCCGAGGCGCTGGCATTTGGGAAAACATCGCAGGAGGTCCGAACTGAGGGCACACCCGCGTGGCTGGCGCCGCACAAAACCTTCGAGGGAAACCGTCCGTCCAGCACGCTTCTCCAGGAACGCCTGACCCCTGCAGCACTGGGAAAACTCGTCGCACTGTACGAACACAGTGTGTTTACTCAAGGCGCCATTTGGAACATCGATTCATTTGATCAGTGGGGCGTTGAGTTGGGGAAAGCGATCTCCGTGCGCATCATCCCCGAACTTGAGACTGAGAACGAGAGTCAACTCAAGCACGATAGCTCAACCAACACCCTGATCCGCCGCTACAGGAAATCCACAAAATTATGAGTATCAAAACGGACATCCCCGCAATTCAAGAAACCCGCAGCATCGCAAAGACAGAAAGGATACCCGTTATGAAGCCTAAGGCTCCCGAAACAAAGCCGGAATCGAAGCCCAAGCTTCCGAACCGAAGCCGGGGTCCAAGCCCAATGAGCTCGACTCGAAAGACGATCTGAAAACTTTTCCCATGATGGCGGAAGTGGAGAAGCAATTGGGGGCATCGCCGAAAGGGCTCAGCCAAGCCGAAGCCGAGAAGCGGTTAGCGCAATACGGCCTAACGAGATCGCGGAAAAGAAAACCAACGTACTCCTGAAGTTCCTTAGCTATTTCTGGGGCCCCATTCCGTGGATGATCGAAGGAGCGGTAATTCTGTCGGGGGTGGTCCGGCACTGGCTGGACTTCTTCATCATTCTTTTTCTGCTTTTATCCAACGCAGTGGTGGCATTTTGGGAGGAACATCAGGCGGGCAATGAAATTGCCGCGCTGAAAGCCAAACTGGCGATCAAGACCAAGGCGCTGCGAGATGGAAAGTGGATCGACCCGAAGGTATCTGAACTGGTGCCCGGCGACGTCATCCGTCTACAGCTAGGCGATATCGTGCCGGCGGATGCACGCTTGCTGGCGGGCGATCCGGTACAAGTAGACCAATCCGCCTTAACCGGCGAATCTTTGCCCGTGACGCGCAAGCCTGGCGAGGCAGTGTTTTCGGGTTCGATTATCAAGCGGGGCGAAACCGATGGTGTACGCCACCGGCACGCGCACCTACTTCGGCAAGACCGCGCAACTGGTGCAAGAGGCTCATACCGTCAGCCATTTCCAGCGTGCTGCGCTTAAGATTGGTAACTACCTGATCATCCTTGCAGTGGTCCTGGTGTTATTACCATCGCGCTCTTCCGTCACGACCGGGCCCTCGATACGTTGGAGTTCGCTCTGGTGCTCCTGGTGGCCGCGATCCCCGTGGCCATGCCCACGGTGCTGGCGGTGACCATGGCAGTCGGTGCACATCTCCTGGCGAAAAAACAAGTAATTGTGACTCGGTTGTCGGCGATCGAGGAACTGGCGGGCGTCGACATACTGTGCTCGGACAAAACCGGCACGCTAACCCAGAACAAGCTGACGTTGGGTGATCCCTTCTGCGTCGACAATATCCCTGCCGATCAGGTCATTCTTTGGGCCGCACTCGCCTCGCGTGCAGAAGATAAGGACACCATCGACCTCGCCGTGATCGGCGGCATGAAAGACGATAAGGCGCTGAAGATCTATCAGGTGCTGCATTTCCAGCCGTTCGATCCGGTGCATAAGCGTACCGAAGCGACTGTGAAAGGCTCGGACGGAAAACAGTTCTATGCGGCTAAGGGAGCGCCGCAGGTGATTCTGGGAATGTCAACCAACATCGGGGAAGTAAAACCGGCGGTTGAAAGAGCGGTCAATGACTTTGCCACACGAGGCTTCCGTTCCTTGGGCGTGGCCCGGGCAGATCAGGAAGGCAAGTGGCAGTTTGTCGGCACGTTGCCATTGTTCGATCCTCCGCGCGAGCAGGCCAAAGCAACCATCGCGAGCGCGCAACAAATGGGAGTGAAGGTCAAAATGGTTATGGGTGATCAATTGGCCATCGCCTGGGAAACGACAAAACAACTGGGGATGGGCACGAACATCCTTGATGCCAGCGCTTTGGGCGACAAGAAGCAACAGGACACGGAGAAGTCGGTCGAGGCTATCGAAAAAGCCGATGGTTTCGCCCAGGTATTCCCTGAACATAAGTTCGAAATTGTAAAGGTTCTGCAAAAATGCGGCCACTTCGTTGGTATGACCGGCGATGGCGTGAACGACGCGCCCGCTCTGAAGCAGGCTGACTGCGGCATCGCGGTCTCCGGCGCGACGGACGCGGCGCGCGCGGCGGCGTCCGTCGCGCTGCTGGCATCCGGCCTGTCGGTCGTCATCGACGCGATCAAGGAGAGCCGGAAAATAGTCCAGCGGATGAACAGCTATGCCATCTACCGCATTGCCGAAACACTGCGCGTGCTGCTGTTCATGACTCTAGCGATCCTGATCTTTAACTTCTATCCGGTGACCGCGGTAATGATCGTGATGATAGCGGTGCTCAACGACGGCGCCATCCTGTCCATCGCCTATGACAACGTTCGTTACAAGGACAAGCCTGAGGCCTGGAATATGCGACAGGTGCTCGGGATCGCCACGGTGCTGGGCCTCGTCGGTCCTGTGGCTGCTTTCGGCCTGTTTTACCTTGGCGACCGCGTATTTCACCTTGGACATCCGCAACTGCAAACACTGATGTATCTATTGCTGTCCGTGGCCGGGCATTTGACGATTTTCCTGACGCGCGCGCGGTCCGTTCTGGTCCATTCGTCCCGCACGGATTCTATGGATGGCGGTGCTCGGCACGCAGGCGATAGCGACTCTGATTGCGGTTTATGGGTTCTTTATGACGCCCCTCGGCTGGAAGTTGGCAGGACTCGTTTGGGCCTACGCTCTTGTTTGGGCCGTCCTGACTGACCGTGTTAAATTGCTCGGCTATCGGATTTTTGGTTCTGCCAAAGCCGACAAGCCGCAGTCTGAAGCCAAGGCCGAGCCAAAGCCCGACGCTAAAGCTGAACCGGCCTCTGAACCAAAGGTGGAGCCGAAACCCGAGGCCAAAGCCAAGCCTGAGGCCAAAGCCTGAGGCCAAAGCCGAGTCTAAACCCGATGCCAACGCAACGGCCGACTTGACGCCGCAGATCGCCAAACGAGCTTATGAACTCTACGAGGAGCGAGACCGCAGGGCGGTCGATCTGTTCAGGACTGGGAAAAAGCGGAGCGGGAGGTTCGCAAAGGCGAGTCTAAAGCGGGATCCAAGCCTGGAGCCAAAGCCGAGCCGAAGCATGAAGCTAAAGCCGCGCCAACGGTCGATTTGAAGCTGCACATCGTCAAGCGAGTCCATGAACTCTACGAGGAGTTGGGACGTGAGGATGTGCGGGAAGTCGAGGAATGGGAGAAAGAGGATCGTAAGACTCGGGAAAATGAACCCCACGAGTAATGGCACCAGAACTACGCATCGGACATGGCCGAAGGGATGAAGATGAAGATCAATTCAAAGGATTTCCGTGTCGGGCCCGGAGAAAAGGTCAAACTCAAAGAGTGGCCGACGCTGATTGAACCCTTTTGCAAGTCGAAGAAGCGGTATCAAAAGCTCCTGGAAAAACACGTAGAAGAGATGAGCTCGCTGCAACAACTTCATTACACATCCGCCCACTCTGCATTGCTGTTGATTTTTCAGGCATCGGACGCTGCCGGCAAGGACGGCTCCATCCGGCACGTCATGTCCGGGGTCAATCCGGAAGGCTGCGAGGTTTTCAGCTTCAAACAGCCGAGTGCGCAAGAGCTGAAGCAAGATTTTCTCTGGCGCACAACGTGCTGCCTTCCCGAACACGGACGAATCGGGATATTTAATCGTTCTTACTACGAGGAGGTGCTTGCCGTTCAGGTGCATCCAGAGATTCTCCGCGACCAGGACCCTCCGGAAGCATTGCGCGACGAGAAGAGCATTTGGAAGAAGCGCTATCGGTCCATCGTGGACTTGGAGGAACATCACCATCGTAACGGCACCCGGATCGTCAAAATCTTCCTCCACCTGTCGAAAAACGAGCAACGAAAGTGCTTCCGCGATCGGATTGATGAACCGGACAAGAACTGGAAATTCAGCCTCGCGGACATTCACGAGAGGAAGTACTGGAAGCGCTACGTCAAAGCTTACGAGGAGTGCCTGCACGCGACAAGCACGCATCACGCACCCTGGTACGTCGTCCCCGCCGATGATAAAGAGAACGCCCGGTTGATCGTTTCCCGAATTGTTATCGACGCTTTCAATCACCTGAAGATGGCCTACCCCAAGACCACCGCGAAACGTCGGGGCGAATTGAAATCGATTGGCAAGGCGCTGGCGAAGTAACGCGGGAATCATGCATAAGAACATGAATTGGACCGGTGAATCGAGTTGGAGGAGGCCGGTCGCTATGAGATCAGCAGTTGGGTTCAAAAGACTGTGCCTCGGCGTATCGTTGTTGGGAATACTGTCAATCGGGAGTCCGTTCTCATATTCGCGCGAGGTGGTTGCCGGTCAAACCGTGGCTGCAGTACCGCCTAATTCGACCGTCGGGGGGGAACAGCACGGCCAAACTTTTTGCCAGGATGACCGCGCGCCACCATTGGCAGGAAACTCATCTGGATCGGTTCTCGGTAACTCGCACCTATAAGGTACAGAACGAAAAAGACAAAACTGTCGCTGAACAGTTGTGGCCGTGGAATACACCGCGCCAGGTACAGAAACTTTCACGAGCTCGTCCGAAAAAGGCTCGGGATTCGTACTCCATCATGTCTTCCGGCGGCTTATGGAGGATGAAAAGAAGAGGGTACGGGCC
>DATLST010000215.1:0-3276 GCA_035534055.1 Candidatus Acidiferrales bacterium | reverse complement strand
CCATGGCTGCCGACTCAAACGCAGGGCTGCGGGATAACAGACTGAGTAAGCGAAGTCTCTGCACGCTGCGCGTGGATCAAGACCTCGACGATGCGTGCGGCCGCTCGCCCGTCCCAGTTCGTTGGCACGCTGTTGCTACCTTTCCTCTGCATCTGCGACCGCACGGCAGCTTGGATTCCGGCTTTGCTCGTCCCTGCGATGATATTTGTCCCACTCTCCACAGTAACAGGTCTTTCCGTATTTTCCCTGACTGTGACACAGGGAATCCCCAGACAAGTTGTTTCTTCCTGGATGCCACCTGAGTCGGTCACGACGATGGCCGCGTGTTTCATCAAACACAGAAAGTCCAAATAGCCGACTGGATCAGTCAGAATGATGCCGTTGTGACTGTTTCCAGAGTTTCGTCCACCGCCCATCGTATTCATCCCGACGCAAAGGTCCAAACCCAACTCCTTGATTCGACGCTGTGTTCTGGGATGCGCAGGAAAAATGATCGGAAAATTCTTCGCTAATTCTTCGAGCCCCACTAGGATATTAAGGAAACTGTCCCGATTGTCGACATTAGACGGTCGATGCAAGGTCAAAAGCGCATAGCGGGAGATTGCGTCACTTGTGCCGTTCCGCTCCTTCTGAATTCCAAGGCCCAATTCCTGCAATATGTTCGAATCCTCGGCTCTGTCTTTAAAAGTAAGCAGGGAGTCAATCATGGTGTTGCCGACAAAGTGGATTCTGTCAGGCGAGATTCCTTCGTAACGCAAGTTCTGGAGTCCGCTTGCCTCAGTCACGAAGAGCAGGTCCGCTATGTGATCGGTAACAATACGGTTGATCTCTTCTGGCATCGACCGATCAAAAGAGCGCAAACCCGCTTCTACATGCGCGATCGATGGCCTAGAACCGGAAGAGTCGAAAGAGACCTTGGCTGTAACCAAGGCGCAGGCGAGAGTGGAATTCACATCTCCGACTACGATCACGACCTCAGGCCTCTTTTCCAGCAGTACATCTTCGAACTTCCTCATGATATCCGCAGTTTGCAGCGCATGGGAACACGAGCCTACGCCAAGGTGAAAATCTGGCGTCGGGAGGTTAAGATCGCTGAAGAACGAACCAGACATGACGGCATCATAGTGTTGGCCCGTATGAACCAGAACGTGCTCGATTATTTCCGGCGGTGCCTGATGCCGGTCGGCCGAGTTGGCCACAATCTTCTCATTGTGCTTGCCGATTGCTGCGATGATCGGTGCGACCTTCATAAAGTTCGGGCGTGCGCCCACAACGGTGAGGATTTTCATGTGCTATTTAGTTGCTGACACCCAAGCAAGGGGGAAGCAAGGCGCCTATCATGCAATGCGCTATCTAGCTACAGCACACTTCGACGCGAGGGTCGCGATCGTATTAACGATCACTTGCAACGCCGGACGACTCTCTTTTCCGGATTCAGCCGGATGATTTCGGTGGACAAGGATAATTTTTGTACGAATCTCATCGGTGCTTTCGATTAGAGTGAGCCGCCCCTGTTCGGCCAAATGGCGGTCCACGGCCCCAATTCTTCCCCGGAAGATGCTGTAAACGGGCACGCCGAGGGCGGCAGCCTCGCGATTCATCGTGCCACCACCGCTGATCACAAGATCCGAAAACCATATCAAGTTGAGCCCATCGGCGACATGTTCGGGGATCACGATTTTGCGCGTATCAATCCACTGCTTCCATTCTTTCCGAAGGGCATTCGCCTGTTTATCGTTCCGGGGAAGCAAGATTACGCGGACCTCGGGGCGCGCGGTCAGAAGGTCCATAGCGGCGTTAAACAATACTTCGGCTTCGGGATTATGGTAGTGCGCCTCCGTTGCGGGCGGTCGAACGGTGACGACCAAGTCTGCCGGATCCAAGCCGAGTGTGGCCCGCAATGATGGATCCGGTCGAAACCTTGGCACATACACATCTTCCTTCAGGCCCGGATATTTCATCGCGTGTTTTTTTGTCGCGCTCGCGGGAAAATCGGGAATAACTTCCGGTGCCAGAATCCAGTCTGGGCGCAGGAATCCAGTCCCGGCGGTGTGCTCGTAGTCATAAACCATTAACGTCGGAATACCCAAGATGACACTACACAAGAACTGGCCCCGAGAACCATGAGAAACAGCCAAGGCAGGCTTCTGTTTAGCCATTATAGTTGTCAATCGCACCGCGCGCAGGAACGTTCCTGCCAACTTTAGGGCCCGATGCTTGCCCCAATGCTTGCCAACCACTTTGCAGGAAATGTGATATAACTCAAGCAAATCGCAGACTTGATAAGAATCTCTGGCCGTCAGGATCACTTCATAGCCCCTCGCGCGAAGCTCCTCAATGATGGGAATGAAGAACGGGACGTGCGGGGAATTATCTAGATCGATCCAGATTTTCGGCTGCGTAACCAAGCCTTCCGCGCGCTGTTTTCCACCGGCGGCAAGAGTCTTGGCGTCCAGCGCCACATTCAACTCCTGCTGTCCCGCAGGCAAGACAGTGGAACCTCTCAACATTTCCTTATTCCTCCGCAATAGCTCACTATCCGGGGTCGGAGGATTCGACGTCTCCCAAACCAAACACTCGCATCTCAACGAGCTGTTTTACTAGCTAACAGATCGCATCGAAGCGAACTCGGCCACCGTTTCGGCCACCTTCGCCTGCTGCTCTGGCTTGAGCCCACCAAACATAGGCAGAGAGAGAATTTGATCCGCAGCAGTCTCCGCTACGGGAAAATCTCCTCGCTTCCAACCGAGGGAAGCGTAGGCTGCCTGCAAATGAACCGGAATGGGGTAGTGGATGCCCGTTCCGATACCACCGTCGGCTAGACGCTTCTGGAGCGCGTCGCGGAACGCAGTGCGAACCACATAGAGGTGGTAAACAGCATGGGACCACGAAGGCTCCGTTGGAGCGGTCAATCCACCCGCCATCGGTGCCAGCAATGTATTGTAAATCCATGCAGCTCCCCGGCGCTGTTCGTTCCAACGGGGCAGGTGTCGCAACTTCACGGACAGCATTCCTGCTTGCATAGAATCTAACCGGCCGTTGTAGCCTTCGACGTCGTGGTAATATTTTTTCGACTGGCCATGGTCACGCAGCATGCGGATTTTTCGCGCGATTTCGGCGTCGTTTGTGGTGACGGCGCCGCCTTCGCCACAGGCTCCGAGATTCTTCCCTGGGTAAAAGCTGAACGCGGCCGCATGGCCCATGGAACCGGCCTTGCACCAACGGTTTTCCTTGGCCGAAAAATATTCGGCACCGTGCGCTTGGCACGCATCTTCA
>DATLST010000214.1:0-22904 GCA_035534055.1 Candidatus Acidiferrales bacterium | reverse complement strand
CCACGCAGGATGGCCGCCCGCTGCGGCGCTACCGGCGCCGCTGGATCGTCGAACGAACCAACGCCTGGCTCGGAAACTTTCGGCGCCTGGTCGTGCGCTATGACCGCTCGCTCACGATTTATGGCGTCTTCTTTCATATCGTCTGCTTCATGATCGTCTTACGGAGGGTTGTGCAATAGCTTCTAATCACTCAGATTGTCTGTGCCATCCGGGCGTCGTCGAACTTACTATGAATCTGAGGGAATGGGAAAATCACAGAGCCGCGATGAGGCGAACTTTCCCGCTTTCCAGTCGCAAGGGGTTTTTTGCACTTCTTTTTTTTATAGAATGCGGTTACCGGAAAAACGGAGAATTTGGATACTGGGAAACCGAATACTGAGTTCAACCCTCGGGCGCTGCACATTCCCCGGCCGATTGCCTACAACTTCGAGAGGCCGAATCCATTGATCTGCACCTCGAGATGGTGATTGATGCGGATGCCGTAGATGCCGTCGGTCTTTGCCGTCGGTCCGGCTTTTGGCATCGTGCTGACAACCGTGCCGTTGACGACGAACGCGATCTTGTCGGCCATGACGCGCACTTCGAGAGCGTTGGTGCACGTTCCATTGGCATCCGGTTTCTTCACGGCTGCGCTGGACGTCTTTTCCGATACGCTCTCGGCAGTGTTGCCGGTTCGGCGCTTGACGAGCCAGGTGCCGTCATCCGTCACCATGAAGTACAGGTAGCTTTGCTCCGCGCCATCCAGAGCACTCCCGCCGAACACGAGGCCGTAATACTCATCGTGGCCGGTTGATTTGATCAGCGTGAATGTACCCTTGAGCGTGTAATTTCCGGACGCCGCGTTGGCCGGATTCCAATAGACGGCGGCCTGGGGGTTGAGAGCACGGAAGCCCGATCCCATGGTGATGAACTTAATGGCGCCCGCGGCATCCGGGTCCGATGCATTCGTGCTGCGATCGACGCGCAGCTTCCAGCCTTTGGGAGCTTGTGCGAACAGCGGCGCGACGGCCAGCAGCGCGAGCGCCGCAACAGAGACAGTACGCTTCATCGGCGCACCTCCTCGGTAAATGGCATCGTCTGGATCATACTCTCAATGCGTCCCGGCATGGAAATTCGTGTATGCGCGTGCATGGTCCGCGCGCGGCTCTCGGAGGGAAGGATAATTATTCGGGATCGCGGCGGACTGTGTCAGGAGAGAATGCAGGGAGGCAAATGGCGATGTAGTCGGCGCCATCCGGTGTAGAGTACCGCACCCATTCGCCAGCATGGCAGATGACGGCTTGACCGGCACGGACATCCAGAATCCCATTTCCATGGGACACCCGCAAGGCACCTTTCAGGACGATTGTATATTCGTCAAATTCGGGAGTTTGGCCAGGTTCCGACCAGCCACGCGGGCTCTGCATGTGTGCCACGCTGAGCGCCATGGCGTTTGAGTTCACTCGGCCCACATACTCGTCGATGATTTTCGGTTTATTACCGGCCGGTTCGATGCGAGTGGGCCGGGAGATCAGCGTGGGCACGATTGAGTCTCTTGCGGCTTAGACCAGGTCGGCGCCGGAGAAGAAGTAGCCGATCTCGAAGGTGGCCGTTTGCGGAGCGTCTGAGCCGTGCGTGCAATTGTACTGAATGCTCGTGCCGAGTTCCTTGCGAATGGTGCCAGGCGCGGCTTTGGCGGGATCGGTGGCACCCATGGCGTCGCGCCATCGGAAAATGGCATTTTCCGCTTCGAGCACCATGGCCACAACCTTGCCAGAACTCATGAATTCGGTGAGATCCTTAAAAAAAGGACGCTCGCGGTGGACGGCGTAAAAGCCTTCCGCCTCGGTTTTCGTGAGGCGCAGGGACTTGATGGCGATGATTTCAAACTTTGCCGCGTGGATGCGGCTCAAGATATCGCCGGCGAGCCCGCGCCCGAAAGCGTCGGGCTTGATGATTGCGAAAGTGCGTTCGACTGCCAAGGATATATCCTCCCGTGATGGTCTGAAATTTTCGCTTTATCGTCAAAACCCTGAATACCTGGCTGTTAACGTCCGGGACTGAAAACCCACGCTAGTTGTACGATCGAAAGCCATGCTGGAAGCCCTCAAGCCAGCGCCATAAAAACCGACCGGAGGGGCCTTTTTCTCCGAGACGGCCAGCTTTACTTGGCTTTCGAGTTACCGAGCACGCTGGCGACCGTGTGGCCGATCTCGGCCGGACTTTGCACGGTGTGAATGCCGGCAGCGCGCATGGCCTTGTATTTGTCGGCGGCGGTGCCCTGACCGCCGCTGATAATGGCTCCCGCGTGTCCCATGCGGCGCCCCGGAGGCGCGGTCTGGCCCGCGATGAAGCCAATTACTGGCTTCTTCACATTTTTCTTGATGAATTCCGCCGCGACTTCCTCGGCGTTCCCGCCGATTTCGCCGATCATCACGATGGCATGGGTTTCGGGATCGTCGTTGAACATTTTGATGCTGTCGAGGAAGGTGGTGCCGATGATCGGATCGCCTCCGATACCGATGCAAGTCGTCTGGCCGATACCGAGGCTGGTGAGCTGGCCAACAGCTTCGTAGGTAAGTGTGCCGCTGCGGCTGACGAGCCCCACGTTGCCCTGCTTGTGGATCGAGGCGGGCATAATGCCGATCTTACATTTGCCAGGCGAGATAATGCCCGGGCAGTTGGGACCGATCAGTCGCGTTTTCGAGTCTTTCAGCACGGCAGCCACGCGCACCATATCGAGCGTCGGGATGCCTTCGGTGATGCAGATGACGAGCGGCAGTCCCGCATCCTCCGCTTCCAAAATCGCATCCGCGGCAAACGGCGGCGGAACAAAAATCACCGAGGCATTGGCGCCGCTTTCGCGCGCGGCATCGGCCACGGTGTTGAAGACGGGCACATCGAGATGCTTGGTTCCACCCTTGCCCGGTGTAACGCCGCCTACCACTTTCGTGCCGTAGGCGAGCATCTGTTGCGCGTGGAAACTGCCTTCGCGGCCGGTAAGGCCTTGCACGATGACCCGGGTGTTCTTATCGACGAGAACGCTCATTGCGCACCCCCAGCAAGTGCCACGATCTTCTCCGCTCCATCTTTCATTCCGTCCGCGATTGTGAAATTCAAGCCGGCATTGCGGAGAATTTCCTGCCCCTGCTGCACGTTGGTGCCTTCCATTCGCACGACCACCGGCACCTTGAATTTGAGTTCCTTGGCGGCATTCACAACACCGCTTGCGAGCACATCGCAGCGCAAGATTCCTCCGAAAATATTAACAAACACGCCCCTCACATTTGGATCGCTGAGGAGGATGCGGAAGGCATTCTTCACCTGATCTTCGGACGCGCCGCCCCCGACATCGAGAAAGTTTGCGGGGCTGCCGCCGCTGAGCTTGATGATATCCATGGTGGCCATGGCCAGGCCGGCGCCGTTGACCATGCAGCCGACGGAGCCGTCGAGCTTGATGTAATTGAGTTTGTACTGGGAGGCCTCGACTTCAAGAGGCGTTTCCTCGTCCAGATCGCGCAGTTCCTTGAAATCGGGATGGCGGTAGAGGGCGTTATCGTCGAGAGTTACTTTGGCGTCGAGCGCAACGAGGCGGCCGTCGCCGGTGGCGACGCAAGGATTGATCTCGACGAGCGACGCATCGGTTTCCATGAAGGCGCGATAGAGCGACTGCAAGAACGGCACGGCCGCGGCAACGAGTTCGGGCGAAAGCCCCAACCCGAAGGCAATCTTGCGGGCGTGGTAGGGCTGCAATCCCGTGGCAGGATGAATGGGCTGGCGCAGGATCGCTTCCGGGTGCTCCTTGGCCACTTCTTCGATCTCCATGCCACCTGCGGTGCTGGCCATGAACACCGGCATGCCCGTGGCGCGGTCGACCAAAATGCTCAAGTACAGCTCGCGCTTGATGTCGAGGCCCTCTTCGATGAGAAGGCGGCGAACGATACGCCCTTCTTCGCCGGTTTGCGGCGTGACAAGCTTCATCCCCAAAATGCGTTCGGCAAGCGAGGCCGCTTCATCGGCCGATCTGGCGAGCTTGACGCCACCCGCCTTACCGCGACCGCCGGCATGAATCTGGGCTTTCACAACCACGACGGCGGTTCCAAGACGCTGGGCCACGGCGCGCGCCTCGTCTTTTTTAAAGACCACTTCGCCGCGCGGCACGGGAACGCCAAATTTCGCTAAGATTGCCTTTGCCTGATATTCGTGAATCTTCATGCTGTCTCCATCGTTGTCGCACTCCCCATTCGAACAGTGATAAAATTAACGACGCATAAAGCGCACCAGTTTACTTGGAACTATCCGATCGAGCAAGGCAGGACTCACGCGGAAAATCGGGCCGCGGCGCAGACGAGACAAACCACACTCGCGAGCAGCTAAGGCGAACGAGCCTCTCCCTGCTGGTGAGACCAGTTGCAACCGAAAGACCAATGATTCACGAAGCCCTCGAAAAACTCGTGGCCGAAGAGAATCTCTCGTGCGTGGAAGCGGAAGCGGCGATGGAAGAGATTCTTTCAGGGCTTGCGAGCGACGCGCAAATCGCTGCCCTGCTCACCGCGTTGCGGATGAAGGGCGAGACGGTGGACGAATTGGTTGGCTTCGCAACGGCGATGCGGCGCCATGCCACTCCGATTCTTTCGGGCAACCGTTCGGTCGAGATCGAGGCGCTGGTGGACACGTGCGGGACCGGCGGTGATGGCTTGGGGACGTTCAACGTTTCGACCGCTGCTGCCTTCGTAGTTGCGGGCGCAGGCGTTCACGTTGCAAAACACGGCAACCGCTCGGTCAGTTCAAAGTGCGGCTCGGCGGACGTGCTGGAGCATCTGGGCGTAGCCATCGATTTACCGCCGGATCGTGTGGCGCGCGCGATTGAGGAAGTGGGAATTGGATTTCTGTTCGCGCCGGCCGTGCATGCAGCGACGCGGCACGCCATGCCTGCACGCCGCGAATTACGCATGCGTACGGTGTTCAATCTTCTGGGTCCGCTGACCAATCCCGCCGGGGCCTCCGCACAGCTTGTGGGCGTGTACGGATCGAGTCTGACGGAACTGATGGCGCGGGCCCTTAAGGAATTGGGCGTGAAGCGCGCGTTTGTGGTCCACGGCGCAGACGGCCTGGACGAAATTTCGATCACGGGCGAAACCTACATTGCCGAACTGCACGACGCGTCGGTGCGGAGCTATACGGTGACGCCCGAGACTTTCGGCCTGCGCCGCGCGCCTCTGGAGGCAATCCGCGGAGGGGACGCAGCACACAACGCGAAGATCATCCACAAGATTTTCGGGCGCTCGCTGCTCTATCGCGAGCACGGTCCGCACCGCGAAATCGTGCTTGCCAATGCGTCCGCCGCGCTCGTGGCAGCCGAGCGGGCCACGGACTTCCTCGATGGCGTGCGGCTGGCGGCAAAATCAATTGATTCGGGCGCCGCGAGGGAACGGCTTGAAACGCTCGTGGCATTTTCAAAGGCAGAAAAAGGACAGGGCCACGCGGCGTCGTGATTTCGACGACTCATAGTGAGGTTGCAAAGCAGGGAAGACGAAGCGCAAGGAAACCGGACTGCAGAAAAGGTTAGACGCTCAAGAAATTCTGGAGGAGCCGGAAGCCAGCCTCCGTGAGCACTGATTCGGGATGGAACTGTACGCCCTCGACGCGCAGTTTGCGATGACGCAGGCCCATGATCGTGCCGTCCGCGCTTTCAGCGGAGATTTCAAGAACCGGCGGAAGCGATTTGCGCTCGACAATCAGCGAATGGTAGCGAGTAGCTGGGAAATTCTGTGGCAAGCCACGGAAGATGGTTTTTGAATCGTGGCGAATTTCGCTCGTCTTTCCGTGCATGACTTTAGGCGCGCGAATGACGCGGCCCCCAAACGCGGCGCCAATGGCCTGATGGCCCAGACAAACGCCTAAAATGGGAATTTCGCCCGCGAAGCGCCGAATCAGAGCGATGCTGATGCCCGCTTCGCTGGGAGTGCAAGGTCCCGGTGAGATTACGATGCGTTCGGGGCACCGCTGCTCGATTTCCCCAATGGTGATTTGATCGTTGCGCCGCACTTCGAGTTCCTGCCCCATTTGACCGAGATACTGGGCCAGGTTGTAGGTGAACGAGTCGTAGTTGTCGAGGAGCAGAATCATCGCTCACCTGAAGTCCCTGCACGCTTCATAGACACCTGGATCGCTCGAACGAGCAATTGAAATCTGTGCTTAGCGGCGCTCGCAACGATACACTTTCCCTCAGCTACGTCCAGAATAGCGCAAATATTTATGCCCCGCGACTTCCTGTGATTCCGCCGCGATGGGTGATTTCAAGCGCCCGGATGACCGCCCGCGCCTTATTTACGCATTCCTGATACTCGCGCTCGGGAATAGAATCGGCCACAATACCCGCGCCCGCCTGCACGTATGCACGACCGCCCTTGGCAACCAGAGTGCGAAGACCGATACAAGAATCGAGATTACCCGAAAAGTCGAGATACAGGATGGCTCCGCCATAAATGCCGCGCCGCGTGGGTTCGAGCTCGTCGATGATTTCCATGGCGCGGACCTTGGGCGCGCCTGAAAGAGTACCCGCAGGGAAACAGGCCATGAGCGCGTCAAAGCAATCCACATCGGTGCGCAGCTTTCCGTGAAGGCTAGAAGCCAGGTGCATGACGTGCGAATAGCGCTCAACAAACATCAGGCGTTCGACCTTCACCGAGCCGTACTCAGAGACGCGGCCAAGATCGTTGCGCCCGAGATCCACGAGCATGACATGTTCGGCGCGCTCCTTGGGGTCGCTGAGGAGCTTCGCTTCTAGATCACGATCTTCTTTCTCGTTTCGGCCGCGAGGACGGGTTCCGGCGAGAGGCCTGTAAAAGACGTCGCGCCCCTGGACTTTGACGAGCATTTCGGGCGAGCTGCCAACGACGGAAACGTCATCAAGCTTCAAAAAGTAGAGATAGGGCGAGGGATTCACAACACGCAGCGCGCGATAAATTTCGAAGGGGTTCGCATTCGTCTTGGCCGAGAATCGCTGGCTGGCGACAACCTGGAAAATGTCTCCCGCGCGAATATAGGTCTTGGCGTTGCGCACGGCTGCGACGAATTGCGCTTTGGTCATGTTGGACTCGACGCGGAGCGGGCCTGCGCGGCGGGGGCGCGCGTGCGGCGGCAAGGGCTGGTCGAGCATTCGCTGGGTGCGGCGGATTTCGCGGACCACGGCGTCATATTTGGCGCGCAGGCTGCCCGGACCTTCGGTGAACACGTTGCGGATCACCCAAACTCTGTGCTGCACATGGTCGAAGGCGATGAGTCCGAGATAAAACATCATGATGCAGTCATCGAGGCCCACGTCATCGCGGCCGGTGGCCGGTATCCGCTCGATCAGGCGCACCATATCGTAGGCGAAGTATCCAATTGCGCCGGCAATCAGCGGCGGCAGGCCTGGGACGCGCACGGAGTGATATTGCTGGGTGAGGCGGCGCAACTGTTCAACGGGATCATCTTCGAATTGCAGGCGCTTGCCGGCTGTCTCAAGAACACAGTTGCGGCCGCGGGCCCGAAATACTTCGACGGGGTTCGCACCGACAAACGTATAGCGGCCAATCGTCTCGCCGCCTTCGACGCTCTCGAGGAGGAAGGAATACTTGGCGTCGCGGGCCATGCAGAGATAGGCGCCCACGGGGGTCAGCAAATCGGCGGTGTAAGTCTCATACACGGGCACGAGATTTCCCTGGCGAGCCAATCGACAGAAGGTCTTGAAGTCAGGCTGGATCATCGCCTAGTCCGGACTATAGTCCGGCTCTCCTCTTCGCGCTGCAAGGCGCGTATCACAGCGCGGCGCATGTTGGCAATCGGTGCTCGCTCGCTCGTCCAGATTTCCCACTGCGCCGCCCCCTGGGCGACGAACATATCGAGTCCTGAAACGGTTTGGATGTCCCGGCGAGCGGCGAGTTGCAGCAGCCGGGTTTCGCGGGGCCGGTAAATAGTGTCAAACACAAGACGACAATTCAATTCCGCCGTTTCGAGCGGCGATTGTGTAACGCGCGGATACATGCCCACCGGCGTTGCGTTTACGATGGCATCGAAAAAGTCGTAGCGCAAGCGGTTGCGCGCAATCGATTGGCCGCGAACCGCGAGCGCCAGTGACTTTGCCCTGGCGGTTCGCCGCGCGCAAACGCAAACCGCCGCTCCAGCTTGGGCGAGAGCAAAAGCCACGGCGCGCGCGGCTCCGCCCGCACCAAGAATCAGTACACGACTATTGCGCAGCGGAATGCGTGGCTCGAGCGCGCGCATCACGCCGACGTAATCCGTATTGTAACCGTAGAGCTTTCCGCCACGACGCACCACGACCGTGTTTACGGCGCCAATCTTCCGAGCGAGGGGATCGCAATCGTCCAGGTAGCGGAGAATGCTCTCCTTGTGAGGAATCGTCACGCTGAAGCCCTGGATTCCCAGGAACTTGATGGATGCGAGGAAATCCTTCAGATCGTGAACCAGAAAAGGCAGGTAAACCGCGTTCATCTTGCGGGCCTGAAAACCGGCGTTGTGCATGATTGGCGAAAGAGAATGGCCAATGGGGTCTCCGATCACGGCGTAGATGCGCGTCTGGCGGTCGATTTTATCGGCTCGATATACAGTCTTGGCTTCATCGAGGGAGACCTGGCCAGGCGCGGTGGGATGTTCCACCGGCGCGTAGGTGAGCGCGCTGCCTTCGCGCAGCGACAACAGGCGGACAGGCAGGGTAACATCGCCCATCGGAATAGCGACTATATCGTGTCCCAACCGGGCGAAGCGCAGTAGCTTCAGGCTATCGGCAAGCGAATGGCAGTGGGCGGCAATCTTGATCGCCTCCGGCCTCCGGCCTCGCATGAGGGCTGTGGCGACGCCCTTGAGATTAGGCGGCATGCGCTGAAAGAAGTGCGCGGAACGGAGCTGGCGCCCCTCTCCCAGAAGCACATCCAGCAGCTCGGGCGGGCACTGAGAGACGGTCTCGATCTCCAAGTCGTACCATAGGCAACCCGCCTGAATCGCTTCGGCCAGATGGAAGAGTTGGCCCGCGATGGTTCCTGGGTAGCGGCCGCCGGCCTCGCGACGGCGACACGTGGCAATGAATGTCCCGCAAAGCTTCGCGGCGGCCAGCCCCTTCAGGAAATGAGTGATCTCTCGATCGTCGGAGAGCCAGTCGAGACGCAATTCCACGGTACGGGTTTGGCGAAGCGCGAGCTGGAGCTGGCGCCGCATGGGATCCGATTGAACGGCAGCCACAACGGCGCAAATCTTATTGCGTGCTAACATCTTCCATTCCAATGGTTTCCGGAATCTTCTCCGTTAGCCCCTACGAGAGGCAATCGGGGAGTTCTCGCTTCTACCATGCGAGTACACAATGTGTAAAGCCCAAGGAACCATTGTCTTGACGCTCCCAAAACCGTCTGTTACGGTCGGCTCATTGGGGCAGTGCCTGTTATATCGCTTGTACAAGGAGCGAGAATCATGCGTGGGAAAATTGTCCTTGCCGGTCTAATTCTCGGCTTGTTCGGAATTGTCGCATCAGCACAGGATAAGGCACCGAGTTCATTTCCGAACGACGTCTACTGTGCGGGGGTGGTGACAAGCGAGGCTGTTCCGCATGAGACCTTCGTTATTACCGGGGAAGAGTCCGGCACCAAGGCTGTATTTATCGACCATGACTATGTTTATGTCAACAAGGGCTCATCTCAGGGAGTAAAAGTAGGGGATGCCTTCTCGGTAGTCCGCCCGGTCGAGGACCCTATCAAGGTGGATTGGACAAAGTGGCAAACTTCCATCCTGCACAAGATGGGGACGGTGTGGCAGGATGAGGGCCGCCTGCAAGTGGTCTCGGTCCGGCCAGATGTTTCCATCGCACAAATACAGCACGCATGTGAATACGTGCAGCGTGGGGATATCGTGCTGCCATTCGTGGAGCGTCCTCAGCCTCCGTTGAAGCCGGAAGATCACTTTGACCGGTTCGCACCTGCTGATGGCAAACCCCTGGCAATGATTATTACCGGGAAGAAATTTCAGCAACAGGTAGGCCGCAACGATGTTGTCTACGTCAACCTTGGAACTATGCAGGGTGTGAAGGCGGGCGATTACTTCCGCATTTTCCGATATACAGGCACGCAGCACGAAACGGCTTACCAGACCCGGCGATTCGCGTTCGATGTAGACGGCGATCTGGGGCCGACGTACGGTTACGGAAGCGTTCCAGTAAAGTACAATTGGACAAACGTGCCCCGTGAAGATTTAGGAGAAGGAGTCGTACTGCGCACAGGACCGAATTCCGCAACGGTACTGATTACATTCAGCGTGCGTGAAATTTACGCGGGCGATTACGTAGAACTCGAATAGCCGGCATTCAGGCAATTTGTACTCCCGTCCGTTCTTCCTTTTCTCCTAGGCCGTGCGAGGATTCGCTGAAAACCTCCGCAGTGAAAGCCTGAATCCGCGTGGCGGAGTCTCGCCATGCATTGCGATCCAGTCCTGCCTTTGAGCAGGTTTCTTCCAAAAAGCGAATGGGCGTCCAGCCATATTCCCTGGCAACCTGAGGCAGCAGGATGCCGCGCTGCCAGCCCTTGCTGACCACTAGTCCGTGCTTCCCTGATTCAATCTGGCTGGGAACGAGAGCTCCCAAATCCGACTAGACGGAGATCTCAATCTCGATGTCAGCGACTTCCCGCACGTGAACAGGTTCGAAGCGAGGATCTTCCAGGGCAGCCGCCTTGGCGCATTAGGCGACGACGCGAACCAGCGGAACAGCAGAAGCAAGCTGACCGACGCATCCGCGCAGCCTGCGATGATGATGCAAAGTGACGAACGCCCCGGCGGGTGGAATGAGTTGTTCATCCCGAGGGAAATCCTCAAGGGCTTCACGGCGCTCGGCAGCCAGCGTCAAGGCTCGGCGGGGCACTTGCAGAAGTAGCTGCTTCTGGCGATTAGCGAGTGAGGACATCCTGCGGCTTTTCTTTCGGCTCGCCGATGATCACACTGCGGCGTCTCTGCTGCACACGGAAATTGATCTGCCCCCAGAACATCTGGAAGTAATGGATTGCAGAGGCTATCGCACTTAATACGACGAGCCACATCAAGGTGGTGCCGAGGGACTTCAGTGCCGGGTATTTCGCAGTGAGAATCACCGCACACCCAGCGATGACTTGCAGAATCATTTTCGTCTTGCCCAGCGCAGACGCGGGAATCACTAATCCCTCGACCGAAGCGATATCCCGGAGGCCGACTATGATGAATTCGCGCCCGATGATGATGACGACCATCCAGGCCGGAACCAAATCCATCTGGACAAGCGAAATAAAAGCGGCTGAAATCAAGAGCTTATCCGCAATGGGATCAAGCAAGATTCCCAGCGTGGTAATCTCGCGCCGCTTGCGCGCGATATATCCGTCCATGACATCCGTCGCCGCGGAAACGAGGAGAATCAACACACCCCAAATTTCAAAGTGGACGGGCAGTCCCCAAAAATCCCAATTCGGCTGGCGGGTCAGAAGGACAACGACCAAGAGAGGTACAAAAAAAATCCGCAGAATCGTCAGGCTGTTCGGCAGGTTCATTGTCTCTCTCGGAAGGACACTCCTGACGCGGCGCGAACGTCTCTTTTAGGAGTTCGAAAGCAATATAGTCCTGCGACTCTACTGAGTCAACCGCCCTCGCAAAGTCCCGAGGAGATAGCGTTGAGCAACCCGGTGGATCGTTGAGAGAACAGCAAAGCATTGTGCTAATGACCCTTAGGGGTCAGGATTGCTGCAAACCTGTGCAAATTCTAAGGGAGGCGACGGCGCGGGCTTTGAAGGCGAAGTCTCGGCCATGAGACGTAACATCTCTCCAACCTACTGATAATTATACACATGTTCGAGCGTCCTTCAGAGAGGGATCCAAAGGTTGGGATGTTCGTGATTTTTTTGGTGTTCGATAAGCAACTTTTTCCACAAGGATTTCCACAAGTGGCCACCCGCAACCTGTATAGGGGAAGAAACTTGAGAGAAGCTTGCCTCAGTCAAAATACACGGAAAATTACAAAAGTTTGCTTCAATTTTCGGAGCTACCATGCGCAACGGCATCTGGCTCCAGCACGAATTCCTCAAGTTGGCGCGCAAGCGATTGGGGTAGTTCCGCTTCGAGAAGCAAGTGCCCGTCGCGCACTTCTGAATAAAGCACGCGTCCGCCAGCCTGAAGCAACGAAAGACTGCGGCCATCGGACACCGGCACGCTGAAACGAAGCCGTAGGAGCGGATCCACCGGCATCTCCCGATCGATTCGAGCGAGCAATTCCTGCAAGCCTTCGCCGGTGACCGCAGACGTGAACAGAGTGTGCCGAGGATGGCCGGTGACGCTAGCCAAGGTCGCCGATTCTGTTTCGGTGAGCCGATCGATCTTGTTCAGAACGTGGAGCCGGGGGCGATCTTCGACGCCCAAATCGCGGAGGACTTTCAGCACTTCAGCATCCTGCTCGGCATGGCGAGGATTGGAGATATCCGATACGTGAAGAATCAGAGCCGCTTCTTGAACTTCCTCCAGCGTTGCGCGGAAAGCGGCAATCAAATCTGGAGGGAGATCGCGCAAAAACCCGACCGTATCGGAGAGCAGGACGCGGCGATGCGAAGGCAAACGCACCGCGCGGATCGTGGGATCGAGGGTAGCAAACATTTTAGGTGACGTTAGAACGGCAGCGTCCGTCAGAGCATTGAACAGCGTCGATTTCCCCGCGTTCGTATAGCCGACCAGCGCGATCATGCCCAGCGGCACAGCCTGACGCGCGCGACGCCGAGTGGCGCGCTGCTTGCGTACTGTTTCAATGGTTCGTTGTATCTTGCTCACGCGTTCGCGAATACGGCGACGGTCTGTCTCGAGCTTTTGTTCGCCCGGCCCCCGCGTACCGATGCCGCCGCCGAGGCGCGAAAGCTCTTCTCCGCGACCCGTCAATCGCGGCAGAAGATAATTCAGTTGCGCCAGTTCGACTTGAAGCTGCCCCTCGCGCGTACGAGCGTGTGTCGCAAAAATATCGAGAATGAGCTGGGTGCGGTCAATCACGCGGCAGCCGGTGCCCTTCTCCATGTTGCGAAGCTGCACCGGCGTCAGATCGTGATCCACGATCACCAGTGCGACGCGACGGGAATGCGCTTCGGCTCGGATCTCTTCCAGCTTGCCTCGACCTACAAGGGTCGCGGGGTCCAGGGAGTCGCGCAGCTGCAGAAGAACTCCCTCAATCGTCGCTCCGGCGCTGCAGGCCAGTTCTTCGAGTTCGGCGAGGGAATCCCGGCTCGCGACCGAAGAACTGTTGGCTCGCGCGCGCCCAGGTTTTCTCAGACTAATGCCCACAAGCAAAACGCGTTCTCGATTGTCCAAGGATTGTGCAGTTTTCATCCGGATACAGAGAGCCTCGAGGAATGAGACTTTGGCAGGATCAATCCCATTTTCCAGTTGATTATACTCCGATTAGCGGTGCAAGCGATGAGCTGTTAGTTCACATTGCCTGCCGAAGGATGATGTCGTAGGCTGTAGCGAGTTTCGAGGTTCTAGATGGTTCTAGGTCCCCGAATCGACCCGTATCGCAGCAGTACGAAAGATTTGCCTGCGGCTGGCGAGCCGTTCAGCGATTACACTCAGCAGGAGCCGATGAGCCAGCGGCGGCTCGCTCGGACCTTGGGTAAAAGGATTTCCGGACCGGTTCCACCAAATTGAATACCCTTTTCCAGACCGCGCCCCCCCCGCGATCGAAGATCCCCAGGATCGTTGGTTACAGTCTCGCGTTGGTGTGTCTTGTGTGGGTGTTGCGCGATTTTCACGTGGTCCAAGCCCTGCACGAAGTGGCAAATGTCGACTGGAAGTGGGTGGCGGTCGGAATGGGTTTCGATGTCCTCAGTTATGCGGTTCAGGCGGTGCGGTGGCAGGTGCTGCTGACTCCGTTTGGCAAAGTACGATTATCCAGTTCGATTCGCGCGGTATACGCGGGATTATTCGCGAACCTGATTTTTCCGCTGCGTCCAGGGGAATTCCTGCGCAGTTATCTGCTTTCAAATTCCGAAGGTATCTCTCTTGGGCGGATGCTGGGTTCGATCGGAGTGGAGCGTCTGATCGACTTGGTAATTGCAACAGCATCGCTTGCAGTTGCCTCGCTGTTCGTAGACTTGCCGCGGCGTTTCAATCGGGCGGCAGACATTCTTGGGGTGATTACCTTGGTGGTGCTGGCGATTATCGTAATTCTGATCCTGTATTGGGAGGTGAGAATCGGAAGCGATACGGCTGCGGTGCCAGAACAGCGCGGGTTTAAAGGCCGAATCATGGGGGCGCTAACCGTTTTACACGCCATCGGCACAGCGCCGAGCTTCTACCCGGCACTGCTGGCATCGTTACTGATGCCATTGTGCCAGATTCTGGCCCTTTGGGCGATGATGCAGTCCTATGGTCTACATTTGTCACTTCCGGTCGCAGTCGTTGTGTTATTGGTGATCAACCTCGGTGTCTCGCTGCCGAACGCGCCGGCGAATGTGGGCTCGTACCAGTTTTTCTGCGTGCTGGGATTGAGCGTATTTCAGGTGGAAAAGACGACCGCGACGGGTTTCTCAATCTTCGCGTTTCTCGCGCTGACTTTACCGTTCGTCTTTCTGGGATTCGCGGCGTTGTTCCGAAGCGGCCTTTCACTGCGCTCCATGCGAGAGCAGCTCACCGGCATCCCGGGCCGGGGCGGCAAGGCCGCCGTGCAGCCATAGAGGCTCCGTCCTGAGCCGCCTGCGAAATCTTTCGGCACATATTCATGATTTCGTTTTGAGGGAAATGCGGCGTCCGTTATATAGTGAACGCTTAAAGCCTCGCGCCGGTCTCGTTTTTGGGTAACCAGCACGGGCGATGACCGTCAGGATGAGGGCGGCCGGAATTTCCCACCACGTCCGTTGTGCGCGAAGGACATTTGAATCCCATGTCCCAGGATGTCAACAAGCATCTCGAGCGGGCGCGAAGAAGTCTAGAGAAGAACAAGCTCCGCGAGGCAGTGAGCGAATATCAAGCTGCGCTCGAAGCAGTTCCTTCGCATCCCGAGGCTCTCCAGGCGCTTGCCGATATCTATTTGCGGCTGAACGAGCCGGCCATGTCGGCGCAATACTATGGGATGCAGTTCGACCGGCTGATTGACGTCGGCGACGCAGCGAAAGCCTCGGCGATCTTCCTGCGATTTCTGCGCTCGTTTCCACAGCCTCCCGACCGCGTGTTGCGCTACGCGACGCTGTTGCAAAAGCAAAATCGCGTTTCCGAGGCGATCGAACAATTTGGTATGGCTGCCGATCTATTCCAGCAGCAACACCGCGATATTGAGGCGCTGGCCTGCTGCGAAAGTATTGCACTCCTCGATCGGGAAAATCCCGCGCGTCACGCCACGCTAGGAGAGTTGGCCGAAGAGCTTCGGCACGCCGACCTCGCCGCGCGAAGCTTTTTGCGCGCGGGCCAGCTCACCCTGGCGACCGGAAACTTGGATGAGGCGCTTCAGCACTTCAGCCGCGCCCATCGACTGTCACCAAACGACCGCACCTGCGCGCTGCTCTTCGCGGAAGCAAAGCTCCGCAAGGGTGATGCGGAAGGTGCGGTAGCGCTTCTGGAATCTCTTACGCCGAATGAAAAAGATGTCTCGTTCATGGCTCTGTTCGGAGAGGGCCTCCTTCGTATTGGGCGATTGGACCAGGCGCAGGCAGTTTTTGAAGCCTATTACAAGCAGAAGCCAGACAACTTCGGGAAACTCTTCGAACTCGCAGGAGCCTATCTTCGGGCCGGCGAAGACCAGAAAGCGGCCTCCGTACTCGAACGCGCCAAGGATTCGATGCGCAAGGTTCGGAAAGAAAGCGAACTTGCGAACCAGATGGACCGCCTGGCTGCCACATATTCTTCGTCGCTGCCGCTCGCGGAGGCAGTAGCGCGCATCTACGAGGAGATGAGCCGAGAAGCGAAGTACTTTGACGCGCTGATGCGGCTTTTCGACCTGTATCTGGCCTCAGGAAAGCTGAAAGAGGCCTGCGATGCACTCGACCGCCTGGTGGACATTGATCCTTATGACTACCGAAATCAGGAACGTATCTCGAAGTTAGAGGGCAGGGCAGATCCGGTGTTCTTGCAGAATATTCTTGCCCGTGCAGCCAAGGCGGCAACCGTCGCGATACGTACCGACGGCTTTTCGAGCGGTGGTTCGGACACAGTAGAAAATAGCGAATCGGTTTCCGAAGAAACCCGCGCGACGCGTGCCCTCGACGATTTGATCGTACAAGTCGAAATTTTTCTCCAGTACTCACTTCAGGCAAAGGCCATCGAACGGCTCGAGCGACTTGCAGAACTCTTTCCCGGGGAAGAAGAGAAGAACGAGCGATTGCGGGCTCTTTACGACCGCGCGAACTGGTGGCCAAAGGGAGCGCCTCTCAAAGCTGCTTCCAAACCGGTCGCGGTTGGTGGGCCAGCACCGACGCCCGTTCCGGCCGAGATCTCACCGCCCGCGACAGCTGAAGAAACACACCGCGATCTGGCAGCGATCGCAGACATTAACCGGTTGATGTATCGCCAGGCTACCCCTCGCGAAGTCCTGGCGGCCACGGCCACGCAGATTGGCAAGCATCTCGGAGTGACGCGATGTCTCGCTGCGGTGGGAGGAGGCGCCGAAGCGGCCCAATTGATAGCCGAATACTTCGCGCCCGGATCGACCGCTGTGGGCCCGGCGCTTGTTTCGTCCGTCGTGGGAATCATTTCGAAGATCTTTCCGAACGTCCTAGGCGCGATGGAGCTGGAAGCGGCAAGCGCGCCGGGATTGCGCGAGCTGGGGCTCGAATCGGGGCTGGGCGTTTTGCTTACGGACAAAGAAACGCAGTCTGCTGCGGGGGCATTACTGGTTGGTGACGCAGGCCCGAGAAAATGGAAGCCGAACGAGAGTTTTTTTCTGCAGGCAATCGGGGACCAGCTCGTGCTGTCCGTGAGTCACACGCGGTTGCGCACGCTGGTTCGTTCGCTTTCGGGGACGGATGAAAAGACAGGCTTGCTGAGCCGTGGCGCCTATATCGATTGCCTGCTGGCGGAATCGAACCGGGCGCGTGAACAGGGCGCGCCGCTCTCGCTGATTCTTGTGCACATTGACAGGGGCCGCGAACTCATGCGCCAGCACGGCGACGCGGCAGTCGAGCGGTACGCAGAGCAGCTAGCACGCTCTCTCTGTTCCTCGATCCGTCAAACGGATATCGCCGTGAAATATACGGCGTGGTCGCTCGTTTTCATTTTGCCGGACACGCCGCTTGACACCGCGCGCTCGCTGGCCGAAAAACTGCGCCAGGTTGCCACAAAGATTCGTCCGCCGTGGGACGCACAGGACTTGACGATCAGTGCTGTTGTGGCGGAGGCTTCTTCCCACCCGGCAGACGATACCGAGGACCGCGTGACCGAATGGATCAACCGCGCCGAAGTGGGGCTCGATGAGGTGCGCCAGGGCGGCGGAAATGCCGTGGTGGCGCTTGCGACGCCCTGATACGGTAAAATCTCCCGACAGAATACTGATTGGGAACACTATGTTGGTTAAGAGAAGTGAATTTGCGAGCACAGGGTTTCCCATCATGGCCCAGAGGGTTATTTGAGATCGATGGCCGAATTCGAGAGAGAGAGTTGAAATGGAATATGAAAATCTGCGGTTTGATGTGCGAGAACACCTTGCTCGCGTCACGTTCAACCGCCCAAATGTGCTGAACGCTCTCAACCGCAAAACGCTCGAGGAATTGGGAGATTGCTTGGATGCTGTGCAGCTTAACAATAAGGTGCGGGCCATTATCCTTACCGGCGCCGGCGAAAAGGCCTTCGTTGCTGGGGCGGACATCAACGAGCTTGCACAACGAACCTCGATCGACGGCAAAGATTTTGCGCTTTGGGGTCAGGAGGTATTGCATCGCCTGGAAACATTAGGAAAACCTTCCATTGCCGCTATCAACGGATTCGCTCTAGGTGGAGGCTGCGAACTGGCGCTGGCCTGCACGATTCGTATTGCGAGCCGCACCGCGAGGCTCGGACAGCCGGAAGTTACACTCGGGATTCTGCCGGGCTACGGAGGCTCGCAACGATTGGCCCGACTGTGCGGCAAGGCGGTTGCCCACGAGTTGATTCTGACTGGAGAGATGATCACCGCGGAAGAGGCCTTTCGGGTAGGGCTTGTAAATCACGTCGTGGAACCTGCGGAGTTAATGTCGGCGGCCGAAACGATGGCTCGTAAGATCACTGCGAATGCACCGCTTGCCGTGAAATACGCGATGGAGGCGGTCGAGTATGGCACGGAAATGCCCCAGGAAGAGGGCCTATTCCTGGAAGCAACTCTCTTCGGCCTGTGCTGTGCAACGGACGATATGCGGGAAGGGGCTCGCGCGTTTCTCGAAAAGAGGCCGCCCAAATTTAATGGACGCTAAAATGCCGGAATACGAAAATCCCAGCGCGATAGGTGGAGAATTAAGCGTCGCGGGACTACGATTTGGAATCGTGGTCAGCCGATTTAACAGCTTCATTACGGAGCGTCTTCTCGCAGGAGCCCTGGATGCCCTTTCACGGGCTGGGGCCAGCGAAAAACAGATCGAAATCGTTCGTGTGCCAGGCTCATTTGAAATTCCGATCGCCGCAAAGAAACTCGCCTCTACCGGCCGCTGCGACTCAATCATCTGCATCGGCTGCGTTTTGCGCGGGGAGACGTCGCATTACGATTACGTCGCCTCGGAAGCTTCGCGCGGCATCCAGCTTGCACAACTGGATTCGGGCGTGCCGATGGCATTTTGCGTGCTGACATGCGACACACTCGAACAGGCCATCGATCGTGCAGGGCTCAAGGGTGGAAATAAGGGCTTCGAAGCGGGTCTGAGCGCGATTGAAATGGCGAACTTGTCGCGAAAGCTATTGAACGCAACCAAGCGGTCGCGCAGTTAATGACCCTCCGGCGAAAATCCCGAGAATTCGCTTTGCAAATGCTCTTCGAATGGGACATGACGCGACAGCCGCCAAAACGAATTGAGCAACAGTTCTGGAAGTCGACACGCTCCGCCGATTCAACCCGCGCATTCGCAAATCAATTGTTCGAAGGCGCCGTGGCGCAGGCCGAACAGATCGACTGCCTGGTTGAAAAGCTTTCGGAGAACTGGCGGCTCGATCGCCTGGCCACGGTCGACAGGAGCATTCTGCGCCTCTCCATCTATGAACTTCGCGCCAGAACCACGCCGCCGAACGTCATCATCAATGAAGCCCTCGAGCTGGCGAAGAAATTTTCTTCGGCAGAAGCACCTGCATTCTTGAATGGCATTCTGGACGCCGCACACAAAACCTCAGACGGCGGCAACCCCGACGAATTTCCCGGCCTGTGATGCCCCAATAATTGTTTCCGAACAAACGTCGGTACCCAGGCGCTACGAGAAAATCTTAAGTTTCCTGAATGCCTCGTCAGGCCCTTCGCACAAGGCCGCCCAACAAGGCCACCAGGAAAAGAACCAAAAATATAAAGAAAAGAATTTTTGCGATTCCGGCTGCGGCTACAGCGATCCCTGCAAAGCCGAAGATCGCCGCGATGATCGCGATGACAAAGAAGGCTAACGCCCATCGAAGCATATCACGCTCCTTTTGGAGTTTTCACTTGAGTGACCACTTGAAGCTCAGAACGGCCGCAGTTTCAGCCAAATGCAGTGGACAGACAATACATAGTCCTGCGTATTTGCGGAAATCCTGGCACGTATGCTCATCCAAATGGCCCATCCAATTAAATCGGGCGAAGACACTTCCAACTACAGCAAGCTTCGGCGAAACATACAGAATGCCTTGGATGTACCCCCTCCACATTTTGTTCTAATTTGCCCAAAAGTGGCCGGCTTGCGAGCTTTAAAGCTCTATTTCGAGCCAAAAATTTCACGATTCGGACACTGGATGGTGGCAGGCACCGTCAAACGAAAACGAGGTCAAAAATGGAATTTGTGAACACGCATTGGACTTGGCAGAAGGGATTGTCGAGCCGGCACCATAGATCTAACCGGTCGGTTTTTGTTGAATCTGGATGCGGTACGGCGTCCCACAGTCGTTGTATGTCGTTGCGGAATTCGCACGCCATCGAGCTGAATGCCGCGCCGGACGAATGGCTCGTCGCGCGTTTACACGGCTCGTTCCCGTGTGACTGCAAGATGGTCTTGCCGAGCCAGTCGAAATCCGACTCGGAGGAACTGGGTGCGGTAGTTTTCTAGCTGCAGTCGATCTTCCAACTATAGAAGAACAACGTATGGGTTTCAATTCAGCCAGCTTGCATAAGCATAAGCGGATACCTTCCACAAGGAGACCACCAGTGAAACGCTTTCTATATTTTGCCCTCGTCGCGTCATTTGTTTTCGTATCGGGAACGTTTGCGCAAGGTATCGAAGACCACGTCAATGTAGGAGTGTTTGGCAATTACGTACGACTGAGCGACGGCAGCCTCAACGTCGCCGGCGTCGGAGCGCGTCTCTCGGTGAATGTCCTTCCCGTCCTCCAATTTGAAATCGAATCCGCCTATGATTTCGAGCAAACGTTTACGCAAGGATTCGTCACGTCGCCAACGGGAGGCGTGTCGATCCAGCGGACCAACGTGCGCGCGCTGGACGGTCTGTTCGGGCCCAAGCTGGAAACAAATCCTGGACCGGTGCGGCTCTTCGTGACCGGAAAGGGAGGCTTTATAAACTTCAATGTCAGCAACTCGCCAGCGACTTTTGGGACGGTCGGAAACGCCTTCGCAAATCTCCGAGGATCGAATGTTTACGGCGTCCTGTATCCGGGAGGAGGAGCGGAGGCCTTCTGGGGACCTATTGGCCTGCGGTTTGATATTGGCGACGAGATCTATTTCCATAACGGCGGACATAATAATTTGAGGCTCTCATTCGGACCTACAATCCGCTTCTAACCGCTGATTGAAAAACGACGCGCATTATTCTGCAAGGAAAAAAGAGGGATTGCCCGGGTCTAAAATACACTCGGAATAATGCGCGCTTTGACCGCGCAAACCATGGCGATCGAAACGCACTTTTCAACAAGCTTCTAATAGTGTGCAGTGAACATTCATCCAGTGGGCCCGGAGATGGGATCATTTCCGCCAAGGAGGCGGTTTTATGTTCGTGAGTGAGTTCAGGCCCTTCAAACACTTGCTTCATTTCACATTTCTACGCTAAGCCAATCCCCTTCGTGCCAACATCTCTAAGACCGTTTTAGTACTCTTAATTAATGAGCAGGGCGAGAAAAAAAAGGAAGAGATGAACGGAAATTCTCTTGGTGTTCTTTCCTCGGGGGCTTTGGCTGGCGCGAAGTAGGTCTGTAGCGCGGTTGTTACAGGATCAGGTTTTAAGCCTAAACGAAAGCCTCCGAGATAAGTTTGGCGTTAGTCTCTGTGACGCGTATTTCTGCTCCCAATGCTCGGGACACGGCGATAGGTGCAACTGGCCTCGCCGTGCCCGAGCATTGCAGGCCGACCTGTCTTGAATCAGAAGCTCAGTTTTAGTGCAAACTGAATCTGCCGATTGTCGGCGGATGAGTCGATCACACCGGCTCCGGGAATCGGCGCTCCGGTTTGATCGAACACTGTGCTGTTGTCAATGGGCGGATTGAAATTACTGTGATTGAACACGTTGAAAAACTCGGCCCGGAATTGCAACGTCATATTCTCACGGATCTTGTTGTCCTTGAATACGGAGAAATCAAAATCCACCATGCCGGGCCCGTAGATTTCGTTGCGGCCACCATTGCCCAGGAGATTGGAGCAGGTATTACCGCTTGCACCTGAAAACGGTACGCACTGTGCCGCAATGGAGGGTGTCGCCGCCGGAAGTGCGAAGCATTGTAGCTTGATGTAATTATTCGGGTTGCCAGTGTTTACCAACGACCCGCATCCGGAGCCTCTCACACGGTCGGGGTAGTCGAAGGGGGACGTATTGCCCAATCCCAGCGGGTCGCCCCCGATCAGTGGAGTGAACGGCAAACCTGTCCTCATAGTCAGAATGCCCCCCAGTTGCCATCCTCGTGCGGCCCAAGTTGCCGGACCGGTGAACGAATGCGGGGTGGGCACATTCCAGTTGTAGTTCACGGTCAGATTTTGACCCACATTGAAGTCCGATGCAGCGCGCCGGTACTTTGGCAAAAAGAAGAGCAAACTCGGAATGGAGTTAAGGAACGAATCGCTCGCGATCGAGCCGTCGCCTCCGTCGATCGCTCTGCTATACGTATAGCTTCCTTGCACCTCAAAGCCGCGGCTCATTCGCTTCTGGATTTGCACCTCCAACCCATTAAAGAAGGAGTCGTTGTTCCATTGCAGCGTATCCATTTGGCCGATTAGCGGACTGAGCGTCGTTGCGGTCACCCATACGTAGGGGGGCGCGGTTGTCTGGAGCGGCAACGTGGTATTGATATCGTCGGCCCGAAAGATCATGTGGACGCCGCGCGAACCTACATAGCCCACCATCGCGGTCAGGTTCGAAGCCAGTTCGCGCTGCACGTTCAAGTTCCATTGCATTACATAATTGCGGGCTGGGTTCGGTTGGATGTAAGGGATGCGAAGGCTTGCCCCGGCACTTGCGTTGGCTGCCAGGATGTTAAATGCCTCTGTTGGAAAAGAACCCGACGGCAGGTTGTTGGCTGATGCGTTCTCGGTGAACGGAGCAGCGTTTGTGGCAAACTGCCCCAGCAAGTAAGGCAATCACGGCGACGACCAGAACGTGCAGATCGCTAACACGAGGGTGCTCGGCTCAAGTGCCATCAATGAAACCAGGTTCCAGTTCGACCGGGGGAACATATCGAGTGTCTCGGACGATTCCAGCCCGCAAATCGATGCGTTGAACTCCTTTATTGGCGGGGGCGCTCAAGTGGGGAATTCGCTGAACGCCCTGAATAGCTTCGAATTCCAGAACTACACGACGATCTCGCGCGAAACCCAC
>DATLST010000213.1:0-8058 GCA_035534055.1 Candidatus Acidiferrales bacterium | reverse complement strand
GAGTTGCTCGATTGCGTTGCTTGCGATCTGTTTTGCTTGTTCGACTTTCATTTTTCCTGTCCTCCTGTTTCGGGGAGTCCTTGCTCCCTTCACCCACAGCCGAGGGAGCGAGGACGCGAAACAGGGGACAGAAGCGGAGAGCTTCGCGCGTCCAGGTCAAAACGGGCCGCACGCCTGAGTGACACTGTTTCTTTAGTGGCGCGAAGGGTGCTAGTGGAGACCGGAGGCGAGCGAATCACGCGCCGGGAGCGACAATCTCAGAGCGCAGAACAAGCGAACAATGAGCATGCAAGTTTCGACGCTCCGAAGAACATCATCGGCAAAACGGTGGCCTGGTTAATCTTGCTTTCCGTAATAACTGGAAGCAAACTACTGAGTTGCGCGCAACCAGCCCGATATGCCTGACGTAAGAGTCACACTCAACGAAGCGCCGCAGCTCGCGACGATAGCGTTCGCGACCAACGACGATCTCGGATTTATCGACAGTTGGCGGGATAAGCTCTGCGCGGATACCGATGCCAAGCGTAGAGACGCTTTGGACCTCGCGCAGCTCGCAGCCGACAGTTTTATCGCTCATTCACGCGTTCAACTGCCGTATGTCAACAGCGAGGAAGAGATTGCAAGCCACATCGTGGGAGAGCCTGCCGGTGAATTTGCAGGCTTTGTCATGCTGCATTGCACGAGTTTTCCAGATTCGGAAATCATCGGCGTTGCGCATTTCCGTCGGACTTGGTGCAACAACATCATTCTCGATTACCTGGCGGCGCATCCGTTCGCGGCCAATCCGCCGAAGAATTATCCTCACATTTTGGGCGGCGTCGGCACCGTGCTTCTGTGGTTCATCTGTAATCTCGCTCAGCGTCATGAGTGCGGCTGCATTTGGGGAGAAGCGACCTACGATTCCCGGAGCTATTACAACCATGTGTTGGAAATCACAGATGCCGACGATTTGATTTTGATTCATCCGCCCGAGTACACAAAATTTGCCGGCAAGGACCTAGTCTGGTCTCCCGAAGGTGAAGCTAATACAATGAAAACTGAAGCCGTAAAGAAGCTGTATGAAGTGGAAAAGGTAAATCCGCCGCTAATTGGGAGGCGGTCCTTTGTCGTGAGCCCATCGCGTACTCTCGCCTATCACTTTGTGCAACTGGCGTGGCACGAGCAAATGGCAATTGCCGCGAGTTTCGGTCTCCCGGAAAGAGGGGACGAGGAACTTGAGGAAGGGCTGTTGTTCCGCAAGTTGTTCCGGCGAGCTACGGAAGCTGGAAAGCTAGCTGATCTGTGGATAGCGGTTGAAAGTAAGCACAAGAAGGGTCGGCCCGACGAGAACCCATTTCGGTAGTCATAGATCGCGAGGCATAGTCTATGCACGATTATTTCGGTGAGTGGTATCGAACCGCAGGGATTCCGCCAGAGAGCGTACCGCTCGCGGAGAGATGGAAAGCGGTCGAGGCATTTAAACCCAATTCAGCAGATGCCGCTCTGCTGACGCAGCTCTTTTTCCAACTGACGTTGTCGGACTCGTCGTTTCCCGAGACGTTTCGAAAATCGCTTCACGATACCGATGTCACGATGCCGATGTCCGGCAACGATAATGAGCTGATAGTTCTCGCCGGTGCCGAACTGATCGATCTCATCGAGAGAGGCCAGCGCGGTTTGGCGGATTTTGCCGGTCTGTGTTTGGTTTGTGCCAGTGCTCAAAATTTGCGCCAGAACCCTCTAGTGCCGGATATTCCAGAACGCGCAACAAGATATCTCAAAAAGCGCTCCGAGAACCGAGCGAAGCCCGTGAAGGAAAGTCCTGAGACAAAGCTGTTCGATGCGTTGACGGCAGTCGGTGCACCACACAGTGAGCTGGCGGGTGAATTTCGGAAGATGCAATTACGACTGGCTCTCGTTGATGAAGAAACGAATATGCTGTGGTGGTTAGTTGGCGACACTAGCGGTGATTTGAATAAGCGTTGGAATGAGCTTGGGGTCGGCGCTGTGTGCGCCGTGGGTGCCGCGGAGCTAGCCCATCTCACGAAAGTCCTGCCCGGACCTATCGCCGCGCGGGCATTTCTGGGTCGTGCGGTGCGATCTGAACGTAAAAAGATTCCCACGTCGATTTCAATTGCGGAAGTTGTCAGCGAAACTCCGAAGGAATGGCGCGAGAAGCATCATCAGACTCCCGTCGCAAACCAATTGACGGGCCTGCTGCCGATTCACCAAGCCATGACGCTCTCACTTCAGGCCGACGATGACGGTGCATGGCGCTCCGTTTTCAAGAGTTCGACCAAAATTCCCGCAACTGCGAAGGCAGCGCCGGATGCAGTTGCTTATCAAATCTATCTGGAACATTTAACGGCCCGCAGTTTCGCCGAGATGGAAGAAGCTGAATGAGTACGCCGCCGACTAAGCCCACGGCCCCTCCGCCGGAATCACCGCAGCCAGTTACGCCTCCGCCTGCCACTGTCCCGAAAGTGATCGATCTGCCGGCCGGGAAAGAGCTGGATGACGCCGCCGCGGCGAAGGTACAAGCAGCGAGATTGACTCGGCTGATCGTTGTTGCCGGTCCTCCGGGCGCAGGCAAGACAACGTTGGTCACGAGCTTGTACGAGCTGTTCCAGAATAAGAGCGTTGGCGGCATTTCTTTCGCTGGATCGAGCACGCTGCCTGCTTTTGAACGCCGGTGTCACATATCGAGGACGGCATCCGAGCGGTCACAACCGGACACCGAACGAACTCCATACGGCGAAGTTCGCTATCTGCATATCCGTGTAGGAGCAGATGATCTTCGTCATAATCCGCTCGATCTGCTCTTCACCGATGTGTCCGGCGAGTCCTTCGAACGAGCCCGTGACTCGATTTCGGAATGCCAGCAGCTGGGCTTCCTGAAAATGGCGGATCATTTTCTGCTGCTCATGGATTGCGAAAAACTGATCGACCGTCTGAAGCGCTGGGATGCAGCTAACCATTCGATGTCTTTGCTTCAGTCGTGCCTGGATAGCGGGATGCTTGGTAGCAACTGCTTCGTGAATGTGCTTTGGACGAAATACGATTTGGTTGAAGCTGCCGGAGACTGTACACACGATACGTTCTTTCAAAAGATCAGCGAGGAATTCAAGAAGAAATTCGGGTCGCGCGTCGGCAGGCTGACGTTTACAAAAGTCGCAGCGAGGCCGATGGGCGTAGACAGCCTGGAATTCGGCTACGGCATTCCAGATTTGCTCAAGGAATGGTCGAACGATTCCCCGCGCGACCGCGCGATGAATTTGATCCCTGAAGACACGACAGGATCGCGCGAGAGTGAGAAGTATCTGACACGGCATCTCGACAAGGTGCGGGAACCATGACCAGTCCGTCGTCCAGTCGATTCATTTTGATCGGGCTTCCCGCGACCGGGAAGACCAGCTACCTGGCCGCTCTGTGGTATCTCGTCCAGCACGAGCAAGTCGCCCATAAACTCATGCTTGACCGCTTGGAAGGCGATAACAAATACCTTAATCAAATTTCCAGCGCGTGGTTGCTGTGTCAGCCCGTTCCGCGCACGCCGACCGATTCCGAAAAGGTCGTATCGATGGTTCTGAAAGACGCTGCGTCTGAGAGGACAATCACGGTGACGTTTCCTGACTTGTCGGGCGAGTCTTTTTCGTTGCAGTGGACCGCACGGCAAATCACGACTAGCTACGATAATTTTCTCAAGACCGCTTCAGGCGGAGTGCTGTTCGTAAGTCCCGAACCTCACAAACCCGCGCGCATCGATGCGGCGGCTCCGCTCGTTCAGGAAATGGATCAAGCAGACGGCAACGGTGATGCTCATATGGTGGAGTGGGAGGCATCATTAGCGCCGCGGCAGGTGCAGCTCGTCGAGTTGTTGCAATTCATAGCGGCGCGTGACTATTTCAAGCCGCCGTTCCGTCTGGCACTGGTGATCTCGGCGTGGGACAAGTTGAAGGTGACTGGTATCTCTCCGGCCAAGTGGTTTGCAAAAGAAGTACCTTTGCTCTTTCAATTTCTGGAAAGCAATCGCAATCTATTCGAGTACACGATTTACGGCGTCAGTGCGCAAGGCGGCGAATACACGACGGAGACAGAAAGGCTTACAGAAGTTGATCCGTCGGAGCGCATCGGCGTAGTGAGTTCGGATGGAAGGAGCTCGTCCCACGATTTGACTGAACCGTTGCTATGGCTAATGCGCTGACATCCGATGGCGTGACTTCGCAGGTCAACGCGATCCATCAATTCCTTCACGGCTATTCAGAGGGCCATCGCTTGATGGAAGGCTCGCTGAAACTTCCGAATGATGCCGCGCTCCTGATGCTGCGAATGAGTGATCTGTCAGGAAGCAGCGTCGTCAAAGGCTTCGAACACTACCTCACCGGATATCCGCTGGACTCGATCAGCGGCTATGCTCTCGCGATGACCTGGTACGCCTCGGAAATGCCCCGGCCGGGGAGTGTTTGGACCCATACGCTTGTGCTTCCGATGCAAACTATGGCGGCGATTCCTTCCCTTGCTTCCTTGATGCGTCTCTTCAAGCGTCCTTTACGCGATTCCATCAAAGGCCAATACACGCACACTCTTTTCTTGGATGATTTTCCAATCAACGACTCCCATCAAGGGAGACCAATCGATGCTCTCGGCCAACTCAATTCACTTTTCTTCGCATATTACGAGCAATCTCCGTCTAGCCCCGTTGTCGTTGCATCGCGTACCTCGGACGAATTTGCCGATGCGATCTTCGCTCTATGGTCGCAGCAGTGGCCGGGCCTGCGCCAGCAATTCGCGTTCTGTACCGGCTCGTTCGCGGCTCGGAGTCTTCCCGACAGATCGTTTGACATCCAGTGCTCTCCGCTGACGTTAGCGAAAGATGTAGCCCGCGAACTCGCCATAGACGGGGTCGCTGAGCCGATCGTGTCACCGGATCGAGATGGTTTGTTTTCGGATGTGTTGAGAACTGCGATCGAGGATGCGGCGATGCCGAATGGCGGGGCTTTTCGGCGCTATCTCTGGATGGTTGCCGATGCGACTTCACGTCGAGCTGACTTTGTCGCTTATGCGCGAATCTTCGACGCGCTTGATACGAAAGCGGAAGCGGCAACTGTCGTTGAAATTATTGCCGAGGCGTTTCCTGAGCCGTCTACCGGTTCCGGTCTCAAGATGCGCCTTGTGGGGGGCCGTCACACGAAGCATTTGAGCACCGAGTGTCCCCAACAGGACATTTTGTTCGTACTAGCGACGACCGAAAAGCATGCGAGCTTCGATATCGGATCGGCTTTGAATGATGAACTAACGGCGAGACTGTTTGCCGAGTCTCCTTATCGAACTCGTCAATTAGTGGCTGATCTCTTCCAATCAAATCTAAATCCGTTCGGCGACGAACTGTTGACAACGCTCGTGCGGGCGATGGATGTCAACGACGCACAAGAAGTTGTCAGCGATCAGCCGCAGTTCCTGCCAGCACTGTTTCGCGGCAATCCAGCTCTGGCAGCATCGGCAGCGCTTTGGTCAAAGGCCGGTGATCGCCGGAATGAGTTGATGGATTCTCTCATTGCTCAGGAGATTCGGCCCGAGCTGGTAAGTAGGATCGTAGCGGCCCTGCTTGATAGTGGATCCGACGGATTCATTCGCCGAGCATTCGAGCGTTGGGGCAAAGAAGCTGTCTTCGCCGCACTCGATTGGACGGAGGATCATCAAGGCTCGATGCCGGAGACCTGTCGTCAAGCTCTGACGTTCCAGGTTCCGTGCGTCATGGATTGGGTTCAGTCAGGGTCGCGCTCGACTGCGGCGCTGATTGCAGCAGCGCATGTCGTCGCACCTTATTGCTATCAAATCGCCAAACATGATTCGAGCGTCTGGCGTCACGCATACACCGACACGAAAGAAAGGGGTCAGGAGCACGAGGCAACATATCTACAGACGTTTCTATTGGGATTGGCGCTGCGAAATGCCCCGCCCGCACCGCTTGATCTGATCGGTGAGTGTTTTGAAGCGATCCATCGGAAGGTGAGCTGGCAACAGCTCGGCTACGACACATGGCTGATTTTGGAGCCGCTGGTGCCGGAGTTGAGCTGGCGAAAGAATTGGGACAAGTGTGAACGGATGCGCCGCGGCCTGCTTCTCGCGTTTATGCAAAACTCATGGCCGGCGTGGGAGATTAGAGAGCGCATCAAGGATCGTGAACTGCTTCGACAGATACTCAAGAGCGTGCGCAAGGTTCACGGCGAACACTATTTCTCCGACATCCATGCTTGATTTCACGGTTAGCGCTTACGGTATTGAAGTTACTTGTGGGCTTCAAGAAATTACCCAGTGGCGACGACGCGGAGGTGCCCTTGTCGGCGTGGTCGGGATGCGGGCTTGACGGTGATCTCAACGTCTCGGCCAAGCAGAGTCAAGAAATGCATGAGCCGCTCGGTGGAAAAGCCAGAAAGTTGGCCGCGCAAGAGGCGGGAAATTTTAGGCTGATCGATTTTCAGTATGAGGGCGGCGCGAGTTTGCGTAAGTCGCCGCGCGCGAATGGCTTCGCTAATTCGGATTGCAAGGTCCGCCTTGGCGAGGCGTTCTTCGGGATCGGGCAGGCCGATGTCGGCGAAAACGTTGCCGCAGCCTTCCTCGACCTGAATTTTCCTGCTCATACTTGCTATTCCTTCTGAGTCTCTAGCCATCTGGCGTGTTCTTCTTCGGCCCGCTTGAGCCGCGATCTGATTAGCTCAATCTCGGGTTTTGGCGTTTTGATTCCGGTCTTTGATTTCTTCTGGAACACATGTAAGACATATATGCGACCCGCTAAGCGGACTGTGTACACAGCACGATAGGTACCGCCTGCGTGGTCTTCAACGATCTCTAAGAAGCCTGCGCTGCCGAAACCGCGCAAAGGTTTCGCATCGGCGTGCTTCCCGCCCCGTTGCGCGATGTACAGTGCGTAGCCAATCGTGTCCTTCACATCCTCTGGAAAGGAAGAGAGGTCTGCCTTGGTGCTCCCAATCCAGACGACCGGCTTGATGCTCGGCAACTCGGTCATTTCCATATTATGCCTAAAAGAGCATAAGAGGCAAGTACTTTTGACGAAGAGCGTCTCATTTCAGAAAGAGCCCGCTGTTGTGAAACTCTGCGGCGACTGTGCACGATCCGAAGCAGGGCTGTGACTGTGCACCAATTGTGCAAGAATGCGTTGTTTTCGCTTCATTGGGGTTAGCTTTGAGCGAAAAGCAGATTCCCCGATTTATTGGAAGCGCTGGCAGTTAGAAACTACCAGCGCAGTTGTTGGAACGGATTCGTGCGCTTTGCAAGCAGGGGGTCGCCGGTTCGATCCCGGCCACGTCCACCAACCGCTGTCCTTTCAATAAAACAGCGTCCGCGTTCTCCCGCGATACCACCTGCTATTCAGGCAGGGGGTCGGGAGTTCGAATGTCCTCACATCCACCAACTTAATTTCCGGTCTCATACAGATTTAAGATGCTTTTTCCTCGGAACTTTTTTGCCTCAAAGTCGGGACAATCGGTACAACAGGAGCAAGAATAAGCGCCAACACGACGCAAGGGTTGTTGATGCAGAAGGATAAGATTCTTCCTTTCGATGAGGAAGCTTGCCTTCAGCAAGCCTACGAAGCGATGCTGAAAGCCTCGCCCAGTTTCATGTTCAGCTACGGCTTTCGCGCCAGGAGCCGGCCCCGGACACCACATTGCGATTATCGAGTTCGTCCGGGCGCGCATCGATAAGAAACAGGCTGGTTTGCTGACCCTCTTCGACCGCCTCCGGCGGAAACGAAATCTAGCGCTTTATTGATGATATCGGCTTCGTATCCCACCGCGATGCCGAGCAAGCCCTGGAAAGTGCTCGCGATTACCTCGTTGTCATCCGCAACGACATCGCCGCTCGGAAACCTTGATCTGTCCAGCTGCTGTTGAATAAGCGCAGCGGCTCCTCTAACTCTCAGCCGTTTCGGAAGATCGACATTAACGGGCCGCCTCGGCGTCCGTAAGATCGCCGGTTTCTCCCACCCGGCGGTCCTTCCGCAGTAGACCCCCCTATTTTCGCACTCGCCAATCGCACTTGATTTTCATGTTGTCTTAT
>DATLST010000212.1:0-7636 GCA_035534055.1 Candidatus Acidiferrales bacterium | reverse complement strand
GAAATTCCGTGCCGCGGATGAAACCGAAGTCGAGATCGGCGCCGCCACCGACGCGCTCACTCGCTTCGCCAACAACACGATCCACCAGAACGTCGCCGAACGGATTCTGGGAATTTCCGTGCGCGCCGTGGTCGACGGCCGTACCGCGCGCGCCTCCACCAACAAGACAGACGACGAATCATTGCGCCGTGTTGTGGACGCCGCCGCGCGGCTCGCGAAAAATCAGCCCAGGAATCCCGGCCTGCTGCCCATGCTCGGCTCCCAGAAATATCGGAAAGTCGCGCGTTTTTCCGAGGCCACCGTCGCGGCCACGCCGCAGGACCGTGCGCGCGCCGTCACCAAGGTCTGCAAGCGGGCCGAAAAGAACCGGCAGACGGCGGCGGGAATTTTCGCGAGCGGCGCGAGCCGCACCCTGCTCGCCAATTCCAAAGGCCTCTTTGCCCGCTACGAGCAGACTCGCGCGGAATTTTCCGTCACCATTCTCGAGGCGAATTCCTCGGGCTGGGCCAAATCCAATTCGCCCGATATTCGCGAGATCGACCCCGATTCGCTCGCCGAAAGCGCCAGCCGCAAGGCGTCCGAGTCGCGCGCCCCTCGCGAGGTCGAGCCGGGCCACTACACCGTGATCCTCGAACCTTCGGCCGTGCTCGACCTGGTCGGCTTCCTCTTCTACGATTTTGCCGGCACGGCTGTGCTCGATAAGCGCTCTTGCTTCACGGGTCGCATGGGCAAAAAAGTCTGCGGGGAAAACATCACCCTGTGGGACGACGTCTACCACCCGCTGCAACTCGGCGCGCCCTACGATGGCGAAGGGCTCCCGCGGCAGAAGATCCTGCTTCTGGATCGCGGCGTCCCCAAAAATCTGGTCTATTCGCGCGCCACAGCCAAGAAGATGAAGACCAAGCCAACCGGCCACGGCTTCTCGCTTCCCAACGAGTATGGCGAAGCCCCCATGAACCTTGTGTTCGCGGGCGGCGACAAATCCGTGGACGATATGGTGCGCTCGACCGAGCGCGGTATCCTCGTCACGCGTCTGTGGTATATCCGCGAGGTGGACCCGTACGAAAAGGTCCTCACCGGCATGACGCGGGACGGCACGTTTTTGGTCGAAAATGGCCGCGTAACGGGCGGCATACGCAATTTACGGTTCAATCAGAGCGTTTTGGAGATGCTTTCGAACGTCGAAATGCTCGGGCCCGCCGTGCGTGCGGCCGGAGAAGAGTCGTTCGAGATGGTCGTGCCGGCCATGAAAGTCCGCAACTTCCACTTCAGCGAAGTCACGAAATTTTGAACTTCCCGCTCGCGAGCTGAACCTCTTCGGGAGTTTTCGGGAGCTTCGGCTTGTTTAACGGCGCTCGTCCCACGGCACGCTGTGGCGGATGAAGTAGTGCTGTTTATCCAGGTTTGCGGGCACCGCCACGTCGAAAAATCCCACCATCATTTCGTCGTAGGTTTGATCGCCCCAGCGCACTGCGGAATCGGGATCGGGGTTGTGCGGATTATTTTTCGAATTGTCGTACCAGGCCACGGCTTGCAGCACCGTGTTTGCTTTCAGGGGCAACGGCTCGGCCAGACGATAGCTCAACTGCCAGTAGAAATCGTAGTTCACGCGCAGCAACGGCACGATACTGCCGTCCGGGTGCAGGATGTTATATTCAAATCGCTTGCCGCGCAGGTGCATGTGCGGAAAGAAGCTCAGCAGCACCGCGTCGTTCGGCAGCGACCCATGCACCTCCACGCGGAAATCGGGCACGCCGGGCGGGATCACGAAGCGATCGTTGTTCAACTGGAGCGTCAGCACTCGCTGCTTGGGCGGATGCTTCGCAAAGATCAGCCCAATGCTCGTTCGGTCGGTCGTGGCGCGGCCATGCGTGGTGTAGTGCATCTGAAACACGAGATCGGAGCCGGCGGGGATGTATTTGGCCATTCCCTCGGGCCAATTGTCCGGGGAGCTGCCCGGCGCGTAGACGAGCAGGATGTCGGCGGTGGTCATGTGCGTGTCGCGGCGGTCCTCCTCGTCGGTCATGTCCGAAGCGGTGAAGGGCACGCCGATGGGCGCGTGTTGCAGCCACTGCGAACCCGGCGGGCGAACGTACACCACTGCGTGATGCACATTCTCGCGGCTGCTCGGGCGAATTTCCGACATGCGCACCCATTTGCCTGCGGTGAAGCCGGTGTGCACAATCTCATACGTATAATCGACATCGCCGGAGGCGGGAATCGCTACCGGCATTGGCATCTGCACAACGAGATCCGGTTGCGGAATGATCCAGCCCTGCGCGAACTGGCGCGCGGGCGGGGCGTCGCGCGGATCGCCGGCCGGAGCGCCCGAATCTGCCCACGAAACGATCGTTTCGATTTCCTGCGGCGTGAGCGAGGGGTCATTCGAAAAATGCCCGACCCGTGGATCGGCGAACCACGGAGGCATTTTGCGCTGGCGCACGGAATCGGCGATCGCTCGCGCATAAGGACGCGCTTCATCGTACGTGACGAGCGGCATCGGGCCAATTTCCCCCACGCGATGGCAGGATTGGCAGTGCCCTTGAAAGATGTGCAGGACGTCGCGATAAAACACGGGCGCACCGGAACCGGACGCGGACGCCGGGGCGAGAGCGCGCTGCTGCGCGAACGAAGCTCCCGCGATTGCGAACGAAACCAGCACAGCCGATGCGAGAACTAACTTCGTCGAAAATCTCATTGGCACACCACAGTTAGTTACTCCTTCCCCCTCGCGGGTTGCAAGCCCTTGAATTAAGCCCAAGTGAGCCAACGTGAGACGTGGCTAGGGTTTGGTGAACTGGAGGCTCGAAATGACGCGAGCGATCACGTTCTCCTGAATCTGAACGAGGTCGCTGTCGGCGATGGTCATGCCGAAAATTGTGTACCGCCGCGCTTCGTGCGGAACAAAGACAACTACGCCTGACCATTCGTGCTGATCCACGGTGCCGCGGAAGCGGTATTCCGTGGCCGGGATGCCGGAAACCGGCAGCTGATCCACTTCGAGAGGGCGGAAGTTGTCCATGATTGCGGTCAATCGGCTCTCGGTGGCATCCATCTCGGCGGCGAGAGATTTTCCCGCGGGCCCCTGTCCAATCAGAAGGTAAGTGGTCTGATCCTCGGTGCCTATGGCGGTGATGGCCCCTGGCAGAAGTGTGCGGGCGCCCCGAATCACGTCCCAATCCGGAGGCTTGTACATGCGAAATCCGTACGTTTCGTTGGTGTAGGTGTTTCCGACCACGTCTTCGCGGATGGGTGCAGACACGGAGGACGCGGATGGCGAGACGGGAACAACTGTGGAGGAAGGACCGGTTACGGCAGGCGGCGCGACCTGATTGGCGCTTTCCGACGTGGCCGCGGTCGCCGCAGAAGCGGCAGATTTGTTTGGGAAGACCACGGTCGAAGGAGCTTGTGGCGGAGCGGGCGCGCCGGCGGCTTCGGTGGTTGAAGGTTTTGAGATTGCCGATTTTGGTGCGGTCGTGGATGAGCCTTTCTGCGCAGGTTCCGTCGGCTCGGTCTTTGCCGTCACTGGCGGCGTTTGTCCTGCGGGAGCGGGCTCCAGTTTCTTTTCTGCTGCTGCAGCCTTGTTAGCTTCCGCGATGCTGATGGAGACGACTTGATCCTTGCGCACGACAGCGAAGCCGTAGCTTGTTTTTATCCGGAACGTGTTTTCCTCAAAGCCGACAATCGTGCCGACAATCCTCGTGCCGTCTTTTAATTTCAGCTCGTCGGCCCGTGACACGGGTGAGCACAAGATTGCCGCGAGAGCCAGCAGAAGCGCAGCGCATGGCTTCATGGGGCGAGTATGGCGGCGGGGGACGGTAGCGGCAAGTGCGCCACGCGCAGTGTTGCGAGGTTAGTTAGCAACTATTTCCAAAAAAGCGATGTGGGCGGCGAATGGGCGGTAGCGGGCTGGATTGCTGCATGAAGGCAAGATGGCCCATAACGAACGAATGCCCAGAAATGGCTTGTTCCGAAGCCGTAGAATTGAGAAAACTTCGGAGTAGAGCAAGGCTGCCCGGGGAACACCCCTTAGGACAAGAGCGAGATACCGAACCAAAATACGGTGACCACAACGAGGGCAAGCAATAGCATGACCCTTATCCGCTGCCGGCGCACGGCGAAGACGATGGCGGCCATCATGCACATCAGAAAAGCCAGCTCCGGCCAGAAGTAACCCGACTGGAATCCGGTTTCGGACTGGCCGGCCGAGTCCTGAATCCAGACGGAGGCAAATGAAGTGAGGGCCGCGAGCGAAACGGCGATCACGCCTGCGAGGGCTGTGCCCTTGGCCCAGTCCGGCAGAACCCACTTTTCTCTGGTGTCGCGCCAATCGAGCCAGGTTTGCGCGACAACCACGCCGACAACAATTAGAGCGAATAGGGCCACGCCGCCTCCGCAATCCAGGGCCGAGAGGAAAGACCCATACGGGGCACCTCTCGAAGCACCAAAATTGAATGGCAATCGGCCTACCAAAGCGGAAGGAGGAAGCGCGGGAGGGCGTTCATCTAACTCACACAAAAGGTTAGACATAGAAGCGGAAGAGGGTGGCGGTCTGGCGATACTACGAGCTTTTCGAACCGACACTGTCAATTGAGAGGCAAGACGTTGTCCAATGTAGGCAACGTTTTTGCCCGTTGGCTGGCGAATAGAGAATGTAGGCGCACGGCAGGGTTGACGATCTTCGCAACGATGCCGTGCGTGAAGAATAGACTCGCTTTCGATCTGCTAGGATAGCGGCGCTATGCGAACACCATGGGTAATCGCTCATCGCGGCGCGTCGGGGCATGCGCCGGAGAACACGCTGGCCGCATTCCAGCGCGCGGTTGAGCTGGGCGCCACATTCATCGAAACCGACCTGCGCTTGACGCGAGACGGGCGATTCGTGGCAATCCACGATAGAACGCTTACGCGCACCACCGACGGCCGAGGCGCGGTCCGCGACTTTACGCTCGACGAACTTCGCAAGCTCGACGCCGGGTCGTGGTTCGACCGCTCTTTCGCGGGAGAACGCATCCCGACGCTCGAGGAAATCATGGAATTTTCGCGGAAGCAGGACGTGATTTTCTACCCGGAGCTCAAATACGACGAAGCCTGGGGAATGGACCATACTTTGGCGACCGCTTTGCAGAAAGCCGAGAACACCGCGCGAACGATCGTCATTTCATTTGATCCAGCGGCTCTCGCGCCGCTGCGCAAGCTCGATCCGTCGATCATGCTCGGGCTGTTGGTCGACCAGGCCAAACCCGGCTGTACGCAGGCCGCGCTCGATCTGGGAGCGCGGCAACTGTGCCCCAAGTTTACAAGTGTCACTCCACAACTTGTCGAGCAGGCGCGCCAGGCGGACCTGCAGGTGGTGACGTGGACGCCCAACCGGCCCGAAGAAATGCGCTCGATGATTTCGGCTGGCGTGCACGGGATCATGACCGATTTCCCCGACCGATTGCGAATGGTGATCGAGGATCTATAGCGAGAATCTGAAGCGAGGATCTAAAACAAAGATATAAAACGAAGATATAAAACTAAAGATCTGTAGCGCCGCGAACGTGCAGGCCAAGAGCCTCGGAGCGGGCCGCGCCTGAATCCCTCGCCCATTTCCAGATGCGTTGAAGAAGCGCCTTCCGTTCGCCATTCTGAGCGAAGCGCATCGTCTGGCTTTCGATCCCTCGCTTTTTCAGCGACCCTCGCTAAAAAAGTTTCGCAAAGATCGTGGCGAACTGCGCGAGCGTGAGCTGTTCGGCGCGCGCATCGGGCCGAAGGCCGCAAGCGGCTAGCGCTTGATGAATGCGGTCGTCCGAGGCGGTCTCGCGCAGATTGTTCCGCAAGGTTTTCCGCTTCTGGCTGAAACACGACCCGACAAATTCGAGAAAACGATTCGCGTCGCGGTTCGCGACGGGAAGGGAAGCGCGTTCGCCCGGAAGGGTGATTTCCACCAGAGCCGAATTGACGCGCGGGGGCGGACGAAAAGCGCCCGGCGGCAGGCGCAGGACAATCTCAGGCTTGGCATGGAACTGGCAAAAGGCCGAAAGATAACCGTACGCGCGCGATCCGGGCAGCGCGACGATGCGCTCCGCAACTTCCCACTGGATCACGATGTGGATGGAAAGAATCTCGCCGGCGCAATCGAACAGGCGGCGCAAGATTGGCGATGTGATGTAGTACGGGAGATTGCCATACACGCGAAACGGCGCCGCGGCCAGCGCCGCAAGGTCCGATTGCAGGACGTCGCCGGCAACGACTTCCACTCCGGGCCATTCCGCTGGACTTGCGCGAACCCGCTCGCTCAACGCCGCGGCCAGCCGAAGATCGGCTTCGATGGCGAGCAAGCGGCGATGCGGGGCGGCGAGAAGGCGGGTCATCTCTCCGTGGCCGGGGCCAATTTCGACCCAAACATCGTGCGAGCCGCAGGGCAGCGTCGCAAGAATCCGCTGCTGCCAGGATGCGTCCGCGAGGAAGTGCTGTCCCATGGGCTGTCGGGCCATATCGATGCAAAGTGTAGCAACGCGAGCTGCGGGAGCAAAGGCGGCCCGGAAAGAAAAGCTTGAATTTTCAGCGGCGGGCCGTGGAAGCGGTGTGTGAGAATTGTGAGGAAGTTTCCGGGCGGGATGGAGCACATTGCCTTGACGAGGCTTGCGGGTTCCGTTACCGTTTTTATCGTATTGTTTTTCGGCGCCTGGCACCCATGAAAATTCTATTTGTAGCTTCGGAAGGCCTGCCGTACTCGAAGACGGGCGGACTGGCGGACGTAATCGAAGGGCTGCCTCGAGCCCTCCATGAAATAGGGCACGATGTGGCCATATTGCTGCCGCGCTATCACGGCAATCAGGCGGCTTCCACTCTGGTTTCAAGCGTGTCGATGGCGCTCGGCGACCGGTTGCGATTTCCCGCCCTTGTGGAGGGAGCGGCGCACCACGGCGTGCGCTATTTCTTCGTGAGCGATCCTGAGTTTTTCGACCGGCCCGGGCTTTACGGCGATAAAAACGGCGATTATCCCGACAATGCCGAGCGCTTCACGGAATTTTCGCGAGCCGCCATCGAATTCATGAAGCGGGTTTGGCTGCCCGACGTGGTGCATTGCCACGACTGGCAATCGGCGCTCGTGCCGGTATTGTTACGAACGCAGCACGTGGCGGATCCCGCTGTGCGCTCGCTGCCGGTGGTGTTCACGATCCACAATCTGGGCTATCAAGGGCTGTTTCCGGAGGCAGCGCTCCGGCAATGTGGGCTGCCGCAAAGTTTGTTTGCCTTGGACGCTCTGGAATATTACGGCGGGGTGAATTTTCTGAAGGGCGGCTTGCTTTTCGCCGATTACCTCACCACCGTGAGCCGGCGTTACGCGCAAGAGATTCAGACGCCGGAGTACGGCTACGGGCTCGAGGGCGTAATTCAGGGACGCGCGGAGCGGCTGACCGGCATCTTGAACGGCGTCGATTATGGAGAGTGGAGTCCCGAAGCGGATAAATTCATCGCACAGAATTATTCGGTCCACAACCTTGCTGGAAAGACGGCCTGCAAGAAAAGTCTACTCGATTTATTCCGGCTGCCGGAGGAAAATCTCGGGCGGCCAGTGGTCGGAATCGTATCGCGGTTCGTGGACCAGAAGGGCTTTGACCTGATCGCGGAGCGAGCCGACGATCTT
>DATLST010000211.1:0-2498 GCA_035534055.1 Candidatus Acidiferrales bacterium | reverse complement strand
AAAGAGGCGAGCGAAAGGATCGAAGCGATGGAACAGGAGATACGGAATCCGGGAAGCACGCAGCCCGCAGCGGCAACGACGCCAGCAAGCGCCGGGGGCGTGACAGGGGCGGCGGCAGCTCCAACGACGAGTGGCACGGAGAAGATTAGCATCGAGGATTTCTCCAAGGTGGAGATGCGGGTGGGGCTGGTGAAGTCCGCGGAGAAGGTGGCGGGGGCGGACAAGCTGCTGAAAGTGATGGTCGATATCGGGGACGAGGTGCGGCAGATCGTGGCGGGAATCGCGATGGCTTACGCGCCGGAGCAATTGGTGGGGCGCAAAGTGGTGATTGTGGCGAACCTGGCGCCGCGAAAACTGCGCGGCGTGGAATCGAATGGAATGATCGTGGCGGCGACGGCGCCAGACGGCAAGCCGGTGCTTTGCACGTTCGCGGAAGATGTGCCGGCGGGCGCGCGGCTGAAGTAATGACGCAGTGTTCGGAGCCGCAGCGAAAGAGGATTCATCCCTCGTACACTGCACGATGGAGAACCCGCTTCGGGCCAAAACGGTCCCTCAGAATGACGTGGGCTGGGGCCGAGGGAAAATGAGTGCGCGAGCCTTCATGGAAAGCGGGGGGGGGGGGATTGATCGCGCAACGGCTCGTTGGAAATTCTGCGCGCCATTCTGAAGGTCATATCTTAGAGGGTCTTCTCATTCGCTTCTCAGAATGACAACGAGAGAGAGATAAGGTGGGGCGGTTCGACTTTCAATCCGCCCCGCGGATGAAAGCGAATCCGCTATTTTTCGAGCGAGGGGCGACGATGTAGCACCAATCTCGCCTGGCAAGAAGCAGTCAAAATAAGAAACGATTGTTCAAGGACGACCTAAGAACGGCTCCCGTGGAAATCATCGATTCGCACACGCATCTGGAATTTCCTCAATTTGACGAAGACCGCGAGGCCATGCTCGAAAGGGCGCGCGCTGCGGGAGTGACGGCGCTTCTGGCGATCGGCAGCGGCACGGGCCCGGAGCGGCTCGATGCGGCCATCCCCTTTGCGGAGCGGCACGAATGGGTTTACGCGACGGTGGGCATCCATCCGCACGACGCCAACGCGGCTACCGAAGAACATTTCGAGAAGCTCGCCGAACTCGGGCGGCACCCGCGCGTGATCGGTTGGGGTGAGATGGGCCTCGATTATCATTACGATGATTCGCCGCGCGACGCGCAGCAGAACGTGCTTCGGAGGCAACTGGGGCTGGCGAGGACGTTGAAATTGCCTGTGATCATCCATTGCCGCGACGCGTGGGAGGATTGCCTGAAGCTGCTGGAAGAGGATTGGGGCGTGACGGGCCTGGGCGGAATTTTTCACTGCTTTACAGGCTCGCTCGCGGATGCGCGGCGGGGGCTCGACATGGGATTCCTGATTTCGTTCGCGGGCAACGTGACCTACCCGAAGATGCAGGCTCTGCGGGACGTGGCCCGGGAGCTGCCGCTCGACCGAATCCTGACGGAAACGGATTCGCCCTTCCTGCCGCCGCAGGGGAAGCGCGGCAAGCGCAACGAGCCGGCAAACGTCGTGGAGGTAGCGCAAGCCTTGGGGAATGTGAGAAACTTAGCCGCGCATGAAGTAGCGGCCACCACGGCCGGCAATTTTCGAAGGTTCTTTCGGCTCAGCGCCCAGGGTACTCCGGCGCCGTCCAGGTAAAGGGAAACGAATGGCTTTCGCCGTCCAAATCGCCAAAGGCATATTCGATCTGGTGCGGGACGACCTGACGCTGGTGGAGCAGGAGATCGCGGCGCAGAATGGCGGAGCGGTCGATCCCGTGGCGGAGATTTCGAGCTACCTGCGAGAAGGCGGCGGAAAACGGCTGCGGCCGGCGCTGCTGCTGCTCGCGGCGGGGGCGGCGGGATACCGGGGACCGAGTGCGATCCGGCTGGGAGCGGTGGTGGAGCTGATCCACAGCGCCACGCTGGTACACGACGATGTGATCGACGGCGCAAACACCCGCCGGGGACGCCCGAGCACGAACGCGCGCTGGGGCAATCACATGAGCGTGTTGGCGGGCGACTGGCTGTACATGCAGTCGTTCGAAATGGCGCTGCGCGAGCGGAACTTCGCGATTCTGGACATTCTGATCGACCTCACGCAAAACATGGTGGAGGGCGAGCTGCTGCAATTGACGCGGCTGGGCTGCATCAACCTGACCGAAGAGGAAGCCACCCAGTTGGCCTATCGCAAGACGGCGTGCCTGTTCAGCGGATGCGCGCGACTGGGCGCGGTGCTGGGCCAACTGCCGAAAGATATGGAAGACGCGCTTGCCGAATACGGGCGCAATGCCGGCCTGGCGTTTCAATTGGTGGACGACCTGCTGGATTTTACGGCCTCGCCGGAACAGCTCGGCAAACCGGTGCTGAGCGACCTCAAGGAAGGGAAGGTAACGCTCCCGCTGATTTTTGCCTTGCAGGCCGGCAGCGCGGCGGGCAATGACAGCGGCGGAAACGGCCACGGGCATCGAGA
>DATLST010000210.1:0-3109 GCA_035534055.1 Candidatus Acidiferrales bacterium | reverse complement strand
TCTCCATACGCTGCGAAAAATCTTTGTCGCCGCAAGTCCTGATCAAATAATCGCCTTCCTCGACCAACTCCTGTCCCCAAAACTACCCATCAAACCGCTGCTCTCTTTGGCCTTTCGATAGCGAGTCGAGTACAATGATCCGCAACGCCCTATCGATTGTATTCGTCGCGACAGGACGAAGCTGCCGGGCTCTCGCACCATCAGGACTTCTTCCAACTGATCCGGTTTTTGTTCGAGACGGATACCAAGAAGCCGCAGGAAATCGAGCGTGCGTTTCTGGCATTTGGAACGCTGATGCTTGCCAGGGAAACGCCCGATTTCGAGCGGTTGGCGAAGCTTCGCGACGAAATCGAAGGGCGGCTGCGCCCGGTACTAAGTCGCACGGAGCGGCCCGGCGTCATGGCCTCGCCCTCGAACGAAAACTTTGTTCATCCGCCGTCCGCGATTCATCCGGAGGACTTACGTGTCTTTAAGAACTGGGTAGGGCGCTTGAAAGAAGGCAAGAGTCCGCGGCGGGGGAGGATTGATCTCACCACATTCGCCGTACCGTACTGGCTTTCAATTCCCCTGCCGATCCAAATGATGGGCAGTGGGTACCTTGCGTGGCGAGATGCGGAAAAAGAGCGGCGACGGCGCGATGAGCCGGTCCTGCGTTCTGCGCAGCGTGATCGCCTGGGAGCACCCAGAGGGTGGCCTCATCCGCAGCTGCGCGCACTGAACGAGATCGTTTCTCCGGAACGTTTGGCGCTTCCATGGGTCGCGCCCTCATTGCCCTGGTGGGATTTGCAGGGACCTTGGGCGGAGCCGGGGGGCACGGGAGGAAAGCTACTGATCTTCTCGCGATTCAAAGCGGTGCCGCAGACGCTGGCAAGCCTAATGAGCTTTAATCTCGAATGCTCGTTTGCCCAGCGACTCCGGCGTAACTATAAACGCGCTGGTGAGGCTCAGCCCCTTCAATTCAAGGAAGATCGCCCGACTCTCCCGGCGCTATTTTTTCCTTCGCCAACGCTCATTGCATTCACCGATCCGCGACGGGATAAGCCCGCCAATCTCACCGAAGTGCGGAGCTCGATGCGGCGCCAGGTTGGGGAGTTGTTGCGAGACCGGCTCGGTGTAGAGGTACTAAGAAGCGGCGGGAAACGACCAATCTGGAAACTTCTACCGGCGCTCGAACACGCGCGTGAGAGGGGCGATCCCAAGAGCGGGTTGCCATCCTGGCAAGAGCTTCGGGCCCATTTGCGCGACGCGTCGGCGAGCCAAAGCGAGGCAATGAAACAAGTGCTCACTCAATGGGACGAGTTTGCACTTTCGGGACTCGACTCAGTCACACAGAGTGAAGTCGCGGCATTGGCCGATTTTGCTCTTTCAGGACCGGGCGTTGTGCTCGGGCGCGCACTTTACCGCTTTGATCGCAGCTACGTCGCCAATGAGAATTTTGGGACTGTTTTGAATGCGAGTTGGAATGGATTGCGCCCATATCTAAACCGGGCTCTCTTTCAGGCCGCACTGACGCGTCGCGGTCAGCCTTACACGCGGGCGATTCCGGACGCTGTCGTGGCCGGGAATCTTGAATCGGTCATTGACGAACACCTGTGGATTGCGAGCAAGCTTGATGCTGATGCTGTCACGCGGTTTGCCCGTGACTTACCGAAAATCGTTGGCCTGCACGATGGGCGCTATGGAGTACATGAGCCGGGAAAGAAGGGGTTCTCGCTTCGTTGCCACGCGGCCATGCCCTTTGCAGACGCCAAGGTCGAAGGTGTTTTGGGTGGGGATGATCGCCTTCGGACCGACGACATGCGGCGATCGTTTAATTCGCCGTTTTGGCCTCATGTCCTCGCGACCACATCACTAGGTCAAGAGGGCCTCGATTTCCATGTTTGGTGCCGTCAACTTCTGCATTGGGATCTGTGTGCGAGCCCCATCGATCTGGAACAACGTGAGGGACGGATTCAACGCTTTGGGGGATTGTCGGTCCGATCGGCTCTGGCCGCAAAGCTCAAGGAGCAAACGCTGGGAGCAACTGGGGCGGGATCGAGCCCTTGGGCCGCACTGGCTGATTATGCTGAACGGGAATTTCAATATGACAGGTCCGGCCGAAGCCCGTGGTGGTCTTGTCCGGGCGAGAAAACAGAACGTATATTTATTGTTCTTCCCCAATCGCGCCGGACGCTTCGGTTTAATCAACTTAGCCGGCTTCGATGGCTGTATCGGCTGGCATTGGGTCAACCCCATCAGCAGGATTTCATCGAGACTATTTCGGAGCTTGCCCACGACGGTAGGCAGAAATTCGCTCTACGCTTATCGGCATGGAAGGATGAACGCGTTGGTTCCTAGAACGACAAGCGCATCCATGGAAAACTAATGATTGAAGTACATCACAATCTGTTTGTCGGCTCGCAAGAGGACGAAGTTTCCATTGGCGGCCAAAGTGCTTGGTTTGTTGTTCACGCGTGCAAAGAACCGTATCACCGTCAGGCGCTGGGTTACACGGGGCGGGCCGCAGCTAAAGACCATCCCGAATATCTCATTGCTCGGCGTCCAGGTCGTCTGATCCTCAATCTAGTCGACGCTGCCGATGTCAATTATATCCCCGCAGAAATTATTGACACAGCGCTGAATGATATTCATCAGAACATCACATCCACTAAGGTTCTGGTTCATTGTAACCAAGGGCTGTCTCGATCGCCCGACGATCGCCTTTTTGTATTTATTGAAATTCTCCGATGTATTTCGCCGACATGACCGTCACCAGGATTTGCAAGATTTCATGAAAATCTATCCACCTTATGCTCCAGCACAGGGTATGGCTGACTATTCGAAGCTAAATTGGCCCAAATATTCGTCGAGAAAATAAGGAGGGTAGCCGGCCTCGATTGAATCCGCTCGGCGATCACAGGATAGACGCAGAGGACCCTCAAAGGCGCGCTCGTTATTATAAGCGTGCAGAACAATGTCTAAACAAAACTCTAGATCCATAGTACTCGACGCGGTTGGATAAGGCGTTGAGTTGATTCATAAAAGCGATTCTTTGCCTGGCAGCGAAGGATCGCGCTCATGCAATCGATATTCTCGATCGCCTTATCCAGGGCGGTAGCAAAACACATCG
>DATLST010000209.1:0-10104 GCA_035534055.1 Candidatus Acidiferrales bacterium | reverse complement strand
CAGAGCGGGTGAATCACGTCTGGAGCTATGATTTCGTGAGTGCGATGACCCATGAGGGCAGAACGATCCGCATGCGGACGATGATCGATGAATACACGCGGGAGTGCTTGGCGATCCGGGTGGCAAGACGCCTGGGGAGCTACGAGGTCATCGAGGCGTTGGCCTACGACCAGCCGCCGACCTTCAATCGAGCATAATCCATCTCGATCTTTGGCTTTTCCACGTGTAACAGATGTTCCTTCCGAAGGTATGAACGGCTCATTGCCGTGGATCACGTGTCGCCGGATCATAAAAAAGAGATTACAAATCATGGCTTGTTTGAGTTTACGAGCAAGGTACCTTCGCGGTTCAACCAGACGAAGACAGACCGTGAGCAGGGATGGCCGAAACTGGCGCTTGGCTTGGGTGATCGTCTTCCCTTTGCTCATATCCTTGAGAAGCTTCTTCTTCCAGCAACTGCTTGTGGCACTCCTCTTATTTACGGTTGTTTTTGTGATTGCTGCAGCATTGATCGCGTTGTGCATTGGGATCGACTATGCCGCCGATTCCGTTCTTTCCTGGGCTGAGTCACAAGTGCGGTCGATTCATTCCTTCACTCATCATTCCGTCGTGCTGCCTGACCGATTCTCGCCAGGCGGGGGAGACGGGGCGGTTCGTAGATTCAAGGAGGTGCGATGGCAACGGATGAGAGCCGCGACTGTCGCGGCACCAAACGCTGACGGAGGTTTCTCTAGGATGAGCGAAGTACACAGGTAAAAGGAGGAGACGATGAAAGAAGAATCGGCAGCTCAAAAACGTCAGAAAGACACAGTCGTAAAGCTTGTCCCTGCTGAGATTTTGGCTCATCGAAGGAATGAAATCGAAGGACTGATCGCACAACGCGCCTATCAGTTGTTCGAAGGTCGTGGGTTTGAGCATGGACGGGACGTTGAAGACTGGCTTCAAGCAGAGGATGAAATCGTGCACGGGTGCCGTCATGATCTGCGGGAATCCGAGGAGGCGGTCACACTTCGTGCTGAAATGCCAAGCTCCTATCCTCCAGACCAGCTCTTGATTAGTGTCGAGCCGCGGCGGTTAGTCATCAGCGGAGAAACAGAAGTCGAGGTCGGGTATTGGGATGGTAAGCAGACTCGCACAGAAGCCCGGCCAAGGCGAATCTTTCGAGCACATGACCTTCCTGTGGAGGTCAACCCATCCACCTCTATAGCGACTCTCCGAGACAACACACTTGAGGTGGTCATGCCAAAGGCTACCGCAACCAAGAAGCCAGAAGCACGGTCAGCATCGTTGGGCGGGTAGGTTCAATAATCCGCTACGCGCCTGAATGCGGATGCTGGACGTTCTGCGGAAACGGAATTAGTCCGATAGGCGATAAGACATGCGGGGCTTACACGATCTCTTCTTGAAGCCTGGTCTTCCGAAAGGCGAATTACAGCTGTTTCTTTCTCAGTACAGGCAGACCATTGTTGAAGAGCGCAACGAATCCGAACATACAGCTAACAATGATGGAAGGAAACTGATGCGTAAGTTGATGAGATTCAAGAGGTCATTGGTATGACTTGCGCGGAGCAGCTTGCTGATTTTGTGACGCAACGCAGCTTCGACGATCTGTCTGACCGCGAGCGTGCGCAACTTAAAATCCGGATCCTGGATTCTCTCGGCTGCGCCATTGGGGCAATGGACGGCGAACCGATCAGAATGCTGATGGAGCAGATCCCCGAATCTGATGGTGTTTGTACTCTTATCGGGGGTGGCCGAGCTGCCGCCGACCGCGCAGCCTTTTACAACGGTGCAATCGTGCGGTATCTAGATTTCAATGACAGCTATCTGGCCAAAGGAGAAACTTGCCATCCGAGTGACAATCTGGCTTCGGTATTGGCGGCGACTGAATACGCGGACGGCACAGGGCGAGATTTGCTCGTTGCCCTGGCGGTTGCTTACCAAGTGCAATGCCGCCTCAGCGATATGGCTCCCGTCCGGGCAGCCGGATTCGACCACACCACGCAGGGCGCGTACGCCGTGGCATCAGGAGTCGCCAAGGCGCTCGGACTCAATCCCGCGCAAACCGCAAACGCGATTGCTATTTGCGGTACTGCTTTCAATGCCCTGCGGGTTACCCGAACCGGGAAGCTTTCTCACTGGAAAGGCCTGGCATATCCGAACACCGCCGCCTGTTGTACGTTTGCCACTTTTCTTGCCATGAGAGGCATTACGGGACCCTTGGAAGTCTTTGAAGGGGAAAAGGGATTTATGGACGCCATCGCGGGAGTCTTTCAGATCGATTGGAGGCAAGAAGACCTCGGGCGAGTTATGGCAACGATTCTCAAGAAACACAATGCTGAGATTCACTCTCAAACCGCGATCGAATGTGCGCTGCAATTGAAGGCGGAAGAGAAGTTTGATGCCAGTGAGATCGAGCACATCGATATAGATACGTTCGACGTCGCCTACAACATCATCGGAGGAGGGGAAGAAGGTGACAAAACCTCTGTGAGTACAAAGGAGGAGGCGGATCATAGTCTCCCCTACTTGGTCAGCGTTGCATTGCTGGATGGCAAGGTGATGCCTGAGCAATATGCAACGGAGAGGATCCTACAACCAGATGTGCAAACCCTGTTGCATCGGGTTTCCGTCCATCCGGTTGACGCTTTCTCGAACCGTTTTCCAAAGGAAATGCCGTGTCGTCTCATCCTGACGCTCCGGGACGGCCGCGTATTGAACAAGGAGCTTCACGAGTATCCAGGCTTCGTAACCCGCCCCATGTCGTGGGAAATGGCGTTTGAAAAGTTTGAGCGGATTGCTAGCTGTTTTGCGCCGGCACCTTTGCGGCATTCGATTGCCGATAGCGTGAAGAATCTGGAGTCGATTCAAGTCCGAGATCTCACGCAGCTGCTTCAAAAGGTCGAAACGCCGCAACCAGGCCGAGCTGTGAACAATTCCCTGGGCCAGAAGGAGGCGTGATGCCCTCGAAAACAAAGAACCAAATCGATGAAAACGCATTTGCGTTTTTGAGGACTAACGAGCGCACTCCCAAGCCGCGCAAATGCGGCGTAACCGAGATACGGGGCTCGTACTACACACCGCTCGGTAAGAGGCAGCTTGAGGACATTCTTGAGATGATGGGAAAGCATGTCGATGCCCTCAAGTTTGCAGGCGGATCGTTCAGTTTGATACCTCGGCATGCGCTAACCGAAATCATTTCACTGTGTCACGACCATGACGTCCTGTGTTCGACTGGGGGATTTATCGAACACGTACTCACGCAGGGGCCGGAAGCAGTGAACAGATACATCAAGGAGTGCAAGGAAGTTGGCTTTGACATTCTCGAAGTCTCGAGTGGATTCATCACCCTGCCGGCCGACGATTGGCTGCGCTTGGTCGAGCGAGTGGCAGAAAGCGGGACTCAAGGCAAAACCGGAAGTGGGCATCCAATTCGGGGCCGGTGGCACGACCACGGCTGCGGCACGAAATCGCTTGGCCAGAAGGATCAGCCACTCGGGATCGCACGTCCCCTCGCTTTCGAGTTGCGGGAGCCTACATGCTCATGATCGAGTCAGGAAGGAATCACAGAGAGCGTGAATTCATAGAGAACCGATGCTCCCGCGAAGATTGTCAACGCTCTGGCGTTGGAGAAGGTGATGTTCGAGGCAGCCGACTCCGAAGTTTTCGCTTGGTACATCAAGAATTACGGTCCGGAAGTAAACCTATTCGTGGATCACAGCCAGATCGTGCAGCTTGAATGCCGACGCTCCGGGATTTGGGGTACCGCGAGCGTTTGGGGACGGGTTGTTACCTATAAGGAATGAGAGGTCAGCGATGGGAAACGAAGAAGTCCGCAGCAGGAATGGAAACGGAAAGCCTACCCTCGGCGCTGCAAATGCTGCGGTCGTGGAGATCGAGAGCGTTCCAGAAGGACTGGTCTCCGGCATGCACGTTTCCACAGCGCGTACGCGGGACGACAAACTCGAACCGATCGTGAAACTGTTGCTCGAAGAACTCGGTGTGGATGTCGATAGCCAGCACTTTCGCGAAACTCCTGCACGGGTCGCCCGGTTTTATCGTGAGTTCACGCGGGGTCTAAGCGCAAAGCCGCAAGACATCCTCAAAACCTTCCGTTCTCCCGCTCATGAACTCGTCGTCGTTTCGGGCATCGATTTCTTTTCCCTCTGTCCCCATCATCTCCTGGTGTACGGAGGAAAGATCCACTTTGGTTATGCCTAACGGTCGGATCGTGGGTGTCTCGAAGATCCCACGTTTGGTCCAGGCTCTCGCGGCCCGGCCGGTTGTGCAGGAGGAACTCGTAACCAGCATTGCCGATGCATTCATGTCCGTTGTGGAGCCCGCCGGATGCATTGTGAAAGCAGTTGGCAAACACGACTGCGTTGCGGTCCGAGGGGTGCGGTGCCCCGGAGTGTCGATCACGGCAGTGGCCAAGCGGAGGATTTTCGAACAGGAGAGAGTGTATGTTGAGGAATTCGACCGAGCCATATTGGAGGGAAACCGATGTATCCGCTAGATGACACGGAACAGCATCCCGGTGAAGGTTTCGCCGAGTTGAACCGTGAGGTAGGAGAGCAGACGATGTCAGCCGGCGGCATGGCGGACAGCCGTGGACAAATGTACCGCGCCAAGCGGCTGTATGCGTGCAATTCGGCGCTTGTCTATTCAAGCGTGATTGTGTTTGGCGCCGTACGACTTATTGATGACCGGGCGCTCAAAACGTGGTTTTTTGAACGCATCATGGCCAAATACGGGGAGGAAGGCTGGACGTTCGAGCCTGGCTATCCGCAACTTAATCGCATCATTTTGTACGAGCAAAAGATGGAAATTGTAACCGGAAAGCACAGCGCTGGTCTCTATCATTAACCAACGTTCTAGGAAGACCATTCATGGTTTCTCAATGGCCGAGGAGGGCAAAATGTTGGGAAAAGAAGGAATAGGAGCAATGGAACCGAGGATCGACTATCGGAAGGCTGCGCCGGGTGCGATCTCAGCGATGTTGGGCCTGGAGAACTATGTGCGGAGCAGCGGCCTCGATCCTGCTCTTCTTGAGTTGGTGAAACTACGAGCCTCGCAAATCAATGGATGTGCATACTGTGTTGATATGCATACTAAGGACGCGCGAGCAGGAGGCGAGTCAGAACAACGGCTCTACGCAAGCGTAGTTTGGCGTGAAACGCCATTCTTTACGGAACGAGAACGCGCCGCTCTTGCTTGGACTGATGCGGTAACGCAGGTGAGCCATGAACATGTTCCAGATGAAGTGTACGAGTTTGCTCATCGCCATTTCAATGACAAGGAACTAGTGGACCTCACTTTCGCCATCATCGCGATTAACGGCTGGAACCGGCTGGCGATCAGTTTCCGCGCCGTTCCCGGTACCTATCAACCAAAGAGCAAGACAGGCGGAAACGTCAGCATCATTCATCCGTCCGAGAAGACAGAGTTAGCGACGGGAAAGACTAGTAGCGTTCGGTGATGAAGAAGGAGAACGGAAATGATTCAAACTAAAGAGGGTTTACAACGCACCAAGCTCTGCGAACGCAACGCGATTACTTATAGAACGTTTGCGGCCTCGCGGAATCAAGAAGACTTCGTTGCGGCTCGATGCTCGGGTTAAAGGCGGGGCATCGATAACCATCCGTCGGATGCTACATCCTCAGTGGCCGATATGGCAGCGAAGGAGACAAGCAATAAAGGAAGAGCCGGCTCGTTAGTTCGATGATGGCGCTCGAGCCATTCCTTGAGGCACAAGGTCATCGGTGGCGTACGCGATGATGATGAGGAGGAATCACACGGAATCCGCAGAAGTGACTGACGCTGAAATAAGACGGCAACAAGGAGACAGAGTCAAATCATGAAAGCACAACCCGCAAGAATCGCCCGTTCGAAAGCGGGAAATACGTTAAAGTCCATCGCCTTCGACGATCGCAAGAAATCCGCCAAGAAAGATGGCGCTTTCGGACGACCTGGCATCGAGCCACGCTGGACGCATGGCGACAAAGATGCAGTTGGAACATCGTATGCGGCCTCGAGCCGAATCTGGTTCACCTTGTGGAACGGTATCATCACGGAAGTCTATTATCCGACCGTGGATCACCCCCAGATCCGAGACTTGCAGTTTCTCATCACGGACGGAAAGACGTTTTTCCATGAAGAACGACGTGATCTCAAGTCGAAGTGTGAGCGTCTTTCCGATCACACTTTGGGTTATCGCATTACGAACCTGGATCCCAGCGGTCGTTACACCATCGTCAAGGAAATCATTACGGATCCACACCTAGCCTGCATTCTTCAACACGTTCGGCTTGGGGGCAATGACGCGTTTATCTCGAAGCTGCGCCTGTACACGCTATGTGCCCCTCATCTTCAAGTGGGCGGATGGGGTAACAACGGCTACGTAATCGATGTTGCTAGCCGGAAAATCCTGATGGCAAGAAAAAAAGGAATATGGATGGCACTCGGCGGGACGGTCCAATTTTCTCGTGTTTCGTGTGGTTACGTTGGCCGGAGCGATGGCTGGACCGACCTTGCCAGTAACTTTCAAATGGATTGGCAGTTCGGTGATGCACCTGACGGCAACGTTGCGCTGACCGGAGAACTGGACCTTGATGGTAACCACGAGTTCACCATGGGGCTGGCGTTTGGTGACACGGAACACTGCGCGATTACAAATCTCTTTCAGGCACTCGGCATTCCTTTCAAAGAGCAGTTGAAGCGATACACGGAACAATGGGACCGCACTTCCTCGCACCTGCTTCCCTTGGAGAAGTTTTCGAGTGACAAGGGCAACCTGTACCACAGCAGTTTCAGCTTGCTTCTCGCTCACGAGGACAAGTCTTATCCAGGCGCTTTGATTGCCTCTCTCTCGATTCCATGGGGAGAAGCAAAAGGTGATGCGGACCACGGCGGATACCATCTCGTCTGGACCCGCGATATGGTCAGCAGCGCTTCGGCGATGCTTGCCGCTGGTGACCGCGTCACACCTCTGCGGGCTTTGATTTATCTCGCAGTTTCACAGCAGCAAGACGGAGGCTTTGCCCAGAATTTCTGGGTTGATGGCGGCCCATTCTGGCGGGGAATCCAGCTTGACGAAGTCGCGTTTCCGATACTTCTCGCCTGGCAGCTCCAAAGGGAGGAGGCTCTTCAAGATTTTGACCCGTACCCGATGGTCCTGAAAGCGGCTGCTTATCTAATGCGCCATGGACCTGTCACTCAGCAGGAGCGATGGGAAGAAGCCAGCGGTTACTCACCTTCCACGCTTGCGTCCAACATTGCTGCCCTGATCGGTGCGGCATGGTTTGCACGCGACCGAGGGGATGAGGCCGTTGCAACACTCTTGGAGGATTACGCCGATTTTCTGGAATGTCATATCGAAGGTTGGACCGTTACAACGGAGGGTTCACTTGTCCCGGGGATTAAGCGGCATTACATACGGATTCTGCCGGAGGACGTCGACAATGCCGATCCCTTGGAGGATCCAAACTCAAAAGTTCTAGAAATCAAGAACCATCCAGCCGGAGCACAAGATTCATTCCCTGCAAAAGACATCATCGATGCTGGCTTCCTTCAACTCGTGCGCTACGGGATCAGGCGCCCCGACGATCCGTTGATCCTGGATTCTTTGAAGATAATTGATGCGGTATTGAAGGTGGACACTTCGGTCGGGCCGGTATGGCATCGTTACAATCACGATGGTTACGGCCAGCGGGAGGACGGAGGCCCTTACATCGGCTGGGGCAAGGGCCGGGCTTGGCCGCTTCTGACGGGAGAACGGGCGCACTATGAACTCTCCGCAGGACATGATGTAAAGCCGTTCATACGAGCAATCGAAGGGTTCGCATCGACGACGGGTTTATTGCCCGAGCAAGTATGGGATGAGCCCGACCGGCCGGAGGCTTATATGTTCCTTGGTCGGCCGACCGGCTCGGCTATGCCTCTCATGTGGGCTCACGCGGAATACGTCAAACTGCTCAGGTCTGTATCCGATGGTAGCGTTTTCGATCTAATTCCTGAAGTTGCAAACCGCTACCTCAGAGATCGCAAGACTCGTCGATCGTTCGAGATCTGGAAGCCCAATCGACAGGCTCGCAGCGTCAAACGAGGTTATACTCTTCGAATTCAGGTTCCTGCGGCCTTTAGCCTTCACTGGTCGGTCAACGAATGGCAGTCTGCGGAAGATAGTCCCTCATCCGCTCAAATTCTCGGATTCCATATTGTCGATATTCCGATCTCGAACGCGCAGCGACCGCCGATTCGCTTTACCTTTTTCTGGACGGTCGAGAATCGCTGGGAAGGGCGAGATTATGTGGTAGCGGTTGAGTGAACCTTAAAGGGTTAGAAAGAAGCTTGCGGAGGGAGACAAAAGATGAGCACAGCTGCGGCATCGCCGATTTTTATGTCCACACTGAAGGATCGGAAAGAAGTCGCCGAGCGAACCATCGCGTTTCGATTCGAAAAACCATCCGACTGGACGTTCAAGGCCGGTCAATTTATCGACATGACGTTGCTCGACCCTTCGGAGACGGATTCAGAAGGAAATACGCGAGGGTTTTCAATTGCGAGCGGTCCTCACGAAGAAATGCTGATGGTGGCGACGCGCATCCGTGATACGGCGTTCAAGCGTGTGTTGAAGACCATGCCAATTGGCACTGCGGTTAAAATCGAAGGCCCGTCCGGGGACTTAACTCTCCGCAATAATTCTAAGCGAGCCGTCGCGCTCCTCGCGGGCGGCATTGGCATCACGCCGTTCCGAAGTATGCTGGTTCGGGCGGCGAAGGAGAAGCTGCCACATCGCATTTTCCTCTTCTATTCAAACCGTCGGCCAGAGGATGCTCCATTCCTTGAAGAGCTTCAAACATTGGAGCGAGCAAATCCAAACTACAAGCTGGTCGCCAGCATGTCGGAAATGACGAAATCACAACGGCCCTGGGGTGGTGAAATGGGTCTGATCAATCAAGAAATGCTTACCAGGCATCTGAAGGGCGCCGGGATGCCCATCTACTATATTGCCGGGCCTCCCGCCATGGTGAAAGGCTTGCACGAGATGCTGAACAAGGCGGGAGTAGATGATGACGATATCCGCGCGGAAGAATTCGCTGGCTACTAAGCGGATCTCCTATTCCGCAAGCGGAAACACACGAACGTTACGCTAAAACACTCAAGATTCGGGAGGAATAAGGATGAAAGCCGAACCCGCGAAGGAAAAACATCACTCATTTATAGCCGACATCGAGGAGATCCGCCGGCGCGCTCGTGAACACATGGAGAAGGGCGCGGTCACGGAAGGCTACAAAGCGGATCGTGAGACGGTTCTCCGAGTGCTAAATGAGGCTCTGGCGACGGAAATTGTTTGTGTGCTGCGCTACAAACGCCACTACTACATGGCATCGGGAATTCATGCACAGGCTGTGGCGGAAGAGTTTCTCCAACATGCAAATGAGGAGCAAGGTCACGCCGACATGATTGCAGAGCGGATCACGCAATTGAACGGCGAACCCAACCTCAATCCGGATGGTCTGACAACTCGCAGCCACTCACAGTATGTCGAAGGCAAATCGCTGCTGGACATGATCCGGGAGGACCTAGGGCCGAGAGGATCGCGATTGAATCCTATAGCGAGATCATTCGTTACCTCGGCGATGACGATTCCACCAGCCGCACCTTGATTGAAAAGATCCTGGCCACGGAGGAAGAGCATGCCGACGACATGAACAAATTGCTTGAAACACTCAGCAAAGACGAGCGCTTTGCTGGTCATGCTTGATTTGCCTGAGACGAGAATGTTCGCCGAGGAAAATCTGAAACAAACGAGATGCGACGCGTTGTTGACGTGAATTGAGGATGAAAATGCAACTGGGAATGATTGGGCTGGGAAGAATGGGCGCAAACATGGTGCAACGTTTGCGACACGGCGGGCACGACTGCGTGGTGTTCGATGTGAACTCCTCGAGCGTGGACAAGTTAGGGAACCTCTGAACAAGCACTGGTTTAAAAGAACGGATGAGTAACAATAGGCAATTCAAGCGGTTTCAGTGATTTCATAGGGATGCCGAGAGATTGGATCCGCCTGCCAGCGCCACCAGAGCGTCCCTTGTGACCCTA
>DATLST010000208.1:0-12549 GCA_035534055.1 Candidatus Acidiferrales bacterium | reverse complement strand
TTAGACGCTGAGGTTGGGAATCAACAACCCTGGTGTCAGATGAACAAAAAACATCACCGTATTGCAGCCGACGTAAAAGCCGATATCCTACTACGCCGCGTCAACGAAGAAGGCATCTCGGTGGCCCAGGCCGCCAAGGAGCGCGGTATTTCTGAAGGGACCATCTATGGTTGGATGGTAATCCACGGTAGCGCCGGATTCCACGGTGGAGGTGGCTTTCGCGGCGGCGCATGGAGGTAGCTTGCTTCACTCGAAACTCGACGGCCGACAGCGAGTGCTGCCGGCCGTTTCAATTTTCATACGAGAAGCCCCCACTTATAATTTTGAGCGTAAGAGCTAACCCATTTGCCTTCTCTGCAATTCACGGCTGAGCCAATCGGCGGCCGTCCACCGCACCGCTCGCTGAGTGCCGCTGACTACTTCAACTCGATGAGATCGCGTTCGGCGGAGCCATAATTGACCTTCAGCGCCAGTAGTTGTTCGCCGCAGCAATGGTCTGGAACTCGATGGCCACAACCTGACCGGCAGCGATGAGACTGTCCGGATTTGCTGAGTAGTTCGGCCGGCCAGCTTTAAGGATGTCGAGGTCCGGCTGGATATTGTGAATCGTGTGACGAGCCATCTTCAGCGCTAGCGCGCGTCCTTCTTCGGGTGTGGCAGTAATCAACGTCCCTCCAGGTACGAGAACCAACTCTGCATCAGGTACGCGAGTCATAACATCCTCCTTGTTCTGTAAGTTTGTGAGATTCATTCGCCGTCGACAACAATGCTCCGAAGTACACGGCGATTTCTGGACCGCCACTCGATTTTATGAGCGGCCGCCAGCTCGGCGGCGCTTCTGCCAACGATGATCGAAACCGAACGCTTCTGCGGGTTCGCGGAAGCTAACGCCGGTTTGGAATGAATGGAGACAACTTCCTCCGCACGAACACGTTATCGCCGATGCGCTCGACACGCCAACATGGAATTGCATCGAACGCCGCCACGCAAGCCCCTTCTGTTCTGGAAACCCAAGCAGGCGTGGTGCAATTGGCACCGTGATCCGTCACGAAGCACGAGCCCTTTCGCAGGCGGCCCACCATAATGAGTATCCCAGGTTGTACAACGGCTCTAGACTGTTTGAGCACAGGCCCTGGGACGTCACAATGGCACAGGGCTTTCTCTTTGGGACAAGCCCGCGCAAGCGCCGATTGACTCGGCTGGCAGGCGCCGTTACGCTGAATCTATCCGGATCACACGCAACGATGGCGACCGTCGACGAAGATCTAACGCAAATCGAGAAGGAAATTCGCAGGCTGAAGATTGAATACGAACAATTCTTCGGCGGCGGACGTCCGCGTCCTCCCGCGGACACGCAGTGGCGGCTCGAATCGTTGATGCGCCGGTACAACGAACGCAGCGGGGAACTGGGCTTCGCCCAGCGATTCCGCTTCAATAACCTGGCGCAGACCTACGCGAAATACGTCGACATGTGGCGGAAGAAAACCATCCAGAAAGAGGGCGGAACCCCGCAGCATCATTTCGGCGCGGCCGCGAAAGCAATTGAAGCGGCGCGGGCACGTGAGAGCGCGGTACAGGGACATGCGGAAACGCAAAAGACGCCGCTCGTTGACGACTCGGTAATGCGAGCCGTCCAGTCTCGCGAGGCTGCCGCGGCGTTTGCACTGTCTTTCTCGAATCCGGATCGCGAAAGCGCCAAGATCGTGACGCTTTACCAAAAACTCGTGGAAGCGCACACCGAAACGGGAGAAAAGACCGCTGCGCCCGATCTGCAGGCGTTCGAGCGATTCGTTCGCAAGAAAACGAAAGAGCTCAAGGAGAAAGGCGGGAACGAAATCGAGTACAGTGTCACCATTCAAGATGGCCGCGTGAAACTGAAAGCGCGCATTTCCGCCTGAATTAGGCTTCTATTCCTTCTGCTGTTCCTGCGTGCGGACGGCCTCTCCGCCATGGGCCCACTAGTGGTAGCAACGCGAAAATGGCGTCTCTGCAAGGAAGGTTATCCTCCGCCGGAGTGTTGTAGCAACGCAAAGATGCCATGCAATGGGAACATGGGAATCTTCCTATCAATTCAATAAGCCACCAAGAAGACGTCCGAGGCATATGGATTTGAGCCAAGGAGTGATAAAGTGAGCTGTTCAGATTCGTAAACGCACGTGGATGCCAGGCCCCATGATTTACAGGGGTTATCCGGATACAACGGTAAAGGTGATTTCCCATGGAAAGATACGCGTGGGACGCTGAGCGGGCTTCAACGCTTATTCAAGAGTTGGCGCATATGCCTGGCGCACTGCTTCCAATCCTGCATGCCCTGCAAGAAGAGTTTGGCTACATAGACAGGTCGGCAATTCCGCTCATCTCTGACGCCCTCAATCTTTCGCACGCCGAGGTGCATGGCGTCATCAGTTTCTATCACGATTTTCGGTACGAGCCCCCGGGGAAGCATGTGTTGCGTCTGTGCCGTGCGGAAGCCTGTCAGTCGATGGGGGGGGAAAGCACGGTCCGGCACGTTGAAAGTCGTCTCGGCATTCAGGTAGGTGAGACAACGCACGACAACGCGTTCACCCTGGAGCCTGTCTTCTGTCTTGGCAATTGCGCATTGTCACCTTCGGTTATGCTCGATGGCGAGCTCTATGGCCGCGTTTCGCCAGAAGTTGTCGATCTCCTGATCGACGACGTCCGGAGGCGAGGATGACCCTTCGGGTGTACGTTCCGGGCGATGCCGCAGCTCTCTCCGTGGGATCCGACGCTGTAGCCCGGGCAATCTCTGAGCAGTTCAGTGCGCGTCATGTAAATGGCTCCGTCGTGCGCAACGGCTCCCGCGGCATGCTGTGGCTGGAACCGTTGGTCGAAGTGGAGACCCCTCGCGGGCGAATCGCCTATGGTCCTGTAGCCGCGCAATCGGTGTCGAGTTTATTCGACGCCGGATTCCTGGAAGGCAAGCCGCACGCTCTGTATCTTGGCCCCACGGAAGAGATTTCCTACCTCAAGAGCCAGGAGCGGTTGACGTTTGCGCGTTGTGGAGTCACCGATCCGCTTTCATTAGCGGAGTACATTCGCCACGGCGGCTGCAAGGGCCTCGAGCGCGCGCTCCAGCTTACATCCGAGGGAATCGTGGAAGTGGTCGTCAAGTCCGGCCTGCGCGGACGCGGAGGCGCGGGCTTCCCCACGGGAATCAAGTGGCGCACGGTTCTGCAAGCGCCCGCGGACCAGAAGTATATCGTCTGCAATGCGGACGAAGGCGACAGCGGCACATACGCGGATCGAATGCTTATGGAGGGCGATCCGTTTCTGCTGATCGAAGGCATGACCATTGCGGCGCTGGCCGTGGGCGCCACGCGCGGTTATATCTACGTGCGTTCCGAATATCCGCACGCCTTTCGCACGCTCCAGCGCGCGGTAGCCATTGCTCACGATAACGGCTACTTGGGAGTGAATATCGCCAGCAGCGGGAAGCCGTTCGATATCGAGATCCGGCTGGGAGCGGGAGCTTATATTTGCGGAGAAGAAACATCGCTGCTCGAAAGCCTGGAAGGCAAACGCGGGCAAGTGCGTTATAGACCGCCTCTGCCGGCAATCCAGGGGCTGTTCGGTAAGCCAACCGTCGTCAACAATGTGATCTCGCTGGCGACCGTGCCGGTCATCCTTGACAAGGGCGCGGAGTTTTATCAAAACCTTGGCACGGGCAAGTCGCGCGGCACGCTGACGATTCAGCTCTCAGGCAATGTGAAGCGTGGCGGACTCGTGGAGACGCCGTTCGGCCTGACGCTGCGCCAAGCCATTTATGATTATGGCGGGGGCACCGCGTCTGGCCGGCCCTTTCGCGCCGTTCAGGTCGGCGGCCCGCTCGGCGCATATTTCCCGGAGTCGCTGCTGGATACGCCGCTCGATTATGAGGCCTTTACGCTCCAAAAAGGCCTCCTGGGCCATGGCGGAATTGTAGTTTTCGATGACACAGTGGATCTGGCGCGGCAAGCGCGATTTGCGATGGAATTCTGTGCAGTGGAGAGCTGCGGCAAGTGCACGCCTTGCCGGATCGGCTCGACGCGAGGCGCCGAGGTGATCGACAGGATTATCGCAGGCCAGAATCGCACACAAAATTTCGAGCTATTGGACGATCTTTGCGAACTGTTGCTCGACGGTTCTCTTTGTGCGCTCGGCGGCTTGATTCCTTATCCGATACAGAGCGCGATTCGGCATTTTCCGGAAGATTTCGATAAGGCGGCTGCCTCGCGGGTGGCCTTGGCGGGCCACCTTCACAGGGGAGACAACGATGACTCTCATCCAAGAAACTGATTTCGGTACACCCTGCCGCGTCTCGGAAGCATTAGTGGTGCTGGAGATTGACGGTAAGCCCGTTACCGTACCGGCGGGAACTTCCATCCTGCGAGCGGCGGCCGAAGCCGGGGCGAAGGTGCCCAAACTTTGCGCCACCGATAATCTAGAGGCTTTCGGCTCCTGCCGCCTGTGCCTGGTGGAGATTGAAGGTAGGCGCGGGACGCCCGCATCGTGCACGACTCTGGTCGAACCAGGTTTGAAGGTACGCACGCAGTCTCCCAAGCTGGCCAAGCTGCGGCGCGGCATGATGGAGCTATATATATCTGACCATCCTCTGGATTGCCTTACGTGTGCCGCGAACGGAAATTGTGAATTGCAGGACATGGCGGGCATGGTCGGACTGCGCGAGGTGCGCTACGGCTACGACGGGGAGAACCATCTGGCCGCCGCAAAAGACGAATCGAATCCGTACTTCACCTTCGACCCCGCAAAGTGCATCGTCTGCTCGCGGTGTGTGCGCGCGTGCGAAGAAGTGCAAGGCACGTTTGCATTGACCATCGACGGGCGCGGGTTTGCTTCGAAAGTGGCCACTGGTGGCGAGAATTTTCTGGAATCCGAATGCGTTTCGTGCGGCGCGTGCGTGCAGGCTTGCCCCACCGCCACGCTGATCGAGAAAACCGTCATCGAAAAAGGGCAGGCGCGGCACAGCGTGGTCACAACGTGCGCGTATTGCGGCGTAGGCTGCGCGTTCAAAGCCGAGATGCAAGGTACCGAAGTCGTCCGCATGGTTCCCTACAAGGACGGCAAAGCCAATCACGGCCATTCATGCGTCAAAGGACGTTTCGCCTGGGGTTACGCCACGCACAAAGACCGCATTCTCAAGCCCATGGTTCGCGCCAAGATCACCGATCCGTGGCGTGAGGCGACCTGGGACGAGGCCATTGGGCACGCGGCCAGCGAATTCAAGCGCATCCAGGCCAAGTATGGCCGGGAGTCGATCGGCGGGATCACTTCTTCCAGGTGCACGGATGAGGAGACTTATCTGGTTCAGAAGTTGGTCCGCGCCGCATTCGGCAACAACAATGTGGATACTTGCGCCCGCGTCTGCCATTCGCCGACAGGCTATGGGCTCAAAACTACGTTTGGCACATCGGCTGGAACTCAGGATTTCGATTCCGTGGACGAGGCGAACCTGATGGTGGTGATCGGCGCGAACCCGACCGACGCGCATCCTGTATTTGCTTCACACATGAAACGAAGACTGCGCGAAGGCGTCCGCTTGATCGTGATTGATCCGCGCAAGATTGCGCTGGTCAAAACGCCGCACGTCAAGGCGGACTACCACCTGCCGTTGAAGCCGGGCACAAACGTCGCCATCATCAACGCGATGGCGCATGTCGTCGTCACGGAAGGATTGGTGGCCGAGGAATTTGTGAAGGAGCGGTGTGACGTTGCAGCGTTCGAGCAATGGCGCGCTTTCATCGCCGAGCCGCGTAATTCGCCGGAAGCGATGGAGGGGATCACCGGCGTTTCGGCCGCGGATGTGCGAGCTGCCGCGCGGCTCTACGCCACGGCCGGCAACTCCGCGATTTATTATGGTCTCGGCGTCACCGAGCATAGCCAGGGCTCGACCATGGTGATGGGCATGGCCAATCTCGCCATGGCCACCGGAAATATCGGCCGGCCCGGCGTCGGCGTTAATCCGTTGCGCGGCCAGAACAATGTCCAGGGCTCGTGTGACATGGGATCGTTTCCGCACGAGTTTTCCGGCTATCGGCACGTCTCTGACGACTCGGTGCGTGCGATCTTCGAGGAAGCGTGGAAAGTGGCGTTGCAGGCCGAGCCCGGACTGCGCATCTCGAACATGCTCGATGCCGCCACCGACGGAACGTTCAAAGGGCTTTATATCCAGGGTGAGGATATCGTCCAGTCCGACCCAAATACCAAACACATCGCCGCCGGCTTGGCGTCGATGGAATGCGTGGTGATTCAGGATCTTTTCCTGAACGAGACCGCGAGCTACGCGCACGTTTTCCTGCCTGGTTCGTCTTTTCTCGAAAAAGACGGCACCTTCATCAACGCCGAGCGGCGCATCAGTCGCGTGCGTAAAGTGATGCCGCCCAAAGCCGGCATGTCCGACTGGGAAATTACGATGGCGCTCTCAAAAGCGCTCGGGTATCCGATGGTCTACAACCATCCATCCGAGATCATGGACGAGATCGCCCGGCTCACGCCCACCTTTGCCGGCGTCACTTATGAAAAGCTCGACCGTCTCGGCAGCGTGCAGTGGCCTTGCAATGAAAAAGCGCCCGAAGGAACGCCCGTCATGCACGTCGGTGGGTTTGTGCGAGGCAAGGGCCGATTCATGATCACCGAGTTCGTGCCCACGGACGAACGAACGACGGATCGCTACCCGCTGATCCTCACCACCGGACGCATTTTGTCGCAATACAATGTCGGCGCTCAGACTCGCCGTACCGACAATAACGTCTGGCACGACGAGGATGTTCTCGAGATCCACCCCTTCGATGCGGAAAATCGCGGCATTCGGGACGGCGACCTGGTATCGCTGGCCAGCCGTGCGGGCGATACCACTCTGCACGCACGCATTTCGGAGCGTATGCAGCCCGGCGTGGTGTATACGACGTTCCATCACGCGATGACCGGCGCAAATGTCGTTACCACTGAGTTTTCGGACTGGGCCACAAGCTGTCCCGAGTACAAGGTGACAGCCGTGCAGGTGCGACCGGTCACGCGTATCTCCGAATGGCAGCGGCAATACCAGGAAACGCGTCGGCTCACCACGCAGATAGTCGGTACGACAATTCATGGAACCTGAACAAATGGTGCACATGGCGAATCAAATCGCCATATTCTTCGCCAGTTATCCGAAGGAAGAAGCGGTCGCCGCCGTTGCCGACCATCTCAAGAAGTTCTGGGAAAAGCGCATGCGGAAGCAGATCGTGGAGTACGTTGCGAAGGGCGGTGGCGGCCTTCATGAAGTAGCCCTGGAAGCTGTAAGGCGCTTGCAATGATGATCCCGTGACTTTATTCGGAATCGGGGCAGCTTATCGCGCGATCTGCCGACAAAAGGATCTGCTCCAAGGTTCCCCATAACTCGTCAAGATAAACTTTAAAGTTCAACCGCTAGGCTTCGCATAAACGGTCTCCAACAAGCAACCCCGCAGGAGGCTCGGTGCAACTCTCCGGCTCAAAAGTTCTCCCAGTTCATGGATGGCATTTTCATGTAGCCGTCAAGGAGCGCCAAAATTATGAAGCTAGACAACACTTACGTTCGAGTGCGAAGAACCGGCCAAGCGTGGCATGATAGCGGTGCCTTTTCGTGAATCACATCGAACACGCAGGTTCGGATCGCCAGGGGGTATCGGATTGAATTGCCCGAGGTGCGGAGCATCCGTGGAGGAAGGAGCCATGTCTTGCGGTGCGTGCGGTCAAACCATGCCCATTCCAACCTTGGGTCAAGAGACCGACGCGAGCCAAGACGGCGCTCGGACATCCCATACATCCTATACATCCGTCACGTATGCTGGTTTCTGGCTGCGGCTCGTGGCATACATCATCGATTCGTTCCTGCTTGGAATCGTACTTGGCAATTTGCTTCTCAGGCCGCTGATGGGACGCCCGGGAGGAATTCCAGCGGATAATCCTTGGATTCTGTTTACGGACACAAGTCCACGAATTACCGCTCTCCTTCTGCTGTTCCTGATGGCTAACTGGGTCTATTTCGCTCTGATGGAAAGCTCGCCATGGCGAGCGACGCTGGGCAAGAGGATTCTTGGGCTTGAAGTTACCGACCTCGCCGGGAACCGCATCTCGTTCGCTCGCGCTTCGGGGCGGTTCTTCGCGAAGATTCTTTCGTCCATGACCTTCCTCGTTGGATTTGTGATGGCTGGGTTCACGGCAAAAAAACAGGCCCTGCACGACATGCTGGCAAGTTGCTTGGTGACCCGAAAGACCTAGAAGGACTCGGGTGGGGTGCACCAGGCGAGGAGCGAAGCGATGTACTGCAAGCATTGCGGCACATTCCTGGCAGAAAATGCAGCCTTTTGCACGGCATGCGGGAAAGCGATGAACCTAACAACAGAAAATCCACAGGCGCCGGCCTATTGGGAAGGCGCAGTTTCCCCTCGACCGACGGCAACCGAGGCGCCTGTTGTTTCACCGCCTGTTTTTGCGCCTACTCCGCCGGTACAGGCGTCCATCGCGCTCCCGGGACCGTATGCTGGTTTCTGGCTGCGCTTGGTGGCGTATTTGATCGACACCGCGATACTCACAATTGTGTTCGGTGCCGTAGTGGCCATCCTGATTGCGACTGTAGGACTCAGCTTTTTTCGTGGTCTCGCGCCGGGCATGCCGGAAGGGGTACCCAATCCTCTGTTTTCGGCCGCCGTGCTCGGAGTGATTCTTTTGCTGCTCCCCGTAACGATCGTGGGAACGTGGCTCTATTTCGCCTGGATGGAAAGCTCCAGCCACCAGGGAACCCTGGGAAAAATGGTTCTTGGTCTGTTCGTTACGGATATGCACGGAAGGCGTGTTAGTTTTGGTCGCGCCAGTGGGCGATTTTTCGCGAAGCTCATCACCGGGCTGATTCCGTTTCTCATCGGCTACATCATGGCGGGCTTCACGGAAAAGAAACAAGCTTTGCACGACATGATCGCAAGCTGTCTGGTTCTGAAGAAAACCTGAAGAAAACTAGACGCCCCAGCCGTAGCGTTCGTGGTGGACGTGCACATCGTGCAGCTCCGTGCGGATTTGTTCGGTAAATTCGGAGCTGCGAACGGATCGGCCACCCGGCTCGGCAATATCCGAAGTGCGATACCCGCGATCCAGTGCGCGATCGATGGCAGTTTCAATCCACTGAGCCTCGAGATCGAGTCCGAACGATTCCCGCAGCATCATGGTTGCCGACAAGATGGCGCCGAGCGGACAGGCCACATCTTTTCCCGCCAGTGTTGGAGCGGAGCCGTGAATCGGTTCGTACAGCGCGGGTTGATTGGGGCGCCCCATGCTCATCGATGGGATCAGCCCGATCGATCCCGCCAGCGCCGCGGCCTCATCGCTCAGGATGTCTCCAAAGAGGTTTGAGGTCAGGATGACGTCAAACTGCGCCGGACGCAGAAGGATTTGCATCGCCGCATTGTCCACATAGAGATGATCGAGGGCGACGCTCGGGTATTCATGAGCGAGCCCGGCAACCGTCTGCCTCCAGAGCGTCGACGTAGCCAGGACGTTGGCTTTATCCACGCTGGTCAATCGACGATTGCGTGCGGCCGCGCGTTCGAAGGCATACCGCGCTACGCGCTCGATTTCTTCAACCGTATAGGTCGCAACGTCGCGCGCATTTCTCTTTTCTTTGTCGAACTTGTGCTCGCCGAAATAAATGTCTCCGGCCAGCTCCCGCACGATTTCGAAGTCGCAATCGACCAGTCGCTCCGGACGCAGCGGTGAAATCCCTCGGAGCGAGGGACGCAGCCGAGTGGGGCGGAGATTGATGTAAAGGCCTAATTCCTGGCGCAGGCCAAGCAGTCCGGCCTCCGGACGCGTGCCAAGCGGCAACGATTCCCACTTCGAGCCGCCAATGGCGCCCAAAAGAATGGCGTCCGCCGAGCGACAACTCGCCAACGTCTCCGGCGGCAGGGGTGCACCGCAAGAATCGATGGCTGCGCCACCGAAAGGGAGCTCCCGAAATTCGAACTTGTGATGGAAAGCCGCCGCGCAATCCGTGAGGAGTTGGACGGCGGCCTGCGTCACCTCGGGGCCGATTCCATCCCCGGGCAACACCGCGATGGTCTTGCGCAGATCGGTCATTATAGAATTTCGGATGGCTTCAGCTCACAGGTGCTGTGGCCGGGTCGTGAGCTTGGTTGCGACGCACCTGATGAATGAACGAGAGCAGATCGCGGTCGGTCACTTCCTTTTCGGCATCCGCCATCGCGATCGTCATCGAATAGCATTCGGCCAGCTCCGTATCGGTGATTTGATAGCCAAGCTCATCCAGCCTCGCCCGCAAGGCATTTCGTCCGGAATGTTTTCCCAGCACGAGACGGCGTGCGGGAACGCCAACCTTTTCCGGAACTATAATTTCGTAAGTCAGAGGATTTTTCAAGATGCCGTCCTGGTGGATGCCCGCTTCGTGTGCAAATGCGTTTGCACCCACGACCGCTTTGTTCGGAGGGACCGGCACACCGGTAATGGACGAGAGCAGCCGGCTGCTGGGATATATCTTTTCCAGGACAATGTTCGTGTCCGCGCCATAGAAGCTCCGCCGCACGTGGAGCGCCACGGCAATTTCCTCCAGAGAAGCGTTGCCCGCGCGCTCGCCGATTCCATTAATCGTGCATTCCACCTGCCGCGCGCCTGCTCCAATCGCCGCCAGGGAATTCGCTACGGCTAGGCCAAGATCGTTGTGGCAGTGTGCGCTTAGTTCTACATTCGGATAGGCTGCGAGGCATGCTCGAACGCGCCTGAAAATCCCTGCATATTCTTCGGGCGCCGCATAGCCAACCGTATCCGGGAGATTCACGGCATTCGCTCCCGCTTCCGCGGCCGCGAGCGCCACTTCGCAGAGGAAGTCTATATCCGATCGGCTCGCATCCTCGGCCGAAAACTCCACGTTCTCGCAGTGAGCATGCGCGAAGCGCACCATCTTCACAATCTGCGCGAGCGCTTCCGAGCGAGAGATTCTCAACTTGTGTTTCAAGTGCAAGTCTGACGTGGCGAGGAATACATGCAAACGAGGCTTGGAGGCTGGCTCCAGTCCGCGGAGCGCCGCGTCCACGTCTTCCTGGCGCGCACGGGCTAGCGCCGCTACGCGGCAATGCTTGATTTCGCCCGCTACGGCTCGTACCGCATCGAGATCGCCGGGCGAAGCGATTGGGAAGCCGGCTTCAATCACGTCGACGCCCAGCTCTTCAATTTGATGCGCAAGCCGCAGCTTCTCCACGCGGTTCATGGAGAAGCCCGGGGATTGCTCGCCGTCGCGCAGCGTGGTGTCGAAAATGTGAATCGTGTCCATGAATGCTCCTTGCTGATAGCAGTACACCGCGAATCGTTCACGGAGTCTAATTTATAATTGTTGCACGGTGAATAAATCTATCTTATATGTATCGGAATGCATTTGGGGGAGGACTTTCGTGGATTTGGCATCTTTGCAGGTATTCCAGGCCGTCGTGCGCGAACGAAGCTTTTCGCGCGCCGCGGAAAAGCTGTATCGAACGCAGCCCGCGATCAGCATCTCGATCGGAAAACTCGAGGAATGGGTCGGCCAGCCGCTTTTCGTTCGCGGCTCGAGGGCGGGCACGCTGACGGACGCCGGCCTTCTGCTCCTGGAATATGCCAACCGGATGCTGAATCTCCGCGAGGAAATCCTCAAGGGCATGCGCGAGTTGCGCGGGCTGAAGCGCGGACAAATCTCTCTGGGTGTGAACGAGAGCTCCATTCACGCATTACTGCCGGCGCTCGCCCGCTATCGCCGGCTTCATCCCGGAATTCACATCCGCGTCCACCGCGTCTTTTCTCGCGAAGTGCCGCGCGAGGTGCTCAACCATCATCTGGACGTGGGCGTCATTTCCTACTTGCCGGAAGAGCAAGAGCTGGCCGCTGTCGAATTTTATCGTGATTCTTTGACGGTGGTCGTTTGGCCAAGCCATCGGCTCGCAAAGCGCGGAGAAGTGAACATTGCCGACCTCGGAGAGGAGACGTTCGTCGGACACATCGTGGAATCTCCTTACCGTCAACGCGTCGTGCAGATGTTCGCGCGCCATCATGTACCGTTGAAAATGGACATCGAGATGCCCACGATCGAAAGCATCAAACTTTTTGTCGAAATGAAAAAGGGAATTGCCATCGTGCCGCGAATGTGCGTGGAACCCGAAATTGAGCGCGGTCTCCTGCGCGAGTTGCATCTTCGGCAGATGCGGATCCATCGCCGCCTCTATCTCGTGTATAGGCAGGACCGGCCCCTCACGGCTGCCGCGCAGGCGCTCGTCGAAATTCTTCGCCGAAAATCCTTGCGGCATCCCGCGTGATGCTTTTTGTTATGTCAGCGTAGCGCGTGCAGATGTAGTCCGCGTCGAAGGCACAACGTGTAAGCCGACTTTGATCCTTGCTTTAGGGAACCTCTGAACAAGCACTGGTTTAAAAGAACGGATGAGGAACAATAGGCAATTCAAGCGGTTTCAGTGATTTCATAGGGATGCCGAGAGATTGGATCCGCCTGCCAGCGCCACCAGAGCGTCCCTTGTGACCCTA
>DATLST010000207.1:0-7197 GCA_035534055.1 Candidatus Acidiferrales bacterium | reverse complement strand
CTGCCGACGGGATCTATTGGACCACATCATTGCGGTGAACGAATGCCATCTGAAACGGCTGCTTTCTGAATATGTTCGTTACTACCATGAGGACCGCACGCATCTCGGACTCGGGAAGGGAACACCGAACAACCGACCGCGCTCGATAGTCTCCGGTCGCGTCTTTTCTCACGATCGCCTCGGTGGGCTGCATCACCGTTACGATAGAGCCGCTTAGTCCGGACAGCTTTTTGCCTATCCTTACGCATATCCACGCCGCGGGCGCGCCCACATTTCCGCCCAGAAGAAACCTTCGGGGTCCTGACAGAAACTCTTGGTCGAGTGCAGGCTCCTTATCCCCGCCGTGGCAAAAGAGAATCGCGCCATTTTCGGCCCGGATGGCATTTTGGCGAAGCACACGCAAAGAGTCCTGGGAGTGCCGCTTCCGCTCGACTCTTTAGAGCTCGGGGAAATGGTTGAATGGACAATGCAGCTGGGGCCGAGCTTCCCTGAAGCGGTCGAGGCAGTATGGATTGGTCCCAAGTTCGAGTTGAAGAATTCCCCTCTGTTATCCGAGCTGGCCGATAACGAGCTTTCAAAACGGCATCCGACCCCTGCCGCAAAGCTCCTCCTGAGAGTCCTCCAGAATACGCAGGTGGCTCCGTATGACCTAGACAAAGTAGAAGAAACGGTACGACGCGTCGCACCTTTGCAGGCGCCTTCGGACACTCTCAGTGACATATGTAACGAGTTGGCGAGATTAGGCTATCCCGATGCGGCCAAATTGCAGACTTGGCTCCAAGGGGGAAATTTCCAATAAATGCCGAGTGCCACGAAAGACATCTGCGAGCTTGTGACGAAAGGCTCGCCGTCCCGATGAGAAACATCAAAACGCGAGGGTGCCGGGAGAAGCGGCGCAGTAGCCCCTGCGCTCAAGGAATAGCCGGGCTGAGGTCTTCGGTCGTGCTTTCGATTCGGCAACGCCAGCGACGCCTTGCAATGGCTAGCCAGGGGTCGGTACAAATCGGTACGAACGACTATTTGCAACGCGCACCGACGCTTTAGTTTCGCACCGCCTTGGCACGTGATGGAACTTCGACACACGTATCGCCGTCAACGAACGCCATGGCACCTGGGGAGCGAAACAGAAGCGAACGCTGTCGACCCGGCAGAAAAACAGGACCTAAGAGCCATGGACAATGGCATCGTCAGATGGCATCATCTACATCCAAAACTTGTATGTCTTTAGGGATCGCATTCAAAGGGCCAGAGGGTATCGTTTTGGCCGCGGACAGCAGAGTAACGCTAAATGCGCAAATTCCGATACCCGCGATCGGCGGGACACCAACCTCGATGCTTCTGCCGTCAACGTTTGACAACGCGACGAAGCTTCTGAAGGTTAAAGGGCAAGATTTCGTCGGTGCCATTACATATGGGGCTGGAGCTATCGGACAGCAAGAGCCTAGAACAGCGCACAGTTTCATTCCGGAATTTGAGGCGTCGCTCGGGGACCTTTCGCGGCTTCGGGTGCAAGACTTTGCCGACCGCCTTAGCAATTTTTTCATGGGTCGTTGGACTTCCGCTGGCATGCCGAACCCGGTACCCCCAGGACAGGATCTAGTTTTCTTGGTTGGTGGTTACGACGAGGATGCTACCTACGGGACGATTTTTGAGATTTTCATCCCGTCAAGGCCCACTCCTCGTTTAACGTTACCCGCTGGTCAGTTCGGAGCTACGTGGGGCGGCCAACATCAATTCGTGAGCCGCCTAGTCAACGGCTTTGATCCCATGGCGCTCCAGGTGACGCGGGATTTTTTGCAGGTTCCGGCTGTTGTTCAGCAAGGACAACCAGATCCACTTGATGGTGAACTCAGGACAAAACTTGCTGCAAGAATTCCATGGCAATTTCTGCCACTTCAGGACTGCGTTGACTTGTCCATTTTTCTCGTCCGAGCGACGATCACTCTACAAAAATGGATTATCGATATTCGGGGGTAGGCGGCGCGGTCGACGTGGCAACCATAACTAGAGTCAAAGGATTCGAATATATTCAGCAAAAGACGATTAGCGGAGAGGTGACGAAATGAAGGAAAATATCGTTGCAACAACCCAAGACTGGCTTAAGGTGACTGAGGGAAGGAACATCACGGCGTACTATCCCAGTGTCGGGACGGAGTACGAATATACCGCAGTCAGTGAACTCAACCAAGCGATCAACCTGCCTGCGGCAGAACGCGCGGGAATGAACTGCACGAATCCTGGCGTTCCCGTGTCTCCAAAGCATCTATAAAGGCGTTCACGCGGTGTTCGCGATCACAAATTCTGCGTATATTCTCTATGTTCCTGAGGCCGGTATAGGAGCCCCAAATGGCTAGCTACTTGCCATTTGCGGGCAAGAACTCGATTGTCGAGATGAGTATCGGCATCCAGTCTGCGCTGCCGTTCGACCAACAAATAGTTGGCGACTCGGCAGAAGCCATAAAAGCCGAGTTTGCGACAGAGTTTCCCAAATTCGAGCCGCTCCAGATGTTCACCATAAATCTCAGCGTTCAGCAGTTTCCGATAGGAGGAAGCAACCCTGCACCCACGATAAGCGGCTTCGCTTTAACAAAAGTGAAGGGTGATGGATCACCGGCGCGTGTATTTCGCGCGATGGCGAACGTGCTCTCCGTCCATTTTTTGGAGTACACATCATGGAAAGAGACGAAACCACAAGCGATTAATTACATTACGCGATGTCTGGAGAAGTTGGCTGTTCTAGAGCGCAACCCCGTGACATCCGTTTTACTTCGATATATTGATCGGTTTACATTTGACGGGCTGCCGCAAGACGCGACTGCCGGGAGGTTGTTCCGAGCGGACAGTAAGTTTGTGCCATCGAACATTTTGGATCGTGGCTATCAATGGCACTCCAACTCCGGTTGGTTTGAGCCGTTGGTCGGCGCTACGGTGGCGCTCAATCAACTGAATATTGTAAGCGGCATGATACAGACCGCCGCTGGTGTCAATGTGGACCATAACAGCATTTACGCTTTGCCTAAACCGTCCAGGTCTGTTGCCGAGCTGATCGACGGGGAAGGCGAAAGCCTTTCTCTAGAGGCAATCTTGGAGCGGCAACATTCGGCCAATGCCGACCTGTTGCAAAATCTGCTAAACCAAGAAATGCTAAGCACTATCGGACTAAAGGGGTGATGGATAATCAATGCGCCATACAAATGCTGATTTTCTAAATGCGCTTGCGAATACACCCGCTCCGGTATACATGAGGTTCGATGCGTCGTCTGCTGGAGGCAGCATGATCATCCTGGGTCAAACTCCCTACGCTATATCCATTAACGTGCCTGCGACGTATAACTTCGCGCGCAGTCCGACGAAGGAGCTATTAGATCGGCTGACTGAATTGAAAGCAAGATATGCAACCGTATGGTTGCCTGGCAGCAGGTTGCCCACTGAGAATGCGTTCCAAAATGCAAAAGATTTCATTCTCACGCTACCTCTAAATCGAATCGCAAATCCTGCTATCCATGTCGCATCAGATGGCGAAGTAAATTTCCAATGGTCAGGACCAGATTTCCAGATTGACCTCGGCTTCTATGGCGATGGAAAATTCTCGTTTTATGGTTCAAAGGAAGGGCGTGAGCCAATTCTTGGTGACGATATTCCGGTCAAGGACGGCGTTCCTAAAGATTTGGTGGACTTCGCCGCATCCGCTGCCTAAGAGCCTCGCGTGCCACAAGAACCACACCGCGATGAACGCAAATCTGCCGTGCCGTGGCTTTCTCCTGGGCTAGTGCAGTCGGATGAAATCGTCTTACGGACACTCCTAGACCCTGATCATTTGGAACCCGATGGAAAACTAAAGGTAGCCGCCGCTATATCCCTCGAAGACATTCGCTTCCGTGGCTGGTCGGTAGATCGACGAAAGTTCACGAGCCTGCAGCAAGTGAGGTTGTTTCATTCCGGATTGAAAAAGCGGAATACAACTTTACGTAAATGTTATGTTCTGCCTATTCCTGTGAGTGAGATTCGGCAGCGAATTCCCCCAAACAAGGTTCAAGACTTCGTGGTAATTGATGCGGCTCTGTGGAGAAAACCAAGTCATGCGACTGTTTTATTGTTTAGTCCGCAGACCCCAAGTGCTGCGCGAAAATTCAGGAACGACCTGCTTAAGAAACTACCGCCGTATGTAGACGTAACAGAGGCATTTGATTCTACAGATAAGCATGGTTTTTTGAGAGGCATGCTCAGACAGTTCGCTGCGATTCTGGCCTCGCCTTTCCGTTATATCATTTGATACACGTCCTGGCCTTAGGCAGTACGTGCGCTATAACCCCCCTCCGCCGGAGATGTGGTCCATCGGCCCAAAGCTCTGACAAAATCCCATGCCGCAGAAATCATGTGTTTGTGGGCACTGCGGAGTCGCTGGATCCAGGCAAGCCGAATCAGATACTTACGAACCGCGCGAATGTAGGGTTATTGGGCGGGCTGCGGTCACACCGCCAGACTGCAACAGAATGTCGGTTCCGTTGCATTCAGCAGGATGCGCTCCCTCAGTTTCAAGGGGTTACGCAGGTCGATACAAGAAGGCAGCGGCGACGTAAGGTTGCATTTCGCCGTGGAGCGTTACTCACGTCATCCCCAACCCTTTCATCGCTGCTGTCATCGGATCGGAGAAGAATACCGGATCGACGCGTTCCACGATGTCCCCTGAGACATCGAGGAAGTTGCGTTTGTTCTCAACTGGCACCAGCGCCCGACGTGCACCATTATCCATGCCGACCTGCAATAGCTCGGCAAGTGTTCGCACGGCCTTAATGTTTCCTTGAATGGTGAGGTCGCCAAGAACCAACAGTCCGGCCAGCACCGATTGATTCTTGATGGCCGAGAAGACTGCCACCACGACAGCAATGCCCGCCTCGCAGGGAACGTGGTTGCTCAGCAGATCAATCGCCTCGACGTGGAAATCTGTCGTGTCAAACTGATGGCCGATGCCCATTTTTACTTTCTGGCCTTGCAGATATGCAAACGCACGCTGGAGAGATTCCTTCATCGGCCCTTCCACGCCACCAGCAATCTTGAGTTTCCCGGTACCTGGTGAACAGCCAACTTCTAGACGGTAAAGGCCGACTTTGCCGTGGTCATCAACCGAGGCCGTGTAGACGGAACCGGGAGCGAGGGGGTCCGTCGCGATCATATCCCGGCCACCCTGCTCGGGCACGCCTACGAACCGCTCATCTCGCGTTTCGTTATCAATAAGCGAAAACGAGGTCTGATGGAACTCGAAAGACCCCATCTTCTTGAGTTGCTCTTTCACGCGCCGTCGGCCTTCGAGGGCTAACTCGGTGAGTTCCATTACTTCGCCCTTAGACAATTCACCATTCGGGTAGATCAATTTGACCAGCCCCGAAACGGTTTTCCTCACCGCTTTGACATCACGTGATTTCAGGTGTGACCCGAGCGAAAAATGACGGTCGAGAACTTCGGTGAACGTCTGCTTTCTCAGTTCGCGTACGGCCTCGGCGAGGTAATCCACAACAAAGCCATAATGATTAGTGAAAAACTCTACCTTCATTTTTGGCATTTCCCAGCCGGGGATGTAGAAGTGGATTCGGTCGAGGAACGCCATGTCCTCGCGGATCACGTCGGGCATTGGCATAAACAGGTGCGATGACCGCACCATCACTTCGACCGGCTGGTTCGTGTTTCCAAACATGGCGATAGAAGCCATGCCTGATAGGGAATCCTTTCCGCGGGCGAATGTTCCCGACTCGCAGTAGGTCTTGAGCGTTGTCACGACCTCCTTGGGCATATTTTGCAGGTCGGCTACTTCATCGAAGCCGATGGCGTCCCAGATTCCAACCAATCCCATCTTGCCGCTGGCCATATTGAAAAACAGATTGGCCACAGTAGTTGGCCCGGTGAGAAGAATCGTGTATGGCGACAACTCCTGATAGCCGTAGCTCTTTCCAGTCTCACGTGGGCCGAGCTCCACCAAATTGTAGTTGGTCTCGGCCAGCGGTATCAGCCGCACCAAGTAATGCAATTTCTGACGGCGATTGAAGTGCGACGGTTCGAGTCCGATAGTGCGCAAGAGCAGATCGATCCATTCATCCGTGGTAAATTGATTGCGGCACGCCCGATACTCGTCGAGATCGAAAGTCGCAAGTTGGATTGGCTTCAGACTGTCGATCCAGAACGGACTGCGTTTGCCTTTCTGGTCTTCGTCGAATGAGTGCCGAATATCCAACTGCGCCCAAATGCCGCCCATCAGTAGGCGGTCGTACTCCCGCAAGAAGTGTTCGGGGATGTGGACGTACTTGTGTCCAAAGTTCTTCAGTTCGGCCCAGTACTTGTCATCTTCGGAAACGTACCGTACCTGCACCTTGTCGATGAAAGTGTGCTTCCCTTTATCCTTGACCATCGACTGCGCCTTGTTGGCTTCATCGGGGCGGACGAAGTTCGAGGAAAGGGTGTTGTTGACCACCTTCAGCCCGGCATCGATGGCCGCGGGGTCATTGGTGGCGCAATATTTCCCCAACAGGTATTCAAGGACAAAGACCGGAACATTGGCCCCCACCTTCACCTTGCGGACCAAGTCCTTGCGAACTACTTTGCCCGCGAACACGGATGTCGCTTTTTGGTCTAGCTCTGGCATCGCTAATCCTTACATTGAAATAGTCACATCGACCTTCAGCGTTGCTGCCAGTTCGGCCCCAGTGGCGGCATCGAGCAAGCATACCTCTACCGTCTTTTGTGGAATCTCCTCGGAAAGCATCACGGTGACGGTGTTCGGTTCGATCAATTTGTGATTGTACTCTGCAACTCTCAGTTTAACTTCGCCTGTAGCATCCTCGAATCCATACGAGGCACTTACCGGGACCGACACGCACTTCTTATTGGTCCGCAGTTCGATTCGCACCTTGGGAGGTTCAACTCCGAAAAGGTTCGACTCGCTCTGGCTCCCGGCAATCTGCACGGAGAAGAACCTTGTGGTTAGTTTCGCCGTGCCGGGAGTCAGCAACCACTGAATGCCGGTCGAGGGAGCGGAGGGCTTCACCGCCGAGCGCATCACGACGACGGGGACGATTAGTTCTTGTGGAGACAATCCGCCGTGGAAATACGCTCGCCCTCCACCCGGCGACTTGAAAACAGCGAAGGTCCACGGAGTCGCAATATCGAACTCGCTTTCCACGCCCAATGAAGTCAGTGAGGTCCGTA
>DATLST010000206.1:0-37161 GCA_035534055.1 Candidatus Acidiferrales bacterium | reverse complement strand
TAGGGTCACAAGGGACGCTCTGGTGGCGCTGGCAGGCGGATCCAATCTCTCGGCATCCCTATGAAATCACTGAAACCGCTTGAATTGCCTATTGTTCCTCATCCGTTCTTTTAAACCAGTGCTTGTTCAGAGGTTCCCTAGCACAGCGCCGCGATCGTTCCCGCACGCGATGCTGCGCGAGATCTACGAGCAGCCGCAGTGCATCCAAGAAACGATTGAGCGCAACATCGAGGGAGACCTGATTTTTCCAGGCGCGTTTCAACCCATCGAGAACGCGCTGCCGGCGTTCAGGAAATCATCATCGCGGCCAGCGGCTCCAGGCAATGCGGGACTGGCCGGCGAGATCATGATCGAAGACCTGGCCGGGGCGGCGGTGGACGTGGAATATTCGAGCGAATATTGCTGCCGCTCGACACATGCGGGAGCGGACCCGATCATCGTGGTGATCACGCAATCGGGCGAAACCGCCGATACCTTCGCCGCGCAGCGCGAGGCGCTGAACCGGGGCGCCAAATCGATCGCCATCAGCAACGTGGCCGATTCGACGATCGCGCGCGAGGCCAGCGCCGTGCTGCACATTTACGCGGGTGAGAAGAAGGCTGTGCCCGCGACCAAGAGCTTCACAGCGCAATTATCCATTCTGTATCTGCTGGCGCTCTTTCTGGCGCGCCAGCGAGGCCGCATGACTTCCGAAGTCACGCGCACGCATTTGCGGCAACTCGCGGCCATTCCCAAAGGAATCGAAAAATCGCTGGGAGATTGGGATGCGCAGATGGCGGATTGCGCGAAGATGTTTCACAAATCGCACGCCTTCCTGTTCCTGGGCCGCGGCGTGCATTATGCGATTGCGCGCGAAGGCGCGTTGAAGCTGAATGAAAGCTCCTACGTGCAGGCGAATGGCTTGCCCACCGGCGAACTCCGGCACGGCCCCAATGCGCTGGTGGATGAAAAGCTTCTCGTGATGGTGCTGGCAACGCAGGACGCTTCCGATCCCGATTCCGTGCTGCGCTATCAGAAGACTCTCGGAGTGCTGGAATACATCAAGAGTCGCGGCGGAAAAACCATCGCCATCAGCACGGAAGGAGACCGAGAAGCGGCCGAGATTGCGGACCGCACGATCTTCGTGCATGCCGCCCCCCGAACTGCTGCTGCCGATTGTAGAGGTGGTGCCCCTGCAGCTTTTCGCGTACCACTTCGCCGTTCTCAGCGGGTCCAACGTGGATCACCCGCGCAACCTGGTAAAGTCCGTGGCAAACGATTAAATCTCAATCTTCAGCCTGCGAGAGGCTGATTCGCCCGTGCGCGGCCCGCCGGTTACGCTCGCGTTTGCGAGGCAGCGTTCTTTGCGGCAATGCGGCCCTGCACGATGCACCGAGCCATCCCGTGCATGCTGAACCCGCCCGCGGATTCGCCTCCACAGTAAAGACCCGGGATAACGTTGCCCCATACGTCCACCACTTCGCACTTGGAATTGATTCGAAGACCCGCGCGCGAATCGTGAGGGACAGGCATGGCCCAGGCGGCGTAAAAGGGAGGCGCCTGAATTTTAAATTTGGGAGAGGGCTTCTCAAAATCCGCGTCTTTTCCAGCATCCACGAAGTAGTTATACCCGGTCACCGTAGCTTGCAGCGTATCGGCCGGCATGGGCTTCCGCTGATACTTATTCTCAATGTTGTGAGCCAGCTCCTCAAGAGTGCTTCCCGAAAAGAAAAGGCCGGCTTCGATATCTACGTGCGGAGGCGCGACGGTCCAGCCTTCGCGCTTCACGGCGTCGGAATCGAAGATGGCCCAGATGGGACCGCCGCCGTTGACCGGTTCTCCGGTGCCCGCCATGGCGGCGTTGAGGAAATTCGCCGGGTGGAATTTCACGTTGGCAGCATTCAAGTAGCTTCCCGGAGTGTAGGGCTTGACGTCGCCGTAATTGTTGGCCGTGTATTGCCCCTGGGTTTCGTCGTAGAACCGCCGGCCTGCCTGATTCACCAGAATCAGATTCTGATAGTCCCGCACATGGAGCCCTATGGCACGCGCCTTGGGGAACACGCGGCTCTCCGGCTGCCAGGCGAGGTTCACATATCCGTACTGGCAACCGATGCGGCCGGCTTTGGTGACATTCTGTCCAAATTCGCCTGTTTGATTGTACGTGCCCCAAAGCGAAGCTCCGACGGCCATGCCGGCCAGCTCGCCGCTGGCATCCTGGAAAGAATAAGGCTCACCCGCAACGCCGTTGTATTCCTCGGTCAGCCGCGGATCGAAAATTCTGCGGAAATTCACGTTGCCGCTGTGGCCGCCAGTGCCGATGATCACGCCTTTCCGCGCGCGGATATTCACCGTCTTGCCTTCGTTCGTTGCCGTGATTCCGAGAACCGCGCCGGAGGTGGGAGCCTCGCGAACAAGGCTCGTCATTTTGTGCTGGAGGAGAATCTCCACTCCCAATTTCCTCGCGCTTGCTTCGAGAGGCCGGATCAGGCCAATGCCCGAGGAGGTCGTGGCAGCGCGCGCAGGGTCCACGGGTACACCCGTTTCCACCTGGGGCCAGGCCATGGCGGCGGCATGGTTCTCCCGAGGGGCGGAATTACCCGTGGCGTGGCCGCCAAAAATATCCGGAGCCCTCTCGATAAAGACGACGCCGTGTGCGATCAGCCATTCCAAAGTAGGAGCGCTGTTGTCGGCAAAAGCGCGGATAATTTCCTTGTCGTTGTAGCGATAATCCGGAAAGCCATTCGGTTCCACGACAGACCAGTCCGTCAGGTCCGAAAAGAGCAAATCCGGCGAATCGGTCACGCCGTACTTTTGTTGCCTGCTCGTGCCACCGCCGAGCGCGATGTTGCCTCCGCTTACGATGGCGTGACCGCCGACATCCCAGTTCGCGTCGATTAAGATTGCGGAGGCGCCGTTTTCCCTGGCCTCGATGGCGGCAGGCAGTCCCGTGGCTCCTCCGCCGACCACGACAACATCCGCCTCCTTGTCCCACTTTGCAGGCCGGCCTTGCGCCTGGGCCGCGTTTGAGCCAAGCCCGTTCACCGCAACAGCGCCAACGCCTACAGCGGTGGCTTTGACAAACTCCCTCCGCGAGAGATTTTTCTTATCTCCTCTATTTTTCTTCATCGCACGAACCCTCCTAAAAGCGGCTGGCGGCCATGCTGCATCGAAATTACCACGCGGTCAAGAGAGATTGCGGAGATACAAACAGGAGGGAACTCTCGAAAAGGCCCCACAGAGCACATATCTATGCGGCGACCTTCTCCGCTTCAGAAGGCATGGACATCATCGAGCGCCGGACATTTGCGGGCTTCTTGTGCGGTGGTGCGCTCGATGATGCCCGATCGATTCAGGACTTGTGAACGCAGTAGAAACGCTCGCGATCGTAGGTCTGCTGCGTACCGATGTTGGCGATGCGAAGCACGCCAGCAATTCGCGGAGAAGTGCTGTGGTTCGCGACGCTGCGGTGCACGGTGTTCCCGGCCATAATGCAGCAGTCGCCGAGATCGACCTCAAGAACGTGTTCCAGGGTCTCTTCGCTATCCCGCAACTTCGACTGGATTTGTTTGAAAAAGCCGTGTTTAAGAAAAGTCTCGGTCTCGCGCGGCCCATAGCGATGCGACCCGGGGATCATGCTGATCGTCCCCGTATCCTTCTTGGTGGAGCGGTTCACGGGAAACCAGAGCGTCAGAAAGTCCTGGCACCACGGATAATAGGACCCATCCTGATGCCACGTGTAATCAAAGCGATCACTCGAAGGGAGCTGAATGATCAAGTACATGGGCAGCAAATGGAGGTCCGCCTTCCGGAAACCGGTGACTTCCGAGATGGCGTTAAAAATGTCGGAAGAGCCGAGTAGTTGGTAGGTGGCGGCGCTCGAGCCAACCGACTGGGAGGCTTGATAGACCAGGCTATGGTCTTGCGCCTCGCGCCTCAAAACTAAGTCCTCGAGGGACTCGTTATGGAAGCCATTGCTTCCCGACTTATCAAGCACGGCGCGCAAGGCATCGCGAAGCATCGCGAGGCTGCCTTGGCTGAAAATTTGTTTGGCGACAACGAACCCATCCTGGGCATACAACTTATTCAGTTCACTCGACTGCACAGCCATCTGTTCTGTGGTCATAATCGGAGCCTCTCCGCAGTCAAAATTGCATCCGGGGGAACACAACTTCCTAGCTCATAGGACAGGAGGCAACTTCGTGACCAAAAAATCAAGATTGGCGGGGAAGCTGACGTCGAGAGGGACGTAGCTCTAAGTCTTTCATTTTGATATGCATGGAATGATGGAAAAGGCTCGGTCAGCCTCCTGCGGCACTTAGCAATAGGAGAGGCATCCAGCAAGTCGCAAATAAATTGCACAATAAAGGACTGCAATGTAACAAACCAAAGGAAAGAAAGCTTGCCGTCCATTTACCTTTGAGACTGAAAATAAAGGGCTTGTTTTTGGCTATTCTGAGGCGGCTTAATGGGAATTCGCGGTTTCGGCCAGTTTATCGAAGAACTTCTTAATAATGATCTTGGCAGTTCCATCCAACAGCCGCTGGCCAATCGCCGCAATCGTGCCACCTATCTGGACATCGCCTTCATAGGAAACTCCCGTTTCGCCGCCCATGCCGGTGAGCTTCAGGAGACCATCGCCTTTTATAAAGCCAGGGCGACCGGAACCATCCACGATCAGCCGGAAGCTGGAAGGAGGCACCTGGTCGGCAATCCGCACCTTGCCTTCAAAAGAGCCCGAGAGGCTTGCGATCGCCATCTTCATCTTCATGCGGTATTCGTTCTCGCCCGTCTTTTCCAGTGTTTCACAGCCGGGTATGGCGCGCGCCAGAATCTCGGGATCCTGCATCATTTGATAGGCTCGCTCTTGCGAAACCGGCAGGGTATAGGACCCGAAAATCTTCACGCAGACCTCGACAGTGCAGCCGTCAGCGCTCGCGCTGCATGAACGCTCGCCAAGTGTCGCCGATATTCGGCGGAGGCGTGCAGGTCGGAGTTCACGTCGACGCCTTGCACAACCAGTGCGGCGGCACTCCGCACCTCCGAAGAGGATCCCGGCTTTCCCGCGAGATCATCTTCGGCCGCAGTGGCACGGTAGGAGTGATTTGAAAGTCCGGTGATGCCGATGCGCACGAAACTGATTTTGCCGGCGCTGCGGCGCACGCGAACGGCAACGCCGACAATCGCGAATCCGCTGGCGGGCTGCGCCACCTTCTCATAGTACGTGCCAGTGACAGTGTCCTCCACCGGAACGATCACCTCACGCACGATCTCGCCTAGCTCAAGCAAGGTAGTGAAAGCGTCCACGAAGAAGTCGGCGGCGGATACCGTGCGCTCCGATTTAATGCCCTTCAGGACAATTTTTGCCTCGAGCGCCTGCAGCGACGCCGGATAATCCGCCGACGGATCGGCGTGCGCCACACTGCCGCCGATCGTGCCCATGTTGCGGACTTGCAGGTCGCCGATTTCGGCCGCGGTATCGGCGAGCAAGGGGCACTTGCGAAGCAGGAGCGGAGAACTCTCGATATCATAGTGCGTGGCCGTGGCGCCGATGTGCAATGTACCGCCGGCTTCGCGAATGTAACGCAGCTCGCCGAGCTTGCCCAAATCCACCAAGTGCTCCGGCTCGGCGAGGCGAAGCTTCATCATGGGGATGAGGCTCATGCCGCCGGCCAGCGGTTTCGCTCCATCGGCCAGCAATTGCAGCGCATTGTCGAGGGACTTCGGCACGGTGTATTCAAATTTTTGCGGGATCATTTCACGCTCTCCGGGATCAGGAGCTTCCAGATTTTTTCGGGCGTCATCGGCATATCGATGTGCCGGACCCCGAGAGGTGACAACGCATCGACCACGGAATTGACCACGGCGGGCGAGCATCCGATGGTGCCGGCCTCTCCGACGCCCTTAACCCCGAGTGGATTCACGGGGGAAGGCGTCACGGTGTGATCGTTTTCGATCCATGGCATCATGTGCGCTCTGGGTACGGCGTAATCCATCAGCTCGCCCGTGATGAGCTGACCGTTTTCGTCGTACACGGCGCGCTCCCACAAGGCCTGGCCAAGTCCCTGCGCCACGCCGCCATGGACCTGACCATCGACAATCAGGGGATTGATGATGTTGCCGCAATCGTCCACCGCGATGTAGCGACGAATCTTGATATCTCCGGTTTCGCCGTCGATTTCGGTGACGACGATGTGCGCGCCGAAGGGGAACGTGAAATTGGGAGGCTCCCAGAAGCGCGTGGAGACCAAGCCCGGCTCGGTGTTGGGAGGAAGCTTCATGGCCCGATAGGCCGCTGCCGCGATTTCCGGCACCGACTTGCTCTTTCCAGTCTTATTGCAGATGACCTGCCCGCCGGAAAGCGCGACGTCGTCGGATTCAAGAAGCATGGCGCCGAAACTCTTGATCTTGGCCTTGAGGTCCTGCAAGGCAAAGTAGACGGCCGTGCCGCCGATCGCCGTGCCGCGACTGCCAAAGGTGCCGATGCCGTATTGCACAATCGCGGTATCGCCGTGGACCACCAGCACATCGTCGATATTCACGCCCAGTTCGTCGGCTACGATTTGAGCAAACGTTGTTTCCTCACCTTGGCCGTGAGGGGACGCTCCCGTCATCACGGTGACTTTGCCCGAAGGCTCGACCTTTACCGTAGCGCTTTCCCATCCGCCGGCAGGCGTCGCCGGAGAAGGACCGATGGCGCAAATCTCGCCATAGGTAGAGATGCCGATTCCGATCCACTTGCCTTGCTTGCGTGCTTCGGCCTGCTGCTGCCGCAGCTTGTGATAGCCGACGATATCGAGCGCCTTCTTGAGGGGCGCCGCGTAATTGCCGGAGTCGTACATCAGCCCCGTGGCGGTGTGAAACGGGAACTGATCGTTGGCAACGAAGTTCTTAAGGCGAATTTCGACCGGATCCATATTGAGTTCGTCCGCGAGAATGTCGACCATGCGCTCAATACCGTGCGTGGCCTCTGGACGCCCTGCGCCGCGGTAGGCGTCGGTGGGCATACAGTTGGTGAAGGCGCCGACAACATCGGCACGCACATTCTGAGTTTTATAGATGCCGGGCATCATGAGAACGCTGAGGGTGGGGATGGCCGGCGTCAGCAATTGGTGATAGGCGCCGATGTCTTGAATGATCTTCAGCTTGATGCCGAGTATCGTGCCGTCACGCTTGGCGGCGAGTTCGTAATAATCCACATGCCCACGGCCGTGAGTGGTGCACAGGAAATTTTCCCGGCGCGATTCGATCCATTTGACTGGCTTGCCGGTTTGTTGAGCTACGAAGCCCATGAGGGCTTCCTCGGCGTACACGTTCAGCTTGCTTCCGAAGCCGCCGCCCACCTCGGGAGCGATGACGCGAACACGGTTCTCATCGAGGCCGAGCATCTGCGCCACCAGCGTGCGCACCAAATGGGGGATCTGCGTGGAGGTGTAAAGATTGAGCTGGCGGTCGGCGCCACGCCATTCCGCCACCACGCCGCGCGTCTCCATGGCCATGGGAATCAGGCGCTGGCTGGTGATGCGCTGCTTGACGACAACATCGGCTTCGGCAAAAGCCTTATCCACGTCGCCGCCTTCCAGGTGATAGGTGAACGCCACATTGTCGGGCCATTGGGGATGAACCGCCGGAGCATTGGGCGCCAGGGCCTTTTCCGGATCAGCCACCGGAGGCAGCACGTCGTAATCCACTTCGATAAGGTCCGCAGCGTCCTGCGCGAGATAGCGGTTCTGCGCCACCACCACGGCAACCGGATGCCCAACAAAATACACGAGACTGGTTGCAAGAATGTTGTGATGAGGCACGCGCAATCCAGGCAACGACGCCCCACAGGGCACTGCGCCGACTTTTTCCGTGTCCTTGCCGATGAACACGGCGACAACTCCCGGAGCTTCCGCCGCCCGTTTGATATTGATCGAGCGGATCTTGGCGGCGGCGTGCGGGCTGCGAACGATGGCGGCGTGGTTCATGCCGGGCATCTGAATATCTTCCACATACGTGGCCGTGCCCGTGATGAGTCGCGGATCTTCGCGGCGGCGAATCCGCTTCCCAACCAACTTCTCGACTTCCGTCATGGTGGTCGCCATGGTTGCCTCCTACTTCCCTGCGCCGGCTGCCGCAGCTTTCACCGCATTCACAATGTGCTGATAGCCTGTGCAGCGGCAGACATTTCCCGCCAAGCCATGGCGGATCTCTTCTTCCGTGGGATCGGAATGGCGCTCCACAATCTGTTTCGACGCCATGATCATGCCGGGCGTGCAAAACCCGCACTGGAGGCCGTGCTCGTTCCAGAATGCCTCCTGCATGGCGTGGAGCTTGCCATCGACGGCCAGGCCTTCGATCGTAGTGAGGCTCGCGCCATCGGCCTGCACGGCAAACATCGTGCAACTCTTGACAGCCTTTCCGTCGAGTTCAATGGTGCAAGCGCCGCACAGAGACGTCTCGCAGCCAACATGAGAACCCGTCAGCCCCACTACCTCCCGCAAATAATGGATCAGCAGGAGCCGGGGCTCGACTTCGCGTGAATGACTCTTTCCGTTGATGCGGACTGCGATCTTCATGGCGGTCTCCGACAGAAGCGACTTGCAGGTGAAACGATACCAAATCAGAGCACCTGTGAGAAGGAGAACTCGGGGCCGCAATCTTCAAATGAATGGACGCGCGGTGAGAGCCGTGAGCCCATCCCGATGAGAAATCAGCCGACTTCGCTTAGGGGACGGCCGAAGTAAGCCGACTTCGGAGTTTGATCGTCCCAGCCCACATTGCAGTGAGCCACCGACCATTTTTCCACCTTGCGCGGTTCGAGGACCGGCTTGCCGAGCGCAGGGCACGACAGGCAATACGTACCTTCGTGAGTCCCGATCCAAATCAGGCCACGGTCCCATTCGACGAAGACATCTTCCGTGGTGCCGCGCCACCAGCTCTCGTACTCGTTGATATCTCCGTCGCGCGGCGGCACAAAATAGGCCACTTCCTTGGGGGCCGTTGGGGTCGAAATGTCGAAGACGCGAACGCCTGCGTTGAAATAGGTAACCACCGCAATTTCCGGACGTGACGCGCCGGGCGCCAGCCAGCACTGGATGTTGTGCGATCCGAAGCGGCCGCGCGCAAAGCAGAAATCCGAATAGGGAGCATCCGGAGGCGCCTGCGGACGAGGGAAAAGTCCGATAATCTTCGGATTGCGCGGATCCTTTACGTCCACCACGTAAGGCGTGTGATAGACCCCGCGGCAATCGGCCTCGAGCGTTTCGTGGATCGCGACCACCAGGTTCTGCAGGCGCGGGTGAGCGGCGTCGGCAATGACGGGGTAGCAAGTGTGAAAAGGAATATCGCCGATGGCGTTGAACTCGTATTGAACGTGCCCGTACGGCTTCGGATTTTTGATGTCGCTCAAATCCATCACATACATTCCAAAAGCGCCGAAGCCGCCGTAGCCGATCGTGCCGCCATCTTCCACGCGCTTGGGAACGCTCAGCGCGCCGTGGTTGCCGGTCCAGGAGGAACGGTCGCCCGCAAAAACGTATTTTTTGTACTCCGCTTCCTCCCCGAGACGCTGCCCGGGAACCCACCATTTCGAGACCTCTTGCACATGCGACGGATCCGACATGTCCACGATCATAATGGCGTTGCTGAACGGGCGCTGATGATTCTCCATGCGCAGTTGATCGTCCCAGCCGCAATCGAGGTACGCGTATTTCCCTCCGTCGTAGAAGTTCATGTGCGTGCCGTTGCCCGTCGGACCCGTGCTGAACTCCTGCAGCAAAACAGGCTTGGTGGGATCGGTGATATCGAAATTCCGGATGCCCCGCAGGCCCTTATAGTTCACGGATTTGTCACGCAGCGGCTGATCGTACTGTCCATCGGGATACGTGGGAGTAGCGGAAGTGAGAGGTGCGGCGGCCGTACACATCATAATCCATTTTTTCAGATCCTTGTTGTAGGCCACGGCTCCGAAAAACATTCCCTTCACTCCCTGAAGCGCGACCACAGGATTTTTGGGCTCGCTGACGTCGATGAACCCTCCAAATGTTGGCAGCATGCGCTGCTTGCCCCTGGCCCACATGGCCATCAACGGTTCGCCGCCAGCGACAGTATGGCCCGAAAGGTGAGACACAATCTCCATGTTGTGGATGTATTGCTTGCGGTCGAGATAATCGAGCGCGCCCATGGGAAGACGGAACGGAGGAGTGCCGCCGCCGGGCTCAAGCCCCGAGACCTGGGCCTTCGCGCGGGCCGCGCCGATCAGACCTGCGCCAGCCACAGCGAGCGCGGCACCGGCGGTCGTCTTCAGAAGACCTCGCCGGCTGAGCGTTTGATTCTTCTCCTCAGTATTCTTCATACAGACGGTTCTCCTTTTTCCTGAATGGTCAGCGGTCCGCTCTCAAGCGGCTACACAATACCACGGAAACTTGTTCTACTCTCGACTAGGCGCATTGATCCGCTTGCCGACCGCTTCCAACGATTCAGCGGCAGCAGCAATAATAGCTTCTGGAACAAGAGCGGTGAACTTGCCGCCAAGCTTGAGGATGCGACCGTCGACAACAACGGTATCCACATCGGCGTCTTCGGCGGCGTCGATCAGCATGCGCGTGGGATCGGTGAAGACACCCATGTTGACGCGATCGGTGGTCACCATGATCACGTCGGCGCGCTTGCCCGGCTTCAATGAACCGATCTGGCCGTCCAGGCCCAAGGCACGAGCGCCATCAATGGTGGCCATTTCCAAAGCGCGCCGCGCCGAAAGCTTGAATTCACTGAACGCCTTGGCGTTTTCAGCATTTCTCATGAGTTTCAGAATACCGAAGAAATCGGCGTTTCCCGTGAGCGGTACGCTGTCCACGGAAACGGCAACCACGATTCCGGCATCCATAAAGTCACATGCTTTCGTGAGACCGTAACCAATCCGCATCTCCGAGCCCGGCGCTACGCTAATGGGCGAGCCCGCGGCCGCCACCATCTTCATCTCTTCGGGCGACGTCCCCAGCATGTGAATGAGCAGCACATCCTTCCCAAGGAAATTTCCTCCCGCCAGAAGTTGCACCTCACCGGGCGGCCCATTCTCGCGGCAAGCCCAGTGCACGCACATCGGTATGCCGAGCCGGCGCGCCGTATCGAATTCATTTTTGGCGGCCTCGGCCGCTCCCGGCAATTTCGCGGCTGCGCCAGACGGCAGCCCGCTCCACATCAATCCGAGGGTAATGAGCCCTCCATTGGAATACTTTGACCAGTCGTTATGGAACGCTTCCACATCGACGAGATCGATACGCGTCCCCGGAGACATGCCGCGATAGGGCCCATACGACCAGCGGCAGCGCACGCCGATTTCCTGAATGGCACGAAGATCGGCCACGGCATGATCGTGGCTGCGCACGTTGTGACAATTGTCGCTCACAGTTGTCAGCCCCGAGTAGATCGCCTCGGCAGCCGCCAGACGCGTGGAGCAATACATATCGATGGGGTCCATCGCCTCACCGTAGCGCGTAGTCACTGGGAAATAGCCATCTTGCGGCTTGTCTCCAGCCATGCAACGCAGGTAGGTGGTCCACATGTGCCAATGCGTATCGACCAGGCCCGGAAGCACAACCGCGCGGCGACCATCGATAACCATTGCTCCGGGAGCTTCGATGCCCTCACCGACGGCCATGATCTCGCCATTTTTCACATGCACGCTGCCGCTGGGGATATCACCGAGTGTTGGATCCATGGTCAGAATGTAAGCGTCACGAATCAGAAACTCGCCCCTCGCCGGCAACTCCCCCACGGAATTCCTTGCGGGTGCAGCCGCTCGTTGCGATCGCGATCCAAAAGCCGCGCCCGGCGCACCAGCAAAGCTTGCAACGCCGATGCCGGTCAGTCCCGTAAGAAAGCCGCACCTGCCGATTGTGGTATGCACGTCCGCCGCTCCTCAATCTGCGTAAGCCGAACCAACTAGAATGGCCGCACTATTTCGCAGAATTCATGATCGCTGCAATCTGGAAATGCCGCACCATTGTACGAACGCCTGAATACAAGAACTTGTCTTGGTTTTTGGAAGGTGAAAAAGAAAGGCTGTGACCAAGTTATTGGAAACGATGTGCGAGTCTTGAACCGTGAAGGTCTGCCTGCGCTCGTACTGATCGTCGGCGGTGGCACCCGTTTGGACCGGCTCATATTCGCTCGATGGGTCAATATTGTAGGTAGCCGAAAGCGTATTTTTCGTCCCAAAGCTATGATCGATCTTAACAAGCCCGTAGTTCTCCTGGACGCTGTGGATCGGATTACTTGTGAAATAGCAGAGTCCAACGACTTGGGGACGGCGGGTCCATTGCACTCAGGCAGTAACGGACCGCCTGTACCGCCGCTTCCGGGCGCATACAAACCCCTCCCCTTGATAGACAAAAGTGCTTTCTTAAGGAAAGCACTTTAGGTACAGAAGGACATCTATTGAATTTATGCGCTTGTCAACAAAAAGCGTTAAGTAGATCGTCAACTGCCGCAGGACAAAAAGAGAGTTTGTTGGGTAGTACTGAGGGAGGTTCGCAGGGCGATCTAGAGTTTGTGCTCGGGCTCGCCGATCATCGATTCCAAATCGCGCGGGACGCGGTCGATCACCCCGCCGCTTTTTTCGGAATAGATAAAGTAATCGCCCGGCTGAGAATTCGCCAGCGTTTTCATGCGCTTTCGGGCTTCTTCCACGCCCTCGATGCACTCAACCCAAAGAGGTCTGCCATCTGGAAGAGTGGTGAAGATGTCGAACATATGACTCATGTGTCTATGTGCTCGGCCCAACTCGCACAGTACGGAACCGACGCCCAAGCAAGGCACTGCATTTTGATCACCGCTCATTGACCAGAAGTAAGTCTATGCTAATTATAGACTTACGATTGACACATCCGATTCCGGTGGCGGGACACCCGTGTATTTTTTTCGCGTTGGTTCCGAATAGTTCCAGGCAAACGCTCAACTCCCCCATAATCCTATGGACAGGAGAACTCAATGTCACTGGCGCGGCAGCATTCGCACAAACACGGTTTTTTTCATGAGCATTCGCTGAGCATTACGTCCATTTGCATTGTTGGTATTTTGATTTGTCTATATCGCGTTTCGAACCCCGCCACGCACCTCGGGTCGTTTTTCGGCAATGCCATCGCGGACTGGTCGGGGGTTGTCGTTATCGTGCTGGCAACGAAGTATCTCTACGAAAAAGATTCAGCCGAAAGCCGGCCCGTGCACAAGAATTTTCTGTTAGGTCCTGCCCGGGAGTGGCTGCGAGAACACTCTTTGAGCATCTTTCTCCTGACCACGGGCGCGGGTTGGATTGTGCTGTTCGCTTTCATGGATCCGGAAGGAAAGTGGGGGGAGGTAGTGGGAAACATCGTGTCGGAGTGGACGCAGATTTTCGGTCTGGTGATTCTGACGAAGCACATGATCGAACGCCATTCGAAGGAGAGCCGTCGCTGAACTCCCCTTCGGAACCATCGCTTGGCGCTCGCGCAGGAAGAGAGCTGAGCTGTCAATAACGCACGAAGAAGTAAGCCGACATCGCAAACCCGATCAGGATGACCAAGCGGCGTATATATTGCGGATTCACTTTTTGCGCAACGGAGGCGCCCCCATAGCCGCCCAGCACCGCACCAACGATCATCACGATCGCTTCGGGCCAGACCACCACTTTGGACCAGATGAACATAGAGAGCGCCACGCCGTTCACCACAGTCACAAGCACCGTCTTTGTGGCGTTCATGGTGTGAATATTTTCCATCCCGAGCAAAGCCAACAGCGCCAGGATCAGGATGCCCACGCCGGCGCCGAAATATCCGATGTACATCGAAATCAGCAGCTCCAACAGCAATCCGCCTGCAATCATGAGGAGGTTGCCGCTGCCATGGTGGCTGGTGCGAGCGCGCATCCATCGCGTGATCCGGCCGCTCGAAACAAACAGAAGCGTGGCAAGCAGAAGCAGCCAAGGAATCAGCTTCATGAATGTGTCCTGCGGGGTCTTCAACAGGATGTGCGCGCCGAGCACGCCCCCGATCACGCCCATGATGAGAAGCGGGGGCAGCAAACGCCGCGCTTCGGCGGTAAGTGCCTTTCGGTAGGCGAACATGCTGGCCACCGTACCGGGCCAGACCGCGGCGGTGCTGGTGGCATTCGCGGCTATGGGCGGGATGCCGATGAAGAGCAAGGCGGGGAAAGTGAGAAAGCTGCCCCCTCCTGCAACGGAGTTGATGGCACCGCCGAAGAAAGCTGCTGTGAACAGGAAAAGCGACCGGCCGAAGTGCACGCGAAAGAATACTCTGCCGCATCTGTAAAAGTCATCTGTGTTCGGGAAAAAGTTTCCCGGCCGCAGAGCATCTCGCTCCGCCGCTAAGGCTGGATTGCGAAGCGCTGTTCCTGCGCGAGGATTGCAGGAGTCATGCGCGGGCAGAAAGTTGCCATGCGGAACCTCGAAAGACATAATCTTTTGTGATTGGCTGGCTAATGCCAGCTACCGGAGGAAGGAAATCATGGAAGCGAACCTGCGCTATCCCGTCGGTAAATTCGAGCGTCCCGAGCATCTAACCGGCGACGAGCGACGCGTCTTGATCGATTCGATTGCGGAAGCGCCCGCGCGCCTCGCGATTGCCGTCGTGGATTTGAATCCAACCCAACTCGACACACCTTACCGGCCAGGCGGATGGACGGTGCGCCAGGTGGTCCATCATCTCGCCGACAGCCACATGAACGCCTACATACGCTGCAAGCTCGCTCTCACAGAAGACGATCCCACAATCAAAACCTACGAGGAGGCACTCTGGGCCGAACTAGCCGATTCGAAGGCTCCCCTCGATGCGTCTCTGCCGCTGATCGAGAACCTGCATGCGCGTTGGGTATTGCTGCTCCGCTCGCTCTCACGAACCGATTGGGAGCGCAGATTCCGTCACCCCAATCTGGGCACCATGACGGTCGGCCAGAATCTCGCGCACTATGAGTGGCATGGCCGGCACCATATCGCGCACATCACTTCGCTGCGTGAGCGCCGGGAGTGGAACGAGCAGTCCTGTTGAGATTTTCTTCCACGATCTCTTCGCGCCTTGTCAATCCCATGAATTTCCTCGATAATCGAATCTCCTCGCAGTTTGGCTGCACTTCGGCGCTATGGTGCAACGGTTAGCACGCGGCCCTTTCAAGGTTGCCCCTGCGTGTTGAGACGTACCGGTACGTCAGAAAATACAGCGGTTAAGTAGCAAAACGTACTGTGTAGTATTGAGACTTGCGGGGAAAAACGCCAATCTTGATGACAATCTTGATGACAATTTGCACCAACATAGGGCAGTGATTATTCTACCCAACTGCACAATGTTGGTGCAGTCGGTTTTTTAGCTCAATCTGACGGGATGACTCGGCTACTCTTTTGAACGAAACGTTTCGGTAAAAACCTCGTTCGGGTCTCGAGAGGAGTTGACAGATACCAGCCGTGGCGCGATTCCTACAGCGATAACAGATAAACTCACGTATGAAAAAATCCGCGATGCCTATCTGGAACAGAATCCCGAACAACACAAATACTACGGGCTTCAATATCTGGACGACTTTTTCAAAGGCATGGCGGTGAGAAATATCACTTCCGATACACTCCGCAGATACATTACGCATCGCCGCACCAAGGATAACGTGAAAGACCCGACGATTCGCCGAAATATGGTTATGCTTCGCGCCATGTTCAATCAAGCTCGCGCGGATAAAAAACTCCAACTACACACTGTGCCGCATTTTCCGATGCCGAGAGATTCGGAAGCGGCTGGACAATATATCGAGCCCAAGGGCTTCGCTAAGATACTCACGCACTTGCCTGAGAATCTTCGCCCGTTTTTCATTTTCATGTATGGGACGGGATGCAGGCTAGGTACGCTTCAAAAAATCACTTGGGATATGGTGAATTCCGACTGCACAGAGATCAAACTTCCCGCTGAGATCGTAAAATCTAGAATACCGCTTACCATTGTTCTCGCTGGGAAACAGTTGGAACCCATCGCGGCGATGCTTCGCAAAATGTTTCGAGACTCCTCAAAACCTGTCTTCTATTCCACAAACTTCCGCATCGAATGGAGCCGAGCTTGTGCAAAGTCTGGACTAGGAACATGGAACCAAAAAACGCGGACTCGCACGGGAGTTAGGATTCACGATTGCCGATGCTCTGCCGCAATCAATTTGATTGATGCTGATGTAGATTCGGATATGGTGATGAAGATCGGCGGTTGGAAGACACAAGCAATGTTATCTCGCTACAACGTTTTGAACACGAAACGAATTAGATTGGCGATGGTGAAGGGGGGAGAATACGTTGCGAACGAGATGCACGGGTAGGTGTGATAGAATTTCTCTCCGTGGCGCGTTGGTGCATCGGTTAGCACGCTGGCCTTTCAAGCCGGAAAGACGGGTCCGACTCCCGTACGCGCTACCAAACAAAATTGCAAATCACAAATCCATGCTCGACCGAATTGATGATTGCGCACGCCAGCAAACTGAGCGAACGTGTTCAACTTCTCGTCAGCAATAATCGACAGCACATCATAAAAACAAATCGAGACCCGCTTGCGCTGGCGTATTGGACCATTGTTTTCGAGCACCACAACGGAATCCTGACCCTACTTCGGAACGGCAATCCGACATCTGCTTACTCTCTACTCCGAGTTTTGGAGGAAGCATTCTTAAAATTATTTCTGGTGATGTTCGGAACTGAAAAGCAACTGCGGTCGATTTCAAACGGAGAATACAACACCGACTTCGTGGCTGTTGGAAAACAGATAGATGAGAAGATGGGCGTAGAGCCGATGGTAGGGCCGCGATTCAAAGGCCGCATCGGAATGTTGCATGGCCTCACACACAACGGCCCCGAGCAAGTAATGAAGCAGTTGAGTAAACAAACTCGGGAAGTCGGCCCGACCTACTCAGACAAGGAAATCCGCGCGCTAGTGCAGGAGACAATGCCTGTGGTTTTCATGGCGGGCGCATTCATGACTGAGTTTCTGAATCTTCCGGTTGAAAACGCGACTGCGCTTCAAATGTTTGACGAGTATGTAGAGTTGCAACTGCAATCTCTGAACATCGACGATACGATAACAAAGATTGAGACGGCCTCACGCGCGGCAGGTCAGTGAGATTTGCCGGTCAGCAAAATGGCTAACGCGCAAGGTGACGAGGCAGTTCAACTCCCAACGTCAAAATATCGACTGCTGGTTGCCATCCGGTATCTGAACGCCAGCGAAGCCATCTTCAATGGTCTAAAAGCGCAGCAAGGCAAGAACGATTTTCACTTCCTGGTGACTATTCGCAGTTTCATCGAATACAGCCGCCGAGGTATTTGGTTCTTGGTCTGGGCGATGGATAGTGACCTGGAGATTGCCGAGCAGTTGACGTTCGACCGCGCTGGCAGTCCCAGTCTGGTTAAGATGGACAAAATGATTAACGATGCGCTCGGCAAAGGTCACATCAGCCATCTACTTGCGCCGGTGCCGCTCATAAACAACGAGCCGTTCCTGAATTCACTTCACGCGTTGACCCACGGCAATCCGATTTCCGTCAGGATGTTTGGCTTTGGCTTGGATAAGATTTTTCAAACCGAGGGTATGTTGTTGCGCGCAGAAGTGGAGTTGAATTGGTTCAGAGTTTTACTCTATCGCCGGATGCTCGGTGATGACTTCTGCGACATCTGGAAACGACTGATGCCGATTCACAACGAACCCGAGAACATGAGAGCCGCCGCAATTGAAGCGGGCAGAGAATTACATAGTGCGGGCTTGGTTGCGAGTCCCGAAGCATTTCAGAAAGCGAAATGAAAATCCGACCAAAGACTGTCATCAACACCGATGACACTCGGCTCCGGCTTTAAAATGTTGATGACAATCGGGGCCGAGTTTGATGATAAAGTGGGCAAAAAGCCAATATAAACAGGGGTGTGCATATCGCCCTTTCAAGGCTGAAATACGGGTTCGATTCCCGTTAGCGCTACCAAATCTTTAGTTCTCAGGTAACCAGGCGGCCCCCTATCTTGAAGAAAATGCCGCTGACAACGGCATGGGGCTGCCTGTACTAATTCCCGACGTAGAACTAGAACGCCACCTGAAGCCTTCGGAACCGACGATCGACCTCTCGTCTTCGTGCAGGCTTCGCCAATTACTCGAAACGGATTAGCACGATTTCGGGTCGGGTGCCCACCCGCACTGGGGGTCCCCAGGTGCCTGCGCCACAGGACGTGTAAACGATGAGATTTTCGAAATTCTGACATCCGTAGGCGAACCGACCGTAAATACGCGAAACGATGCGTGTGTGGGGGAAAAACTGTCCGCCGTGTGTATGGCCGGAAAGCTGCAAGGAAATGCCTTGCGCTGCAACGACGGAAAGGTGGTGCGGCACGTGAGTTAGCAAGATGCTGGGACGGCTTCGGTCCAGCGACGCCTGCTCCAACACGGATTGGAAATGCTGCTGATGCACTGACTCGCGATACAGCACGCCCACAATCTGCAAGCCATCGAGCGTCAGCTTCTCGTTGTTCAGAACACGGATGCCCGCCCGCGTCAACGCCTCGAGATATTTCGTGCGATCGGAAAACTCCTCGTGATTGCCGGTGACAAAATACGCGCCCAGAGGAGGGGAAAGATTCGCAAACGCCTGTGCAAGCCGATCCGTATCCGCCGCCGTGCCATCATAGAGGTCGCCGGCGAGGAAGACGATGTCGGGCCGCAATTGGGCGACGATCGCAACCACGCGCCCCGCGAATCCGGCGCCTCTCACCGGACCCAGATGAGTGTCGCTCACCATGGCGGCCACCCGCCCGCGCCAGGAATCGGGCAGATTCGGCAACTTCACGGTGATTCGTTTGATTCGCGGACGAGACGCGTTCACGATCCCGTATAAACTCGTCAGGAGAGCCAGGCCGGACAGCAGAATCGCGAGACTCCGCCGCTCCCCGCGCAACCCCGCAAGCATTGCGAGCGCATAACAAATCCAGCATGCGCCAGCTGCCAGGAAAAGGTAATTCACCACGCCCAGCCACACGGCGGAAAGCGTGTACAGAATCCGCACCAGAAAATGGGAGTAACGGAAAGCGAGCAACGACGCAGCGACAAAACTGACTGACAACAGCACAAATAGAACCGCCAATCTCCAAACCGAGCGGGGATCGGTGACTCCCCAGAACTGGATCCAGGTGAAGCAAACGAAGGCGTGCACCAGCAATAAAATCGATTGGATGACGATAATGAAGGCCACTCTTCGGCGTCGCACTTCGCGGAATCCCCTTTTTGAAGCTGCCGTCTCGCAAGACGAAAGCAAGCACCTGCCTCGACACGAAACCATCGGGTGCCGGTTCGCGCAGGGGTTCACGTCACGCCGGCATGAAAACCGCTGAAGATAACCTACGAGACTCTATTCGCGTATGGGGCGCTACTCTTCTTCCTGACCCTGAGCTTTGGCAAGGCGCTCGATGACTGAAAGATCCTCGAGCGTGGTTGTGTCGCCGGAAATGCCGCCCTTGCACGCGAGTTCCCGAAGCAAGCGACGCATGATCTTGCCGCTGCGCGTCTTGGGCAGCAAATCGGCGAAGCGAACATCCGCCGGCCGCGCGATGGTGCCGATGGTTACGGAGACGTGTTCCATCAATGCGGCGTGCAGGCCAGGGTTCGGGAAGTGCCCGGAGCGGAGCGTCACGAAGCAGATGATGGCTTCACCTTTCACATCATCCGGCCGCGACACGACTGCCGCTTCGGCGACGGCGGGATGGCTTACCAGCACGCTTTCTATTTCCATCGAGCTGAGGCGGTGTCCGGCAACCTTGATGACATCATCCACGCGACCGAGGACCCAGATGTAGCCATCCTTGTCGCACTGGGCCGCGTCTCCGGCAAAATAAACACCCGGAATGCGGCTCCAATATTCGCGCTTGTAGCGGTCGTCGTCGCCATAAATGGTGCGAAGCATCGAGGGCCACGGCTTTTGAATCGTCAGATAGCCCGTCTCGCCCGGACCGACCGGACGGCCTTGAAGGTTGACGACCTTGGCGGCGATGCCGGGCAGCGGGAGGGTGGCGGAGCCAGGCTTGGCGGGAGTCGCACCCGGGAGAGGCGAAATCATAATGGCGCCCGTTTCCGTCTGCCACCAGGTATCCACGACGGGACAGCGGTGGTTGCCAATCGTTTCCGAATACCATTTCCAAGCCGCGGGGTTGATGGGCTCGCCCACCGAGCCGATCAATCGCAGGCTGCTCAGATCGTGCGGCTTGATCCACTCGGTCCCCCAGGCCATGAACGCGCGGATGGCCGTTGGAGAAGTGTAAAAAATGGTGACTTTGTAACGTTGGATGATGTCCCAGAAGCGATCTTTGCGGGGCTGATCGGGCGCGCCTTCGTACATCACGACGCTGGCACCGTTCGCCAAGGGCCCGTACACGATATAACTGTGGCCCGTCACCCAACCAATGTCTGCGGTACACCAATAGACGTCATCGTCGCGCAGATCGAAGACAAGGCGGGTGGTCCACATGCATTGCAACAGATATCCCGCGGACGTGTGCAGGACGCCTTTGGGCTTTCCGGTTGTCCCACTGGTGTAGAGGATGTAGAGCGGCTGCTCGGAGTCGAATGGGGCAGCGGGACAATCTTTCGAAGCCGCCTTTTCCAGGTCGTGCCACCACAAATCGCGCCCTTCCTGCCAAGAGACTTTCTCGCCGGTGCGGCGCACGACGATAGATTTCTCGATGGAGGGACAACTTTTGAGGGCGGCATCCGCCGTCTCCTTCAGGGGCACAATTTTGCCTCGACGGTAACCACCGTCGGCGGTGATCAGGACTCTGGCTTTGGCATCGCCAATGCGATCGATCAGGGCCTGCGAGCTGAAACCTCCGAAGATCACCGAATGCACCGCTCCGATTCGCGCGCATGCCAGCATGGCGATGGGCAATTCGGGAATCATGGGCATGTAAATGGCCACGCAATCGCCCGGCTTCAGACCAAGCGATTTGAGCGCATTGGCAAAGCGGCAGACTCGCTGGTGTAGTTCGGAATAGGTGAGCTGCAATTTGGAGCCATCCTCGGCTTCCCACAGAAGCGCGGGCTTGTTGCCGCTTTTGGCGAGGTGGCGGTCCAGACAATTATGAGAGACGTTCAATTTCCCGCCCACAAACCACTGGGCGTGCGGCGGCTTCCATTCCAAGGTGCGCTTGGGCGGCTCAAACCAATCCAGCAGCTTGGCCTGCTCAGCCCAGAAGCCTTCGGGATCTCGCTCCGCGCTTTCGTACATTTGCCGGTATTCATTGAGCGAGCGGATATGCGCGCGCTTGCTGAATTCGTCGGGTGGAGGCACCGGCTTTTCTTCAAGGACGTGCGGATCGAATTCCTGCATGACTGCTCCTGGTGGCGAAGGACCGCCGAAGTAATGGGACGTCCCAGGTGAATGTGACGGCGTCACCCTTTCGTCCGGCAATACGTTATGAGAGCCGGGCGAATAGGTCAAGAAGCTGTTCAAGCAGGCTGCCTGCGATTCCGGGCATGCCCCTGTAGATTCAAAGGACTAAAGACCATGCCGAGGCTGTGAAATTAAGGAACTATCAGAGCGCGGAGCCGGAATATGTAACGAGAAGCAGGGCAGGCCGTCCAAAAGGTTGAGATGACTGGGGCCATCGAACTGACAGATGACGGCTTGGTGCGCCGTATGGCAGCGGGCGACGAGGAAGCTTTCACGCACCTCTACCGGCGCCGGCAGGGATCGATCTATCGGTTCGCTCTGCATATGAGCGGCAATACCGCGATTGCCGAAGACGTGACGCAAGAGGTATTCATGACGTTGATTCGCAATCCAAAACGATTCGATCCGGCACGCGGAACGGTGGGAGGTTTTCTGTTCGGCATCGCGCGCAACCATTTGCGTAAGCGGTGGGCGCAGGACCAGCGACTGGTGCCGCTGGTGGATGATGGAGAAGAACGAGGCCCACAATCGGCCGGTGCGTGGCCGAATGGCAACAGCATTCGGGCAAATGCCAATGAAAATGGCCATTACGCCGAGCTGGCGAGCCGGGATGAGTTTACGTCGATGGAAACCGTGCAAAGGGTGCGGAAGGCCATCCGGACGCTGCCGGATAATTACCGGGAGGTGGTGGTGCTCTGCGAACTTGAGGAAATGAGCTATGAAGAAACAGCGGCGGCTTTGGACTGCCCCGTCGGGACAGTCCGGTCGCGACTGCACCGGGCCCGAGCCATCTTGCTCGAAAAGCTGCGTGAAGCGCATCCCGCGCGACGCGCTTCGGCGGTGGGCGAATGAATAATGAAGACGAAGAAGTGATGCAAATCGGGTGCGTTGAGTTCGAGGAAATCCTTCAGGACCTGGATCGTCCGGGAACGCGAGGTTCGGCGCTTCGCGAGAATGCGCTGGCCCATGCGGAATTTTGCGACCGCTGTGCGCGGCTGATGACGCAAGCTGAATCGCTGGACTTCGCCTTACACGCCATTGCCGCGCGAGGAACGGATGCGGGAGCGCCTCAACGCGTCGAGGCTGCCGTGATGCAGGAATTCAGGCGGCAGAAGGCTGAATCTTCGGGCCCGGGGATTCGCCGACGGCTCGCGGCGATTGGCGCGGCTGCAGCCGTGCTGCTGGTGCTGGGATTCTCGCTGCGCCACAGCCAAGCGCGGCATTTGAATGCGGGAGTCACGAAGGAAACGCCGGTGCAGAATGTCGCGGGCGCGGAGCCGGGAGATCAGGCAGCGGAAAACCAGGCAAGCAATCTGGAATATGCGACCCCTTTTGTCCCGCTGCCATACGCGGATGACCCGGCGACACTCGAAGGAGGAACTGTTGTCCTCGTGGTTCTCTCTCGTGCGGCGCTGGCATCGCTCGGCGTTCCCGTGGTGGACGTCAGCGCGGGAGAGCAGATTCCGGCGGATATTGTGCTGAGTGAAGACGGCGCGCCGCAGGCCGTTCGACTCGTGTCAGAGGCGAGTTTGAACCAATAAAGAAAGATCGCGAGATTCAAGGAGAGGAATACCGAGATGAGACTTTCAAATGATTCCGCTCGCCTGAGCCGCACCGCAAGGCTGATGACGATAGCATTGGCAGTGTTCACGATCGGAGGGGCCGCCAGCGCGCAAGCCGGGCCTCCGGGACCGCCTCCTGCGGGCCCGAATGTTTTTTACCAGAGGATCGGGCCCGGGCCGCTTTCGCCGGACGACGCCATGGGATTTGTGACATTCGAGGCGGGGATTGGCGGGAACACCGTGACGGGCGCTCCCTATACTGCGACATTTTCTCAACAGAGCACCGAGGTGCTCGCCGATGGGAATCGCATCCAGCGCACCACGAGCGGAACGCTGGCGCGCGACAGCAACGGCCGCACGCGGCGCGATGTGACGCTCCCCGCCATCGGGCCTTGGGCTACTTCCGGAAAAACTCCGCCGCATGTGGTTTTCATCAACGATCCGGTGGCCGGCGCAACCTATATCTTGGAGCCGAATCGGAAGATGGCACGCAAGCTGGCGTTGCCTGCGAAACGGCGCGAGAAGCGAGACGATGCGGCGCTTCCGCCGTTTGCGCAAGAGCAGCGAAATGAAACGACGACGGTGTCGCTTGGCACACAAACGATGGACGGCTTGACAGTACAAGGAACCAAAACGACACGCACCATTCCGGCGGGCGCGATCGGCAACGAGAAGCCGATCGAAATCTCGGTGGAGCGATGGTATTCGCCCGACTTACAGATGAATGTGATGATCAAGAGGATCGATCCGCGAACCGGCGAGAACGTGTTCCAGTTGACCAATATCCAGCGGGAAGAACCGGACGCATCACTCTTCGAGGTGCCATCCGGCTACACGGTGAAGCAAGACGAAAGAAACGTGATTTTCCGGAAGGGGCCAGCGGAGCCTCCGCCGGGGCCGTCAACACCGCAGAATTGAGTTTTCCCCCGTCGCACAAGCCGTACTTGCGGGCGGAATTCCACCACGCTCCGCTCGCAAGCCCTCCCCCTACAACCGTCCATTCCATGATCGCCGCTAATATAATCCCCGGTGCGAATATGGCCGCAAAGCCCAGCGAAAAAGATTGCCGGAAACAATTGGAGGCCGAAGGCTTTTCGCATACCTTTGTCTGGCAGGACGGGCCGAATGCGTTTTATCCCGATCACACACACGGCGGGCTGACGGCACACATCATTCTCGACGGGGAAATGACGCTGACAATGAAGGACGAATCGCAGACGTATCGCGTGGGTGAGCGGTGCGACGTGCCAGCAGGCGCAGTCCATTCCGCACGGATGGGAGCGGACGGCTGTCGCTATCTCGTCGGTGAGAAGTAAAATTCAGTACAAACTGCACCATATGAATGACCTGTTTAAGCCTCGACCACTTCGAAGCGAAGAACGGAATCTCCTGGAGTTCTTACTTTCGGCAGATTTTCCCGGGAAGCATCAGCTCGAGGAACAACTAGATCATGTTGAGGTGAAAGGTGAATGTGATTGCGGTTGTGGGACGGTATATTTACAAGTTAAGCGCCCAGTTGTCCGGGCAACCGTTCGGGAACCGATTGCAGTGGAGGCCTATGGGATGGGCGTTGATGTCCTGCTATTCGTACGCGATGGACTTGTAAAATCCATGGAGATCGTGCGTTACGGCGATACCATGCCCAGCAGCTTCTTTCCTACGCCGGACAAACTAAAATTGTGGGTGCCGGGTACGCCAAGATAAGTCCACCCCACCTTCATTGCGGCGACAGAGCGCGATCGAGTAGCTCAACGACGTGGAGAACTTCCTGGCCAGTGCCATGAATGGCGGCGCCCGCGCGAAGCTGAAGGATGCAGCCCGGATTCGCCGTGACGATGGCCTGCGCTTTAGTCTGCTGCGCCGATTCCATCTTTAGCGCGAGCAGGGCGAGGGAGGCTTCCGTTTCCGTGACGTTATAGACGCCGGCGGAACCGCAGCATTGGTCGGAGAGGGGCATCTCGACAAATTCAATTCCAGGAACGGCGCGAATCAGCTGGCGCGGGGCCTCGCGGATTTTTTGCCCATGGGCGAGATGGCAGGAATCCTGATAGGTAACACGCAGCGGGACCGGCCGGAGCACTGCCGTAAGCCCTAAATCCGCGAGAAACTCGGTGACATCGCACATCTTGGCGGCGAATTCGCGGGCCTGCTGCTGCGCGGGATCGTTCGCGGCGAACAGGTGCGTATATTCCTTCAGGGTGGAACCGCATCCGGCCGAGTTGGTGACGATGGCGTCAAAATCGCCCTCCAGAAATGCGCCGAAGTTGGCGCGAGCGAGGCTGCGGGCGACATCGCGCACACCGGCATGCGCGGGAAGCGCTCCGCAGCAGACTTGTCCTGCCGGGACCACTACTTCACAGCCGTTTGCCTGTAACACGCGAATCGTGGCACGGTTAAGTTCGCTGAACGTGACCTGCGCGATGCAGCCCGCGAAGAAAGCCACGCGGGCACGGCGCTTTCCGTGCGCCGGAAACGTTTGTCCGAGCTGCGTGAAGAAAAAATCCCGGTCGATTCGAGGTAGCAGACGTTCGCGATCCTGCAATCCTAACAGACGCAGGATTCCCGCCCCACGTGCCACCGCAGCCAAGCCGGAGCGCTGGTAAAGCCGCAGGAATCGCGCCGCCGCGGCGATTCTTTTTGGATAAGGAAGCAATCGCCGGTAGACCAATCCGCGCGCGAGCCGCGAAAAGAACGGCCGCTTGTAGTGCTGTTCAATCTGAGCTCGCGCCATTTCCACGAGCTTGCCGTACTCGACGCCCGAGGGACACGCCGACTCGCAGGCGCGGCAATCAAGGCAGCGGTCGATGTGCGTGACGAAGGCATCCCCCAGCGGTAGCTTTCCCAGATCGACGAGCTCCATCTGGCGAATGCGTCCTCGCGGGGAATCCGACTCGCGGCCCCACAGACGGTAGGTGGGACACTGATTCAGGCAAAGCCCGCAGTGAACGCAGTGGGAATAGACGGAGTATTCAGGCTGGTCGGCGCCGGAAAATCCGCTGGGTCCGGCGGGAGCGGGAACTTGCACGTCTTCATGGGATGCCGGAGCGAACGCCATGGCTTTAGATGCCTCCCACGAATCGGCCGGGAGAGAGCACGCCATGCGGGTCGAACACCATTTTCAATTTGCGCATCTGATCCAGATCGCCGCGGCCGAGTCCCCACACTTTCAAGTTGCTCTTCCACTCCACAGGACACCACGGGACCACGGCGCTCCCGCCCAGCGAGGAGCACTTCGAAAGGATTTGATCCGTGGCCTGAATGACGAGACGGCGTGTTTCATTGCTGCGCACGTTGGGCAGCAGCGCGAAGTAAATTACGCCGAGCCCCCTGGCCATCGCCGCCCAGGGCAACGAATTGTTTTCTGAGGACTTCGCGGCAGCGGCCAGCGCTTCGCTGAGACGCGTGGGCAGAACGGCTATTTTCACGACAGTGGCTGCAGGCGATGAGCGGAGCGCGAGGGGAATAAATTCCCGCACCCGGTTGGAAGCACCAGCAATTTCGTCGTTTCCAAGCACGGAGAAACGAATAGTGTTGCACTGTTCCGCCATTTCGCGAAGGTCGCGCTCGCATCGTTCCAGAACATGTCCGTTCCCCGAGAAGGCGGCGAGAAACGTCCAGCGCCGGTTCGAAAAAAGACCGGAGGGAATTGGATCCGGCACGGCGCGCGCGGCGGCTTCGCCAGACAAAATTCCCGCGGCTCCGGGGCTTAGAACCTCAAGCGAAAGCGGCCTAAATGAAGATCGCGCGATACGGTGGCGCCATTCGAGCGCCCCTTCGGCGTTTTCGAACTCCGCGGCAAACGCGCGAGCGGATGCGGGCACCGGGAACGTGCGGAAATTGATTTTCGTGATAACGCCCAGGGTGCCTAGAGCGCCGATCATCAACTTGTGGATATCGTACCCGGTGACATTTTTTACCACGCGCCCGCCGCTCTTGGCGAGCAGGCCCTGGCCTGTCACAAATTCCATTCCGAGGACATAATCCCGTGCGGCGCCGTACATTTGTCGCAGGGCCGTGTCCACGCCAGACGCGATGGCGCCGCCGGCGGTGGCTTGGCTCGCGAACGGCACCTCCAGCGGAAGAAATTGCCGATGCGCGGCCAGAACGCTTGCGAGGTTCCTTAGCCGAATTCCGGATTCCACGCTCAGGGTCAAATCGCCGGGATCGTAGGCGACAACGCGATTCAGTCGTGTCATGTCGAGTGCGAGATCGTACTGGCGCGGAGGAAGGCCCATGACCAGCTTGGTCCGCGCGCCCATGGGGACGAGCGCAAGCTTTTCCGCGACCGCAAATTTCACGATTTCGGCGACTTCTGCGGACGAGCCAGGCTGCACGATGACAGCCGGCACCATGCCACAGATATCATACGCGGCGAGCTCGGCGGAATCGCGAAAAACATGGGCGGGACCAACGATGCTGGCGAGTCGAGACGACGCGGTCATGCTCGCCACGCTCACGCGGGTGGTGCGCTCGTGGCGGGCGATGGCCGCACGTAGATCTCTCCACAGCCTTTCGTGGTGGGGAAAATTTTCCCCGGATTGAGCAGACCCTCAGGGTTAAACGCATCGCGCACGCGCCGCATCAGATCGAGGTCCGTCTCGGTGAACAGGAACAGCATCAGGTGGTCTTTCTCCATCCCGACACCGTGTTCGCCCGTGATGGAACCACCCATGTCGATGCAACAACGGATGATTTCCGTTCCCGCGGCTACGGCGCGGCGGAATTGATCTTTGTCGCGTCCATTGAAAGGAATGAGCGGGTGCAGATTGCCGTCTCCGGCATGAAAAATATTTCCGACTTCGAAACCATATTTCGCGCCGATTTCCGAGATGCGCCGAAGCGTCGCGGGCAACTTCGTCCGCGGAATGACTCCATCCAGCGCGTAGTACGTGGGCGAAATCCGGCCCACGGCGCCAAACGCGTTCTTCCGCCCCTTCCAGAGAAGCTCGCGCTCGCGGGCATCGCGAGCCACACGCACTTCGGAAGCATGATGAGAGCGGCAGACCGCGGCGACTTCCTCCGCGTCGGCTTCCACTGCTTCGCGCAATCCGTCCACATCGATCAGCAACACAGCGGCGGCGCCGCCGGGGTATCCGGCGTGGACATATTCCTCAACCGCGCGGATCGTCCAGCTATCGAACATTTCGCACGCGGCAGGGGTGATGCCACGCGAGGTGATGTCGGCGACCGTTTCGGTTGCGTCGTCGACCGTGTCGAACACAGCAAGCAAGGTCTTGACTGCTTCGGGCAGTCTTGTCAGCTTCACGGTAATTTCGGTGATGAGCGCCAGCGTTCCTTCGGAGCCGACAAAGAGCCCAACCAGATCGTAGCCCGGAGCATCCAGAGCCGGACTGCCGAGGCGGACGCGTTCGCCTGTGGGAAGAACGGCGGTGAGAGCCAGGATGTGATTCGTCGTCACGCCGTAGGCGAGCGTGTGCGGGCCGCCGGAATTCTCGGAGACGTTTCCACCAATCGTGCAGGCTTTCTGGCTCGACGGGTCCGGAGCGAAATGGAGCCCAGTATGCGCCACCGCAACACTCAGATCGAGGTTCACAACTCCCGGCTGGACGGTGGCACGCTGATTTTCGACATCCACCTCCAGAATGCGATTCATCCGGGAGAAGACAGTGACGATGCCACCGTTTCGCGCGAGTGCGCCCCCGGAAAGTCCTGTGCCCGCACCACGGCCAACCAACGGTGTCTTATAACGATTGGCGAGCTGAACGATCCCGACAACGTCTTCCGTCGTCCGAGGAAACACAACACACTCCGGCCGCGCCACTTCCACCGAACCGTCATATTCATAGAGTGACAGATCCTCAGGCTCGTAAAGCACGGCATCCGAGCCGAGAAGACTCCTTAATTCGTCGAGAAGTTTCGATTCCATGTAGCTGGCTTAAGGGCGGCCTCTTTACGTACTCATGGACACTATAGCCGCGCGGAATCCGGCGCGTCAACGAAGCCAGAGCCAATGCAACACCATGCACAGCCAGTACCGTGCGGCAGCGCGTGGCGAGCGTACGCATCACTGAGGGGCGTATACTATTCCGCTTTACGGGCCGTTTCTCCGATGAGGTGCATGGTGGGCAAACCCAAGGCTCTGGCGACTCGTCCGCTGTTTCCAGCGGCGCAGTTGATCCTGGACGCAAGTTTCGATATGGACTATTGGATGCAGCCGGAGCGCATGCCCCGCGAGGAACTGCTCAAGCGAGTGGCCGACCGCGAGGCGCTCGTCTGCATGTTGACGGATAAGGTGGACGAAGAGTTGCTCACGGCCGCGCCAAAGCTCCGCGTCGCGGCGACCGTTTCGGTTGGCTACGACAATATAGACGTAGCCGCTTGCACGCGACACAAGGTGGCGGCCACGAACACGCCGGGGGTCCTGGACGATACGACAGCGGATTTTGCGTGGACGCTGCTGATGGCCGTGGCGCGGCGCTTGGTGGAAGGCGACACCTGGATCCGTTCGGGAAGCTGGCCTGGATGGGAACTCGACCAACTGGCTGGCACCGACGTGTATGGCAAGACGCTGGGCATCGCCGGTTTCGGCCGGATCGGGCGCCGGATGGCGCGGCGGGCGCTCGGCTTTCAGATGCGCGTGATTTATAGCGGCCGCACGCGCGCGCCGATCGAGGTAGAACAAGAACTGCGCGCGGAATTCGTGGAAATGGATCGCCTGCTTCGGGACGCTGATTTCGTGACGTTGCACGTGCCGCTGCTCCCGGAAACGCGCCATCTGATTTGCAAAGATACCCTGGGGAAAATGAAGCGCAGCGCATTTTTGATCAATACCTCACGGGGACCCGTAGTCGACGAAGCGGCTCTTGCGGAGGCGCTTGAGAACAAGCAAATTGCCGGCGCGGCGCTCGACGTCTACGAGTTCGAGCCGAAGGTTCATCCCGCGCTTCTTGGCCGCAAGAACGTCGTGCTGGCACCGCACATCGGGAGCGCTTCTCTGGAAACGCGCACAAAAATGGCCGTGATGGCGGCGGAGAATGCCGCCACGTTGTTTCAAGGCCGGCGCCCGCCGAATGCGCTGAATGCAGGCGCACTCGGCTTATAATTGGCGGAGGAATCGAAATGGCTCTCGTCACACGAAATCACCCGAAACTCACGCTCGAAGGCGCCCGCGCGGTTCTTGCGGCCGCTCAGAGGCGCGCCGAAGAAATTCGCGTCCCCATGGATATCGCCGTGGTGGATGAAGGCGGCCACCTGCTTGCATTCGAGCGCATGGATGGAGCGAAGCCTTCTTCGATTGGCATCGCCATGGTAAAAGCGCAAGCTGCGGCTGTGCGGCGGGCCGCCACAGGTCCCGTAATGGACGGCGACAAGGTCAACCTTTCGCTCGCGTTGGGCCTCGCAATCGCAAATTCAGCACAGCAGACGCCGCTCCGCGGTGGCGCGCCGCTGATTGTCGATGGAGAAGTGGTTGGGGCAATCGGCGTGAGCGCGGGAAAAGAAGAGCAGGACGTCGATGTAGCGCGCGCGGGCGCAGCAGCGCTCGAAAAGGCGTGAAACAAACGGCGCAACACGTTTTCCGCGAGACACTGGCGGCCATCGACATTCCCGCCACGCTGAAAAGAAAGCTGGCGCGCGTTGGCTCGTGTATTCAGGCGGGCGAGGCCAGCGTGGATCTGCGCGGCTACCGCGAAATCGTGGCTATCGCATTCGGCAAGGCCGCATTCGCCATGGCGGAAGGCTTGAACGAGGTTCTCATGCCCGAATTCCGGTCCGACGGAATTCTCGTTGTTCCAGCCGAACGACCGCGGCAACTTCCGGGATGGAAACCATTCAGCGGCGGACATCCCATGCCGGATTCCGGCAGCTTCGAGGCCGGCCGCGCGATTCTCGATCGCCTCACGCAGTGCGATGAAAGCACGCTGGTTTTCTTTCTGATTTCCGGCGGAGGCTCATCCATGGTGGAGCAGCCCCTCGATCCTTCCTGGACGCTCGCGGACTTCCAGAAGCTGAACTCCCTGCTGATCACATGCGGCGCTTCCATCGAGGAAATCAACGCGGTGCGCAAGCACTTATCGGCCATAAAGGGCGGACGCCTGGCTGCCGCAGCGCCGCGCTCGATGAAGTTGACATTCGCCATCAGCGACGTGCCGCAGGGGCGGGAATCCGTGATCGCCTCAGGGCCGACTCTTCCCGACGAGACGACTATTCACGACGCCGAGCGTATCGTGCGGGATTATGGGCTTCGCGACAAACTACCGAACAATCTGCAACCCATTTTCAAGCGCCAGCAGTTGCGCGAGACACCGAAAGAAAGCGATCCTGCGTTTGCGCATGCGCACTTCGAACCTTTACTTGGCGGTCATGACCTGTTGCATGCCGCACATCGCGCCTGCGAAGCGGAAGGTTACATTTGCGTGTGTGACAATCTCACCGACAATTGGCCGGTCGAGAAGGCCGCAAGCCATCTGCTGGAGCAGCTCGAAGCGCAGAAGAGGGCGAATCCCGGCAGACGCGTCGCCGTGCTGTGCGATGGAGAAGTGAGCAGCCGGGTGACCGGCAACGGAACCGGCGGGCGCAATTCCGCTTTCGTTCTGGCATGCGTGCCCAAAATCGCGGGAAAGAACGTCGCCGTATTGAGCGCGGGAACCGACGGGATCGACGGCAACAGTCCCGCAGCCGGCGCCGTGGCCGACGGGGAGACTGTGTCACGAGCGCAAGCCGAAGGGCTCGTTCCAGAGGAATTCTTTCGCCGCAGCGACGCACACAATTTCTTTGTGCGCCTCGGCGACGCGATCGTCACTGGGCCTACCGGCAATAATCTACGTGATCTGCGCGTGCTGCTGATGGCATAGAACGAAATAGACGGGCGGAATTATTTTGAGCTCGCGCGGCCCTTGAGCAGCGCAATTTGTTCCTCGACGATGGATCTCTCGCCCAGGCTGACGTCGCCGCTATTGAGCAAATCCTGGAGAGGCGCGATTGCGTCAGGATCTCCGCGTTCCCCGATGGCAAACAGCACCCAGAAGTTCACGTCGAAGTAAGGCTCGTGCAAATAGGAGATGAGCGCCTTGGTAATGTCCTTGTTTTTCCTGTCGAGATGGGCGACCGCCAGCATAGCCGCTTGGCGCGTGCGGAGATCCTTGCCGGGCGACGACCAATCGAGCAGCAACGAGACCGCTTTGTCATCGCCCAGCGCTCCGAGACCATCGACCGCCGCATTGCGAAGGACGTTGTCGGGCGACTCTAATTTCACGGCTGCCACCAAAGTGTCGTATGCGTTCGGCGCTTTAATCTCCGCGATGGACCGTAGAGCGGCAGCGCGGACGCGATAGGCCTTATCGTTCGCGGCAATAGCGGCCAGTTTGGGAGCCAGCGAAACATCCTCCTTGAACTTTCCCAGTTGCTGCACAGCAATATCGCGAACCCATGGCTTTTCGTTGCCGTTGCCGGCCGCGCCTAGAATCGATTGTTCCGCGTTCGGGCCGCCGATTTTCCCGAGTGCCCTCAGTGCCTCGGCCCGAATCCCCCAGAAGGAATCGTATTGTGCTGCATCCGTGAGCGCCGCGACAACTTCGGAATTGTCCTTGATGCCGCCGAGCGCAACAGCAGCATCGGCGCGATCGGGGACCGTCTCCGCGTTCTTTAGTTGATAGATCAGCTCCACGGGAGACCTTTTGAATTCGACGGTTTTGAGAATTGCATCCCCTTTATCGAAGAGGACCATCGAGGGTGCGGCGTCTGCCGGAAACGTGAAGCTCTGGCTCGCTTCGCTGACCTCAATTGGATAACTCTTGCGGCCGCTGGGCGTAGCAATTTCCACCTGGATCGGGACGTCGAACAGACCGACCAACCCTTCCACTTTTTGCGTTTGATTCACAACGAGCTTTATCTGGTGGGCTGCATCATCGTAGGTATAGCTGACTTCGAATTGCGGAGCGCCGGCGCGGTAGACCCACTGGTGGAAGAATTTATCCACATTCGTGGAAGTTGCCTGCTCGATCGACTTCTGAAGATCGGCAGTGACGACGTTCTGGCCGCGGTTCGTTTCCAAGTAGTAGTGCAACGCCCGGAAGAAATCCGCGTCGCCCAATTGCTCGCGCAGCATCTTCAGGATCCAGCCGCCCTTGGTGTAAATGTTGCCCGCGTATTCCTCCGAGTCGGTGGAATTGCGGTCGACGATAGGCACGGAATAGAGGCGCTTCTGGCGGAACCATTGAGCCTGCTCGCGCCAAAACTCATAGGCGGAGTCATCGGCGCCGTAATGCTGTTCGTTCCAGAAATGCTCGAAATAGGTCGCAAATCCCTCGTTCAGCCAGAGGTCCGCCCAGTCCTTGCAGGTGACCAGATCGCCGAACCATTGGTGCGCGAGTTCGTGCGATTCCACATAATCGGATCCGGTGCGGTCCTCGGCCACGAGCGCAGGGTTCTCCAATTCCCGCACCGTCAGCGTGGTTGCACTGGTGTTCTCCATGCCGCCTTCCACAAAATCGTCCACGAAAGTCTGCGCGTATTGGTCCCAGGGATATGGCACATCCAGCTTCTCGGAGAAAAGATCCAGCATCTGCTTGGTGTGATCGAAGGACGAATCGATCTTATATTCCTGGCCGCGCGGCACCACGTAGCGCAAAGGGATTCCGCGCCAGGAATCTTCCTTTTGAACGAAATCACCAGCGACCACGGAGATCAAATACGTGGAAAGAGGTTCCGACTGCTTCCAATCCCAGGTCTTGGCGCCATCCGCCTCGCTTTTGACGCCCATGAGCCGGCCATTGGAAATCGTGATCCAACTTGCCGGGACTGTGAGCAGCATCTCAGAGGTAGTGCGATCATTGGGATAATCGTAGATGGGAATGTAATAGCGAGTATCCTCCGACTCACCCTGAGTCCATATTTCTCGCGGCTGCTCCGGATAATTCTTGTCGGGAAGGATGAAGTAAAGGCCCTTCTTGGGCTGGCCTTCATAGTGGATGACAATGTCGTGTTGCTCGCCGCGCTGGGCCGGGTGAGTGAGCGGAATAATCAGATTGTTGGCAGTGGTCGAGAATTTTGTCGGCATTCCATCGACGGTTAAGTCCTGGATCGTCAGGCCCACCGAATCGAACTTGAGCTCGGCGACATTGTCGCGAAGCGCCGCAATATGTTCGTCCGCCTCGCCGCGGATTCTGCGCTGGTCGAGATCGAACCATAAATGTACGCGCACGTTTTGCAAATCATAATTGCGGCTTCTGGCGTAAGGCTCATCCGCGGCTCCCGCCGACGGAAACAGGAGAACAAGCGACAGCAGCAGGGCAGACACCAGCAGCAATCCGCCGGTATCTGGCGGACGTCGAGACCCCAATGCCATTCTGTTCCTCCGCAGGCGGATCGAACCGCTCCAGGATAAACGTTCATTATAGTCTGCGGAAGAAACTACTCCTATTGGCGTACCGGCAGAAATTCAAATACGATGAGCGAATGAGGCTCTTCGTGTGGGTTGCAGCGGTAGTTCTGTTTCTCCAACTGCCGATTCCGCTTTATTGGTTTGTGCTTCATCCAAACGTCGGTTTCTGGCGGCGGCATCCCAAAGCCAGCTTCATCATCGCGCTGCTTCTCTCCTGGCTTCCCGTGGCTATCTGTATTTTTCTCTTTCGACGCGAACTGTTTCGGCAGGATGCCCCGCCGTTGTGGAGCATTGTTGTGGGCTTAATTCTGATCTTTTTTGAAGGTTGGCTGTTCTGGTGCCTCAGCCACGATTTGGGGGCCACGCGCCTGATCGGGAAAGCGGAGTTGTCCGGCAGCGGCGAAATGGCACGTCACGGGATTTACGCCTATATTCGCCATCCTCGTTACGCGGGGTCATTCCTCGCGATTCTGGGAGCCTGTTTGCTTGCTGGGACTCGCGTGATGTGGATCGTCGCCACAGTGTGGTGCATATTAACGCTGATCGCTATTGGGCTTGAAGAGCGTGAGCTTCACGTCCGATTTGGCGCGGCCTATGAAGAGTATTCCCGGCAAGTTCCGCGTTTTATGCCTTGCGTGCGCGGTTTCAGGAATTGGCAATTCTGGTTCGGGGATCGCAGAGGCTAACTATTACGGATGAACGTGGTCGTCGCTCTCAGTGAAAACATGCCACATCAAATAACCAAACCCACCGGCGCCGGCAAGAACAACTGCGTCAAACAAAAGATGCCCTCCCGGGCCTGGTCCTAGCGCAGGCGTGGGTGAGGCTGGAACAGACTCGGGAGACGCGGATGCCGCATCCGGCACAAACGTCACATTATAAGCCTCTCCTTCCTTCACCGTACGCTCCCCGCCGTTCCCGTCGACAACCAAGTCTCCATGATACGCAGCTACCAGAATTTCCTGTGGGCTCGTAAGGGTTACTTCTCCGAATGCCCGTTTCCCATTGGCTGCACGCACGACCCCAATGGGAGTTTCTATTTCGATCCGATCACCCGGACCGGAAGAAAAGCCCACGGTGCCGCGTGTCAGCTTGATGCGGAGCTGTTGGTCTTGCTGCACCAGCGTTGCCGCGCTAGAAGAAGCCAGGTAAATCTGGCTCGCGCTGATCTTAAGACGCAAGGTGCCGTTCGGATCGGTTCCGAGGCTATCGCCGTTGTAAATATCGGCTCCCATGGCGGCGTTCGCGTCTCCGAGATGCGCATTCTCCGACATCACGACCATTCCCAGCGGCTTTTCACCCGCAGCCATGGACGGAAGATCGAACAAACTAATTACCAGAATGCCAATAAGGGAGACACGAAGTGGCGAACGCACAGAAACCTCCAAATGATCGACACAGCCAACGTAGGGCTTGCCATGATGGGCGTCAATACTGGAACAACTGTAGACTCGCTGGATGCTTTATAGGCGGCAATCATCGGTCAATCGGGAAACCAAGAAGCCGCGGCATCGGAAGAAATGGCAGAGGCGGCGGCACGCAAGCGGCGGCACGGCGCGAGCGCAAGAAATCGAGCAACTCTTCCACGCCTTTACCGGACTTTGCCGATACGCCGAGGACGATCATTCCCGGTCTCACCGCATGAATATTGTGATTCGCGGCAACTGCATCGAATTCGACTGCGGTTGCCAAATCGATCTTTGTAATCACAGCGACGTCCGCACTGTTGACAATTGTGGGGTATTTAAGAGGCTTGTCCTCACCCTCCGTTACCGACATCAGAACGAGCCGAAGGTTCTCGCCGAGATCGTAGGAAGAAGGACAGACAACGTTGGCGACGTTTTCGATGAATAGGAAGTCCAGGTCGTCAAGTTTCCTTCCTTCGAGTGCGTTTTGAATCATCGAGGCTTCGAGGTGACAAACGGTTCCGGTGATGATCTGCTTCACCGGGGCCTGACGGCGCGCGAGCTGCGCGGCATCATTTTCCGTGGCGAGATCGCCGACCAGGGTAGCCACACGAAATTGTTGCCGAAGCAGAGTCAGCGTCTTCTCGAGCAGCGCTGTTTTTCCGGCGCCCGGACTCGACACCATGCTCACGACAAAAACTCCGGCTTCATGAAATCGCTGCCGAAGCGCGCGGGCCACGATATCGTTCTGCTTCAATATGTTCTGTCTCACCTCGATCATGCGAGTCTTCGGGCTCACTCTTCCACCTCCATGCCAACGACCAATAGTTCTTTGCCCTGCACCACCTCGCCCGTGGGGGTGCCACACTGGGAGCAGCAGAACAATTGCGTTGAGTGAACCGGCTGGCGCGCATCACAGCGCCCGGCAGAAAACCAACACGGTAACTTCTTCGACGACGAGCCGAGATCCTTCCAGCGGGGTATCCTCACATGCCATTTCGTACGATGAGAGCAAAGCATCCTTCACGACGCCGGACAGAAGGCCCAGGCGAAGATGTACAGCTCTCACCTGCACGCCGCCTCTGCGGCCCGCTTCTTCCCGGGCCAAATCCACAATACTCATTGCGATGGACAGTTCGTGCATTGCCGCCTTACAAAAAAGCCGTATCTTTCGAACTTACTGACGCGGCGGAATCGAATTGGCCGAAAGACGCAAGCGCGGCTTGTCCGAGGCTGATGCCTCCGTCATTAGGCGGAACCGCATGGTTCGTCCAAACCCGAAAAGGCGTGGGATCGAGCATTGATTTCAAATCCTCTAGGGAACCTCTGAATAAGTGCTCCATGTTTTGCGTGTAACGGATAAGGTGTGGGGAGCAGTGGGAGGATAGTGGCAATCATGAAGCAGAGGACACTGGCGATGGCGAACGGATTCGAGCGCTACAGCAAAAAGACGAGG
>DATLST010000205.1:0-6274 GCA_035534055.1 Candidatus Acidiferrales bacterium | reverse complement strand
GGAGCTTCTGATCGGCTCGCAGTATGTGCTGAAAAGCAACGATTACGGCAAAACCTGGCAGCGCATCAGCCCGGACCTGACACGCAACGTACCGAGCACCGAGATGCCGAGCGGCGGTCCGGACAACTTCGATCAGTCGGGAGCGGAAATCTACCCTTCGATTTCGGCGCTCGCGGTTTCGCCGCTGGACGGCAACGTGATTTGGGCCGGCTCGGACGACGGTTTGCTTCACGTCACCACGGACGGCGGAAAGACATGGCAGGCGGTGAATCCGCCAGGTCTGCCCGAGCAGTCTTGGATCAGCTCGATCCAGCCTTCCTATACGGCACGCGGCACGGCCTATTTCACCACCCGGCGTTACATGTGGGACGACTTCCGGCCTTACGTATTCAAGACGACCGACTTCGGCAAGGACTGGACGGCCTTGACGACCGGTCTGCCAGATGATTCATACGTGTTCGCGATCCGGCAGGACCCGAAAGACCCGAACCTCCTCTTCCTCGGCACCAAGAGCACCGTGTACGTGAGTCTCGACGCCGGAGCGCACTGGCAGCCGCTGACGCTTAACCTGCCGCTCGCACAGGTGCGCGATATCGCCATCAACACGCGCCAGGGCAACGTGGCAATCGCAACGCACGGCCGTTCATTCTGGGTCCTCGACAATCTCTCATTGCTCGAGCAATTGACCAAGAACCCGGCGGTGCAGTCCGACGCCGCGTTCCTGTTCGCCCCGCAGCAGGCGTGGCTCACCCATGCATACGGAAAACCGGACGAAGGCTTCAAACCCAGCGATTCCGGCCAGAACCCGCCTTTCGGCGCCACCGTATTCTTCAATGTCCCTGCCGGGTATGACGGCAAGACGCCTGTAACGCTCGAGTTCACCGATGCGCAGGGACAGGTGGTTCGAAAATTCGATCTGCACCTGAAGAAGCATGCAAGCACGGAAACCAATGAGAACGAAACACCGGAAGCCGCAGCGAAGGAAGCCAAGGAAAAGCTCACGGCTATCGAACCGGGCATGAATCGCTTCCAGTGGGATCTGCGCTACGCCAGTGCCACGGAGGTAAAGGGCTTTGAGCCGCCGGTCCCGGCAGGTGGTCTGCCCGACACCGTCGCGGGACCAACAGTTGTGCCAGGCACTTATTCGGTGGTGCTCGACTACGGCGGTCAGAAGACGCGGCAAAGTCTCGACGTCGCTCTGGATCCACGGCTGCATGCGAGCCAAGCCGGGCTTGCGGCACGCCTCGCGCTCGAACTCAAGATACATGGCACGCTCGACACGCTCAACAGGACGATCAATCAAGCCATCGCCGCGCACGACAAGCTCAAGGCGTCAGTGGAGGAGCACCATCTGACAGAGGCCCAGGCAGGCCCGGCGATTGCCAGTCTCGACAGCGAGATCGCGAGCCTCGTGCAGTTGGACATTAAGTCCAGCGAAGGCAGCCTGGTGCACGAGACGAAACTCCGCAGCCACCTGGCATATCTCGCTGCCGACGTCGGCCTTGCCTACACACGGCCCAACGCGGCGGAGTACGCCGTTTTTGAGTATCTTGATCAGAAAGCAAAGGCAGGCGAGCAGAAACTCGACGCGGCGATCGCGGAGGCCAACAAGGTCCGCTGATCCGATAGCAGACGGCGGCGCGGCGCGCGGATGCTTGTTTTGCAAAGCAGCCGGTCGCGCCGCTATCGTCGTGAGGCGAGGCTCGAACTGTTCCCCGCGCAGGAAAAGATGGGCTACACGCTTCGCTGCTGAGGCTTTGCATGCCAACCCCGGTCATCGGAACATCGGTTCGCCGCAAAGAAGGACGCGAGAAAGTCACAGGCAAGGCGCGCTATGTCGACGATCTGAAATTTCCGGGCATGCTTCATGGCGTCACGGTCCGCAGCCCAGCGCCGCGCGGGACGATTCGCAGTATCCGCTTCGCCGAGGGAATACCCTGGCAGGAATTCACCGTTGTGACGGCGGCAGACATCCCTGGGAAAAATTGCGTCGCATTGATTGTTGACGATCAGCCGTGCCTCGCCGCTGGCGTGGTCAACCATCCCGAGGAACCCGTCGTCCTTCTGGCCCATGCGGACGCTTATCTGCTCGAAGAAGGCCGCCGCGGAGTCAGCATCGAAATCGAGCCGCTTCCGGCGATCTTCAGCATTGAGGATTCGCTCGCGAGGAAGCAAATTATCTGGGGCAGCGATAACACCTTCCAGTCCATCGTCGTTGAAAAGGGTGATGTCGAAAGTGCCTGGAGGAAAGCGGATCGCATCGTCGAAGGGAAGTATTTCACCGGCTCGCAGGAGCAACTCTATATTGAACCGCAGGGGATGATCGCCACTGCCGATCGAGAAAAAGGCATCACGATTTGGGGCTCGCTGCAATGTCCGTATTACATCCACAAAGCTCTCGCCGTGCTGTTCGACCTGCCGCCCGAGAAAATCCGCATCATCCAGATGGAAACGGGCGGCGGATTCGGCGGCAAGGAAGAATATCCTTCCATGATTGCGTGCCATGCCGCGCTGCTGGCGTGGAAGTCTGGGAAACCTGTCAAGATCATCTACGACCGCGCGGAAGACATGGCGGCAACCACGAAGCGCCATCCCGCGCGCATCCGCCATCGCACGGGCGTCTCGCGCGATGGAAGACTTCTCGCCATGGATATTGAATTCGTGCTCGACGGCGGCGCGTATGAAACGCTTTCCCCTGTCGTTCTTTCCCGGGGGACAATCCACGCCGCGGGGCCATACGAATGCCCGAACGTCCGCATTCGCAGCCGCGCCATTGCAACCAACGCGCCGCCCCACGGCGCCTTCCGCGGATTTGGCGCGCCACAGAGCGTCTTTGCACTCGAACGCCATTTCGATCGCGTCGCTGAAGAACTCGGCCTCGCACCTGAAGAATTCCGCCGCCGAAATTTCATCCGCGAGGGACAAACGCTCGCTGTTGGCCAAGTGGTTCGCGAACCGGTGGACATGAATGGCCTCATGGAGCGCGCCTTTAACATGAGCGACTACCGCGCGAAACGCGAGCGATTCGCACGGGAAAATCGCGGTCGGAATACCAGGAAAGGCATCGGTTTCGCAGCTTTTCTCCACGGGGCGGGATTTACAGGCTCTGGCGAAGATTATCTGGCGTCCATCGTGGCCGTCGAAGCCACAGAGGAAGGACGCGTGCGCGTGCTGGCTGCCAGCGTGGAGATGGGCCAGGGCACGAATACGATTTTCGCTCAGATTGCCGCGGACGCCCTCGGTATCGAGTACGACTCGATCGAAATTGCCCAGCCGGACACGGCAAACGTTCCCAATAGCGGGCCCACGGTCGCTTCGCGCACTTGCATGGTTGTCGGCAAGCTCGTCGAGTCGGCGGCCCTGGGATTGAAACAGACGCTCATCGGCAGTGGCTTGCTCGGCGAGCGATACACTGCAGCGGAATTCGCCGACTCTTGCCGCCGCTATATCGCCCAATGGGGGCCGCTGAAATCAACAAGCCAGTACGCGCCTCCGCCGGAATTGCACTGGGACGACAAGAATTATCGCGGCGATGCGTATGGCGCATACGCCTGGGCCGTGTACGTCGCGGAAGTTTCCGTGGATCTCCGCACATTCGAGATTGCCGTGGAAAATTTCACGGCGGTGCAGGAAGTAGGCAAAGTGATTCATCCAGTTCTCGCCGCGGGGCAAATCGAAGGCGGAGTGGCCCAGGGAATTGGCCTGGCGCTTTACGAGAATGTCGTCTGGCGAGAAGGCCGCATGATCAACAATCAGATGACGAATTACATCATGCCGACCTCGATGGACATCCCGCGAATTCGCGTCCACTTCAAGGAGATCCCGTATCCCTTTGGGCCTGCCGGCGCGAAAGGCATTGGCGAACTTCCCATCGACGGTGCCGCGCCCGCGGTGATCAACGCCGTCGCACAGGCCACCGGCGCGAACCTCACGCGAATTCCCGTGACGCCCGAGGCGCTAATGGAAGCGCTGGAGGCGATGCGTGCCTGAAGCCCGCGGGGCGATTCGCGTGACATGCAACGTGAACGGCAAGACCATGAAGTTTTCGGCGTTCCCCATGGAACGCCTGCTCGATGTGCTGCGCGAGCGGATTGGACTCACTGGCACGAAAGAAGGCTGTGGCGAAGGCGAATGCGGCACCTGTTCGGTTCTGCTCGATGGCGAGCTGGTGAACAGTTGTTTGGTCCCAGCCGCGCAAGTGGAAGGCGCGGAAATCCGCACCATTGAAGGGCTCGCCACGGGAGAGCAGCTTCACGCGGTGCAGGAATGCTTCATCACGCACGGCGGGGCGCAATGCGGCATCTGCACACCGGGAATGATCCTCGCGGCCGTGAACCTGCTCGAGCGCAATCCTCGCCCAACCGAGGCCAACATCCGCGAAGGCCTCGCGGGCAATCTCTGCCGCTGTACGGGCTACACGAAGATCTTCGAATCCGTCGTACGCGCTTGCGAGGCACGGAGCGGAAAATCATGAGGTCCTTTCTTCCCGCCTACGCGCTCGAGACGCCGCGCGATCTCTCGACGGCGCTCGACCGGCTCGCAGGCGATCCCGGAGAATGGCAGCCTTTCGCTGGCGGGACGGACTTGATGGTCCTGCTCGATGCGGGCAATCTGACGCATCGGCGTTTTCTTAATATCTGGGGGCTGCGGGAGTTGCGCGGGATTCGCCAAGACAGCGATTTCGTCACGCTGGGAGCGCTGACTACGTACACGGATATTCTGCGCTGGCCGCAGATGCAGCATGAGTTTCCACTTCTCTGCCGCGCGGCTCGCGAGACCGGCGGAATCGCCACGCAGAATCGCGGCACGCTCGGCGGGAACATTGCCAACGCTTCGCCAGCGGCCGATTCCCCGCCCGCACTGCTCGCTTACGACGCGGAACTCGAGCTTGTGAGCGCGCGTGGCTCGCGCTGGATTGCCTACTCCAACTTTCATTCCGGCTATAAGAAAATGGACCTGCGCCCGGACGAATTGATCGCGCGCATTCGCCTGCCTCGCCGCGCGCAAGGCGGAAGGCAGTATTACCGCAAAGTGGGTACGCGCAAGGCGCAGGCGATCTCGAAGGTGTGTTTTGCCGGAGCGGCCCACATCGAGGATAAACGAATCGTAGATATTCGGATCGCGCTCGCCAGCGTCGCCGCGTTTCCCTTCCGCGCGGCAAAAACCGAGTCCGTTCTTCGCGGCCGCGATCTCGGAGAGGAATCCATCCACGCCGCCCAGCACGAACTAGCGCGCGACATCGCGCCCATTGACGATATGCGCTCCTCGGCGCGTTATCGCCTCCGCATCGCACAAAACCTCCTCGAAGAGTTTCTTATAGATTGCTCGGCGGCAAACTGAGTTCCCGAATGAGCGCACCGCAGCAAATCATCCGCGGAAGAAGAGTCGTACTGCCGGATGCAATCCGCCCAGCGGCCATCCATATCCGCGACGGAGTCGTTGCCGCCATCTCGGACTTCAACGACCTTCCTTTTGGCTGCCCTATTTTCGAAGCGGGAGATTCCGTCGTCATGCCCGGGCTTGTGGACACCCACGTTCACATCAACGAGCCCGGCCGAACCGAATGGGAAGGATTCGAGACAGCGACGCGCGCGGCGGCAGCTGGCGGCGTAACCACGCTGATTGAAATGCCGCTCAATAGCGTTCCCGCAACCACGAGCGCCGCGGCCTTCGGGGAAAAACTTATCGCGGCCCGGGAAAAGCTTCATGTTGATGTGGGCTTTTGGGGCGGCGTTGTGCCGGGAAACGCAGCGGAAATTGCTCCGCTCTGGGATGCGGGAGTCTTCGGGTTCAAGTCCTTCCTTGTACCCAGCGGCGTCGAAGAATTTTGCCACGTAGCCGAGTCTGATTTGCGGAAAGCATGGCCTGTCCTCAGGAGCATCCGTGCTCCGCTTCTGGTTCATGCGGAACTGCCTGGTCCGATCGAGAGCGCATCGCCGGCGGCAGCCAGGATTCCTCCGGAGCGATACGCAGCGTGGCTGGCTTCGCGGCCATCCGCGGCGGAAGACGAAGCGATCGCGCTCTTGATTCGCCTGCAGCGCGAATTCGCAGCCAGAATCCACGTGGTTCATCTATCGAGCGCGAGCGCCATCCCGCTTGTGCGCCAGGCGAAGAAAGACGGATTGCCATTGACTGCCGAGACCTGCCCGCACTATCTCTGCTTCACCGCCGACGAAATTCCCGACGGCGCAACGGAGTACAAATGCGCACCGCCGATCCGCGACCGTAGCAATCGCGAAGCGCTATGGTCGGCGCTCGGCGAGGGAGTCATCGA
>DATLST010000204.1:0-15350 GCA_035534055.1 Candidatus Acidiferrales bacterium | reverse complement strand
CATTCATAAAAGGAAGCATTCATGAAAGCCATTGCGATCGTACCTGGCACCAGCGGTTCACGAATAGTGGAACGGCCCGAGCCTTCCATCACCCGGCCGGATGAAATCAAGCTTCGAGTGATCCGCGTGGGCATCTGTGGCACGGATCGAGAGGAAGTGTCGGGAGGCCGCGCGCAGGAGCCCGATGGCCAGAAGGAACTTGTCATCGGCCACGAAATGCTGGGCCAGGTAGCGAGCGTGGGTGCTTCCGTCACTCGCGTGAGGGCGGGAGATTTCGCGGTGTTCACGGTGAGGCGGGGTTGCGACGAATGCCTTTCGTGCCGGATTGGGCGATCGGACATGTGCCAGACCGGGAAATATCGAGAGAGAGGCATTCGAGGATTAGACGGCTACCAAACGGAATACGTCGTGGATAAAGAGGAGTACGTTGTGCGCGTGGCGCCCGAGCTGGAGGCGGTCGGAGTCTTGCTCGAACCGCTCTCCATCGTCGAGAAAGCAATCGACGAAGCGCTGCGGTTGCAGATCGCGCGCAGCCCGGAAGCCGCCACGACTCCCGACTGGCTCTTCGGGCGCAAGTGCCTGGTGGCCGGATTAGGGCCCGTGGGGCTGCTCGCTGCAATGGCACTGTCGTTGCGAGGAGGCGAGGTTTACGGATTAGATGTGGTGGATTCCGCGAGCGCACGCCCCAAATGGCTGAATGGCATCGGAGGGCATTACGTGGATGGGCGCGAGGTATCGGCAGACAAGGTCGAGACTAAAATCGGATCAATGGATTTGATCCTCGATGCCAGCGGGATCGCCAAACTGGAGTTCAGCCTTTTGGATGCGCTGTCTCTGAACGGTGTTTACGTTCTTACGGGCATTCCCGGAGGAGACCGTCCTCTGCAAATCGCAGGGGCGGAGCTGGTGCGCCACTTGGTCCTTGGCAATCAGATCATGCTTGGAAGCGTGAATGCCGCTCGCGGGCATTTTCAAATGGCTGCGGACGATTTAGCGCAAGCCCATTTGCGCTGGCCAAATCACATGAAGGGCCTGATCACCGACCGCCATCCCGCGAGCCAGTTCGCGGAGTTGGCGGGGCACCACGGGGCCAACACCATCAAGGAAGTGATCGAGTGGGCGACGCCGGTAAAGCAAGCCTGAGATCAAATGAATCCACGCTATTAAGAGGCGGAATGCCCGATTTCACATGCAATTTTTCGCAGCCGGGGAAGCCCTTCGTGCATTTTTGGGAACATACCGTCGGGAGCGGGCATGCGCCTCTCGCTTTGCGAGCCGACTGGCAGGCTCAGCTGCTTCTTTGTCACAACGAGTTGGGCTTTCAGCATGTTCGCTTTCATGCGCTGCTCTCAGAGCAAATGGAAACGCTTATTTGCGAAGAAAATAAGCTGATCTACTCATTTTTTAACGCCGATCAAATTATCGATTTTCTTCTCTCTATCGGGATGAGGCCCTTCGTGGAACTGAGCTTCATGCCCAGAACCCTCGCTTCAGGCAACACAACCGTGTTCCGCTACCAAGCGAATGTAACGCCGCCAAAGGATTACGGCCACTGGGCCACGCTTATCGGCAAACTAACGGCGCATTGGGTTGAACGCTACGGCGCGAACGAGGTGCGCGAGTGGTTCTTCGAGGCATGGAACGAGCCGAACCTTAAGGCGTTCTGGACGGGAACTCAGCAGGATTATTTCAAGCTTTACCGCTCGACCGTCGAGGCGGTTAAGAGCATCGATCCTTTGCTCAAAGTGGGCGGCCCCGCCACGGCAAGGAATGAATGGATTTCGGAATTCCTCGATTTCTGCGACCAGAACAAAGTGCCCGTCGATTTCATTACGACACATCATTACCCGACGGACGCTTTCGGAAAAATAGGGGCGGATACGGTCACCCAATTGGAGCACGCGCCCCGCGGAGTCATGCGCGAAGACGCGGTAAAGACCCGAGATCAGGCGCGCGGTTTGCCTGTTTACTACACGGAATGGAATATCTCATCGAATCCGCGCGACCCGCTGCACGACGAACCCTTTACCGCGGCATTTGCCACCAAGATCGTGATGGAAGCATCCGGCCTCGTGGCGGGGTACAGCTTCTGGACGTTCAGTGATATATTTTCGGAGAACTACTTTCCGTCCCTTCCGTTTCAGGGTGGCTTTGGACTGCTGAATATTCATGGGATCGCAAAGCCTGCATACCGAGGGTTCGAATTATTGCATCATCTGGGGACTGAAATGCTGGACGTCGTGGGAAGCCATGAAACCGTGGACGCATGGGCCATTCGAAAAGAAAACACCGCGACGATCCTGCTGACGAACCACGCCATGCCTCGGCATCCCATTCATACGGAATTATCAAATGTACATATTGCGGGCGCCCCGCGACCGCGCGGCGTCTACATCGAGAGAATCGACCAGGATCATGCGAACGCGCGGCGGCTGTGGCAGGCCATGGGCGAGCCAAATTACCTGAGCGCGGTGCAAGTGGAAGAATTGAAGGCCACTTCCTGCCTGGTGAAACAATCGCAACCGTGGACGTATGAAAAGAATGCTATCCATTTGTCCCTCGCACTGCCACCTCATGCCGTCGCGGCAATCACGATCGAATTTGCTTGAATGGATCACGGAATGCCGCAACGCCTGGCAATGAACACTCAAAATCCACGCGATGGCGCCATGCTGGATCAGCTTCAGAAAGAGACCTTCGCCTATTTTCTGCACGAATCGAACTCCGAGAATGGGCTTGTATTAGATAAGACGAAGAAAGATTGGCCCGCGAGTATCGCCGCCACCGGATTCGCGCTGGCCGCGTATCCCATCGGAGTCGAACGCTCATTTCTTACCCGCGAGGAAGCGATCAAGCGGACTCTTGCGACTCTCCGATTTTTTTCGAACAGCCGGCAAAGTACAGAGACGGACGCGACCGGATACCGGGGATTTTATTATCACTTTCTCGACATGGAGACGGGCCGGCGCGCGTGGAAATGCGAACTTTCCACGATTGATTCCACCCTTCTCCTCGCCGGGGCGCTGACAGCGGCCATGTATTTCGACCGCGATACGCCGGACGAGCATGAAGTTCGCGAGCTTGGCGATGCGCTCTACCGGCGCGCGGATTGGCAGTGGGCCCAGGACGAAGGCCTGACGGTCAGCCATGGCTGGAAACCGGAAACCGGATTTTTAGAATACCGCTGGCAAGGATATAACGAGGCTTTGTTGCTGTACGTGTTAGGCCTCGGTTCGCCGACATACCCGCTGGCGGGCGAGAGCTATCCGGCTTGGAGTTCCTCGTACGAGTGGAAGAAGATATACGATATTGAATTTCTGTATGCGGGACCGCTCTTCATTCATCAGTTCTCGCACTTGTGGCTGGATTTCCGCGGCATCCAAGACGCTTTCATGCGAGAGAAGGGCATCGATTATTTTGAGAATAGCCGCCGAGCGACACTGATACAGCAACAATATGCCATTCAGAATCCCCATCAATTCGCGCATTACGGCGAATGCTGCTGGGGAATCACCGCGAGCGACGGTCCCGGGCCGGTGACGCGCCGCGTCCACGGGATCGAGCGGGAATTTTTCGGTTATGTGGCGCGGGGTGCGCCCTATGGACCCGACGATGGAACGATTGCGCCCTGGGCCGTTGTGGCATCACTGCCGTTCGCTCCGGAGATCGTGCTGCCCACGATCCATCGCCTGAATGAATTGCGCCTGCGCGAGACGAATCCATACGGCTTCAAAGCTACTTTCAATCCGACGTATCCGGAAAAAGGGGGAAGGCCCTACGGGTGGGTCACGCCTTGGCACTATGGGCTGAATCAGGGGCCGATCGTCATGATGATAGAGAATTACCGAACCGGCCTACTGTGGAAGCTAATGCAGCGGTGCTCCTATTTGGTAAAAGGACTGCACCGGGCCGGCTTTCGCAACGGATGGCTGGCAGAACATGCACACAGTCCGCACTCGAAAGAATAGTGGCCTGAAACGTTATTGCACTCCGTGCGATGCAACGCCCGATCCATCTACTTTGTTCAATTTATCGATCTTATCCACGCAACCTGCGCTTTGGTTTCTTCGAAGCGTGCGTCCAATTCCATGGCGGACTCCTTCCGCCACGCCGGTAAAATGGAATCCGAGTGAAAAGGAGGGTTATGTCGTCAGAAACGGTGGGGATGATTGGCCTTGGGATCATGGGTTCGGCGATGTCCGGCAATCTACTGCGAGAGGGATTCCATGTGATTGGCTACGACGTGCTGCCGCAACGGCTCAAGGACCATCGAAAGGCCGGCGGGAGCGCAGCGCGGAGTTGCCGCGAGGTGTCGAAAAGTAGCGGTGTGATCATTACGTCTCTTCCGTCGGCAGAGGCGCTTCTTGAAACGGCGACGGAGCTCACGGAAGCGGCGCGCCCCAAGCAGGTGATCATTGAGACCAGCACGCTGCCGATCCCGGTGAAGGAGGAGGCTCGCAAACGCCTGTCGCGACGCGGCGTAACGCTGCTCGATTGCCCTTTGAGCGGAACCGGAGCACAGGCCCGCGTGAAGGATTTGGTGATTTATGCCAGCGGCGACCGCAAAGCCTACCTGCGGGCGGTACCGGTTATGAACGGTTTCGCGCGCGCCCCCTATTATGTGGGGCCGTTCGGCGCCGGTTCAAAAATGAAATTTGTGGCCAATCTGCTGGTCGCGATCCACAACGTTGCCGCGGCGGAGGCGATGGTGCTCGCCATGAAGTCTGGCCTTGACCCCGCGTTGGTTTTGAAGGTTATTTCCGACGGCGCCGGCAATTCGCGCATGCTGGAAGTTCGAGGGCCCATGATGGTGAAGGGCGACTACTCCGATGCACTGATGAAACTGCAAATTTGGCAGAAGGACGTAACAATCATAGGCGATTTTGCCCGAAAGCTCGAATGTCCCACGCCCCTATTTTCGGCGACTGCGCCCATTTATACGGCTGCAATGGCCATGGGCCGCCACGCAGAAGACACAGCCGCGGTGTGCGCAGTTCTGGAAGACATGGCGAATTATTCGCGTCGCATCCGGCGGAAGAAAACACCCGTGAAGACTCACCGCTAAATTCCTCGCAATATGGAGTGATCCAACCTAAGGCATGAGGAAGGTGCTTCCGGAAGGCGGCGATCAGGTTGGGGCGGCGCATGTATCTGAGCGCGTGACGGGCGTTTTGTTTCGATGCGGCCAAATCTTTTGCGCAGGCATGGCGGCGTTTGCGGTGGCGTTGCGCACTCGAAATCGTCCAGCCTTTGGTACAATGACGCATTTCTCGGTGACTTTCTGGAACGAGACAGCATTTTAGCGCCAGCCAGATGGGCGCACTGCTCCGCGATCGTGGTTTTCGTCCCGGCGCCGGGCGCAAGTTTCCGCGAGCAAGTGAAATACGCGACCCAAATGGAAACGAGGTAAGGGATGCAAAATTCCACTTCGGCCAGTAACACAAAAGATCGAATCGCCGCGCCGGGCCAGTCCATCGATGCAAAGAGGCTGAAAGTCGGACTCATCGGCTTCGGCACGGTGGGGCGTTCGGTGGCCAAGATTTTGTGCAAGGACACCAAGGGCCCGCTGGTCCTCACGCATATCTGCAACCGCGATATCGAAAAAAAGAAAACGGACGGCTTGCCGGGCGATATCCGCTGGACGGCGAGCGCGGGCGAGGTGCTTTCATCCAACGTGGATGTAATCGTCGAATTGATCGGAGGCATGGAGCCGGCGGGAGAATGGATCCGAAGAGCGTTGGAGGCAGGCAAATCGGTGGTGACGGCGAACAAGCTGCTGATTTCGGAGCGGGGCGCCTCGCTGGCGGAACTGGCCCGCAAGATGGGCAGACGGATCGAGTTCGGAGCGTCGGTGGCTGGAGGGATACCCGCGATCATCGGAATCCAAGAAGGGTTGGCGGGCGACCACCTTTACAAAATCTCGGGCATTTTGAACGGCACGTGCAATTACATCCTCACTCAGATGGAAACGCATGGCGCCAGCTTCGAAACGGCTCTGAAGGAAGCGCAAAAGCTGGGCTATGCCGAGGCCGATCCGAGCAGCGACATCGAGGGTTACGACGCGCGGGCAAAATTGGTGATCCTCACAGAGGCGGCCTTGCGCGTTCAAGTGGAGAACCGGCAAATTTCCTGCCGGCCGATTTCACTGATCGAGGCCGTGGATTTTGCGTATGTGAGAGAGTTGAGCTGCACAATCCGGCAGATTTCGTGCGCGCAGAAGGAACCTTCGAACGGATTGCGCCTGTTTGCGACCGTGCAGCCCGCGCTGGTGCCGCTTTCCTCGCTGACCTCCCATGTCGAAGGAAGCAAAAACCTGGTGACGACCACAGGAGAGTTTTCGGGAAAGATGATCTTTTCGGGCTACGGCGCAGGCGGCGATCCGACGGCGGTGGCGGTGGTCTCCGACCTGTACTCGATTGCACGCAGCGGGAATTCACCGCAGACTTATATCCAAACAGCCACGGAGACGCCGGACACGGTCAGCGGGGATTTCACCGTGCCGCACTATATCCGCTTCGTGGTGAAGGACCGCCCCGGGATCGTGGCGGCAATCGCGGCGGTGCTAGCGAAGCATGGAATCAGCCTGGACGCCGTGATCCAGAAGCCGGGCTACCCGCATGCGCGTCTGCCGTTCGTGGTGACGCTAGAAGCGTGCAGCAGTTCCTTGGTGGACCGGGCACTCGAAGAGATTGGGCGCCTGGACTTTCACGTTCAGGCGCCTCTTTGCCTGCCGATTTTTGAAGATTGAGAATTGCCTGCGGCGCGTTTCAAGGCTGCGATTGGGCGCGGCCCTCGGCCATCACTTTCTCGACATCGTCTGGCGCACGGGGTAAGCGCGCGGTGAGGAGCTTGTAGCCGCCCTTCGTAACCAGAACGTCGTCCTCGATGCGCACGCCAAGATTTTCCTCCGGGATGTAAAGCCCAGGCTCGACTGTGACGACCATGCCTGGCTCCAGCGGACGCGTGCGGTCGCCCGGATCGTGCACGTCCAAGCCAAGATGGTGGCTCACGCCGTGAATGTAATACCGGCCGAGCGTGCGACCTTCTTTGTCGCGGCCATGCGTATTGAAGTAGTCCGTGACGATCTGCTGCAGGCTCCCCGGTCCGCCGTAAAGCACGGCGCCGGGCTTCACGGCCGCCAAAGCGGCGTTCTGCGCGCCGAGCACAATTTCGTAAATCTCGCGCTGACGCGGCGTAAACGTGCCGTTGGCGGGCAGCGTGCGCGTGATGTCCGCGGCATAGCCCCCATATTCACCTCCGACATCGATCACCACCACATCGCCGTTTTTGATTTCATCGTTCAAGCCGCTGTAGTGCAGGATGGTCGAATTGAAGCCGGTGCCAACGATGGGAGCGTAGGCTTCGCGCGCGCAGCCCGCCATTTCCTGAATTTCCTTCAAGCGCGCGGCCACCTGGTATTCAAAAAGGCCCGGGCGCATCCGCTTCATCGCGTCCAACTGGGCGTCCACGGACGCGTCGATGGCCTTTTGAATCAGAGCGAGTTCCCCGGGAGATTTCACCTGGCGCATCGCGGCGATTTCGGGAGTGATGTCTTTCACGTTCGCTTGCGGCAAAGCATCGCGCACCCATTTGCTCCAAATCGTCAGGTGCGGGTAGCCGTCTTCCTGCTTCGGAGGCAATAGCGTGTAGAAATTCGAATACGACTTGGTAAGCTTGCCCAGATCTCCGCGCAGGCTCGCGAAGGGCTCCACGGCCTGAAAGCCGGTCTTTTCGGCCACATTCGGATCGTCGGGGCCCATCTTTGGGCCCTCCCACCTTTCCTGATCCAAATCGCGCGGCGGGAGATACAGAATTTCGCTGGGACCGCTGCTCGGCTGGCCGTTTGGCGGGCGAGGAATGAGAAGCAGCGCGGCGCCCGGTTCGTCGTATCCGGTGAGGTAATAGAAGTAGGGTGCCTGAAAAAAGACGGCGACTTCGGACGCGTCTTCGTGGCCGGTATAGCCGAAAATCACAACCGGCTCATCGATGGCATTCCGAAGCACGGCCCGGCGCGCCTGATATTCGGCGTTTGGCTGCCGGAATCGCGCCTGCGCAATACACGAAACGGACGAGAACGCCAGCAGCAGGAGAATGCTTCGAATCGCTCTGAGTTTCACCCGTTGCTCCTAGGGAACTCCGCGAAGCGGGAGTTCCTGCGGCTCTGGCGACCAAACCCTGGCAGCTAAACCCCGGGAATCTCGGTGGAAGCGGCGGGAACTCCCGCGCTGCTTTGGATGCCAAAGCGCAGCCGCCCCAGATAGGTCTGCCCGAGCGACATCAAGCCGGTGTAGAGATAGCCCCAGACGAACAAGAGCAAGAAGGGCGTGGTCGCGTAGTTTTGCATTTGGATGGAGTAGGTCACACCGGCGGCAAAGTAAAGCCCCAGAAAAACCTCGACAAAGGGCATCCAACCAGCGCCTTTGCGATAGCTCTTTTTCGTCCAAGTGGAGCTTTGGCTGGCCCCGGCTTCCACGCGATATTTCGGCGTGCGGACAAATTCGGATTTCACTCCCCCGATTGCCTCAAGCACGGCCAGCGAATTGCGCACCGCCAGACCGATCCCGACAGCCATCACAAACGGCAGATAGAGGAAGGTTCGCTTCCACGTCTTTGGATAGAAAGCGCGCTCCGCGGCGAGATAAAACGACGAAATCGAGCACGTGGAGGCCATGAACAGGGGGAAATCGATCAACAGCACCTGAAACCATCCTTGATAAAACCGGACGATCATGGCGGGAAGCAAGATGATGGATAGGAAGACCATCAAAGGATAACTGATGTTTGCGGTCAGGTGAAAAAACGCCTCGGCCTTGACCGTGGCGGGCACATCCGCCTTCATCACTCGAGGAAGGACTTTCTTGGCCGTTTGCATCAGGCCCTTCGCCCAGCGCGCCTGCTGCGATTTGAAAGCGTTCATTTCGACGGGAAGTTCCGAGGGGCAGTCGATTTCGGGCAAGTACAGAAATTGCCAGCCGCGGATCTGGGCGCGATAAGAAAGATCGGTATCCTCGGTAAGCGTATCGTGCTGCCAGCCGCCGGCATCGTCAATCGAGGAGCGCCGCCAGATACCTCCCGTTCCGTTGAAGTTGAAAAAAAGGCCGGTGCGAAAACGAGACGAGTGCTCGATTGCGAAATGCCCGTCGAGAAGGATCGCCTCGACCTCAGTCAGCGCCGAATAATTTCGATTGATATAGCTCCAGCGGGTCTGCACCATGGCGAGTTTCGAGTTCGAGAAATACGGGACGGTGCGCCGCAGAAAATCCGCGGGAGGAATGAAATCCGCATCGAAAATAGCGATGAACTCGCCGGTGGCGGATTTCAATCCTTCTTGCAGCGCCCCCGCCTTGAACCCCTCGCGATTGTCGCGATGAATGTATTCGATGGGAACGCCTAGTTCCCGATAACGTTCGACGCAGGTGCAGGCGACAACCTGCGTTTCATCGGTGGAATCGTCGAGCACCTGAATTTGGAAAAGCTCGCGCGGGTAATCGAATTGGGCGACCGATTCGATCAGACGCTCGGTGACATAACGCTCGTTGTAAATGGGAAGCTGGACCGTCACCCTGGGCCACTCAGAGATTTCCGGCGGCGGGCCCGGAACATTATGCCGATTCTTGAAAAAGTTGTAGACCAGCGTATAGCGATGAATGCCGTACATCGAGAGAACAACCATCACCAGAAAATAGGGCAGCATGATGGCCAGGTCAAACGCATTGGCCTGGTAGAGGCCGCGGAACGTCGGGTCGACCAGCCGCTGCCAGTAGCCCGTGATCGGATTGGCACTCAACGCCAGCAATAAGACCAAGTTAGAGGTCGATAGCAAAGGAATGTCCGCTTCCGTTCAAGCTGCTTGGAGATTTATTGCGCGCTGGCTGGCCAAGCAAGCAATTATACACAATTTCGCGGGAGCTTCGGGAGCAAGCTGTTTGTCCGGCGGCGGGTGATCCGGTTCTGCTCGTTCCGTTCTTCCGCAGGAGATTCTCACAATTCCTTACGAGTGGCGACGAAGCCGAACAAAATGCCGTATCGTAACGACGACTGCCGCGCTCGGACCATGCGACTCTCCGTTTGACAGGGCGGGCGGCCTGCACCTAACATCATGGCCCATGCGACCGCAGCGAAATCAGCTCCCTTTTGTTCTCTTCCTGACGTTGGGACTTGCCCTGCTTGTGACGCAGTTGCTAGCGGCGACGCGGCGACAAACTGCGGAAGCTGCCAACTCCGCAACCGCGTTCCAGGACAGCACCTACGATACGACGCTTGGCAAAGGATACCGATTCGATCGCGGCGGTTGGATTTACGTTCACCTCGAAGGCACGCCCCACGATATTGGCGTACAGCACGGATATCTGCTCGCGCCTGAAATTGCGGATCTATATGGCGCGATTCGCCTGGAAATGACGCACGATACGCAGCGGAACTGGGACTTCTTTCGCAGGGCCGGGCGCGAGATGCTCTGGCCTAAGATCGATCCCGAATATCAACAGGAACTACAAGGGATCGTGGACGGACTTCAGGATCACGGAGTAAAGCTCGATCTTTGGGATATCGTAGCGATGAACGCCTTTGCGGAATTGCCCGATTACTACGTGCCCTGGCTCGATGCCCGGACCCAAAGTGCGAGCAGGCCCGATCTTACGGTATCGGGCCACTGTAGCGCATTCGTCGCGACCGGCAGCTGGACCAAAAATCATCTGATTGTAATGGGGCACAACAACTGGACCACGTATATCGAAGGATCGCGCTGGAAGATCGTCTTCGATCTGGCGCCGCGAACCGGTTATCGGATTTTGATGGATGGCCTGCCGGGCATCATTACGAGCGACGACGACTTTGGCGTCAATTCCAACGGCCTGATGGTCACCGAGACGACCATTTCCCAATTCCATGGCTGGGACCCGAACGGGAAACCGGAGTTCGTGCGCGCCCGCAAGGCCCTCCAATATGCGAGTTCGATTGACGATTACGTGCGGATCATGCTGGATGGAAACAACGGCGGCTATGCGAACGACTGGCTGCTGGGCGACCGCAAGACGGGCGAGATCGCGCGATTCGAACTCGGGTTGAAACACTCCAAAGTTTGGCGCACCAAGGACGGCTATTTTGCCGGGGCGAATTTTCCAAGCGATCCTGGAGTGATCAAGGATGAAACAACGTTCGATCCGGCAAACCCCGGAACCTCACCAAATGCGCGGCACGTCCGCTGGGATCAGCTCCTGAATGAGAACAAGGGGAAAATCGACGCTGGGATGGCCGAAGCGTTCCTCGCCGATCATTACGACGCATTTACGAAGAAGACGGGGCCCGATCTGAGAACGCTCTGCGGCCATGGGGACGTGACGCCGGCAGGAGAACCCTCGTGGGGGATAAGACCTTACGACCCGTCGGGGGCCGTCCAGGGAAAGGTAATCGACAGCGACATGGCCGAGGCAATGACGTTTATTGCGCGGATTGGCCATCCCTGCGGAACCGATTTCGACGCCGCGAAATTTCTCAACGAGCACAGCGAGTATTCCTGGCAATCGCCGGTGCTTCGGGATATGGATGCCGGTCCCTGGACAGAATTTCACGCCGGCGAACACGCGGCGGCGTCTTTGGGCGCATCAAACGGCGGCGAGTAAACTCCGGAGGCGCGGAGGCTTAAGTATCTCTCGGTTTTATTCCCTTCTGGCGTCCTGTGCCACGTGAAAAGGATACTGCTGCCACCTTTGTACGACCCAAGAATGATTCTCGGCCATCATGCGGCTTCTCTACCTATGTATCCAATTAGAAACACAACGGTTGCGTAAACTGGAAATTATCGGAGGATGGTGCTAAAAAACAGAAGCTCCTCTAGGCGTATCTGTGTCTGAAATTTGCACATCAAAGGGATGCAAGGCGACCGTACCCGAAGGACTGGCTGCGGACAGCATGTGCATCCTGCACTTCACCCTGTTCGTCGAACAAGAATGTAACGAGATGCGGCGCGAAACCGCGCTTGGGAAGGCCAGCCACGAACGCCAGGTGGAGTTTATGCAGAAGATTGCCGGGCGCGGCGAGACGCTTGTCACCGTGGCGACCAGCGGGTTCCCCATGTCCGATGAAATCAAGGCGCGCATCCTGAGCACCCTTCTTACATTGATGAATTGCCGGGAAAACATGGATCGAGCCGCCATGCGCCAGTCCACTCTGCGGCGCTTCGCCGGATAGTCGTTCTCATTCGAGATCCCCGATCGATTCTGCCTGCCACCTACGCGCCAATATAACGGGCGTAAAGCGAGCGGGCGATGGCCGGATCGGTGGTTCCCTTAACGATGGCGCGGCCATCGGCAAAGACGGTGATCTCGTACGGTGAAACGCGGAAACGAAGCAGGAAATCGTTGCTGCGCACCTCGTGGGTCGCAGACGCGAGGTGGCGGCCCAGTTCGCCAAGATCGAGTCTGCGGCTGCGTTCGTGGATTTGCACGGAATCACGCCCGCACAGGGTGATATGCGGCTGAGCTTCGCCGCCGAGAAAAACAAACTCGTGCCGCGCGCAGGCCCGGCAATTTGGATTGCGCGCCACGCGAACGGATTGGAACTTGCCGCTCCAGACATCACAGGAAATAAGACGCCTGTGAAGCGCCTCGGGTCTGCCCGCTAAAAGCTTCATCGCTTCGGCAGCTTCGATGGAAGCGACGACGCCGGCGGCGGAGTTGACGATACCCGCCGTATCGCAAGTCGCCTCGGCGCCCATGAATGCGGATTTTTCTTCGCCTTCGAGTAAGCAAGCCAAACAGGCAGTTTCGGTGGGACGAACCGTCATGGTCACGCCATAACTCCCCACGGCAGCGGCATAAATCCAAGGAACATGGAGGGATACAGCCGCATCGTTCAGAAGGAGGCGCGTCTGGAAATTATCGGTTCCATCGAGAATAACCGTGAAGCCGGAGAGCAGATCGATCACATTCTTCGGTGTGACGTCGGCAACCACCCCTTCCACGCGGACGTCAGAGTTGATAGCCCTCAAACGCCGTTCGGCGGCGGCGGCCTTGGGGAGCGCCTCACGTGTATCCGCCTCATCAAAAAGGGTCTGGCGCTGCAAATTGGACACTTCCACAAAGTCGCGATCGATGATCCGAAGCCGGCCCACGCCCGAACGGACGAGCAGGTTTGCGGCCACGGTTCCGAGCGCGCCGCAGCCCACGAGTGCGGCGCTCGCTTGCAAGAGCTTTTCCTGTCCCGCTTCGCCGATACCGGAAAACAGGATTTGGCGAGAGTATTTTTCGTGTTGTTCGGGTTTCATCTGACCATACCGGGCTCGCGTGCCATGATAGCGCCTTTTCCGCCCGGGCAAACAACGCAGCTGTGCTAACCTTTCGTGCATCTTCAAAAGAATGAAACGGCTAAGAAAACCATCGCTGCTACAGCTCCGCCACCTTGTACGCAATGCGGCTTCGGTGATCGGGATAGCCGCTTGTGCTTTTCTTGCCGCCGCGGTTACCTGGGGTCAGGAGGCGGCCATCGAGGGCCAGCGTGTGGCGCAAGTGCGGATTGTCGACGCCGCAGGGAATCCCGCCGAGGAAACGACTCCGCCGCTTCCGCTCCAAACCGGAAAGCCATTTGATTTTTCCCAGGAGCGCGAAAGCCTCCGGAAACTTTATGCGCTGGGCGATTATTCGGATATCCGCGTTGCGGTGGCCCGGGCGGCAGGAGGCTTACGGGTCGATTTCATCGTCAAGCAAAATTATTACAACAACGTAATTCATATCGACGGAGTCAGGGAGCCTCCCAATCAGGCTGCTGCTCTGGCCGCGCTGCGTCTTGGTTTGGGTGAGCCATTTCGCGAAGGCGCACTGCGGGAAGCCGTCGGGCGGCTCCAGGAAACGCTTCGGAACGACGGTTTGTATTTGGCGAAGATCAAATGGACGCTAGCTCCGCATGAGGACACCCGGCAAATGGACATCACCGTAACCGTTGATTCCGGTCCGCGGGCCAGAATCGGCGGCATCACCATCGACAATCGAACCCCTTATCACGATCCGGAGCTATTGCGGCGCGCGAAGATCTCGAGCAAGAATGAAATGACGGAAGCGCGTTTGTCGCGAGCTTCCCAGCGGCTGAAGAAATTCCTGATCGGCCAGGGCTATCTGGGCGCTGGAGCCCTGATTACGTCCGGAGCGTACAACGCTAAGTCAAATCGCGTGAGTCTAACGATGTCCGTGACGGCGGGGCCGCGCATCCGCGTCGAACTCAGCGGCGCTCACATCAGCAGAAGCCAAAGAAACAAGCTGCTGCCGATCTATGCCGAGGGCGCCGTGGACGAGGACTTGCTGCAGGAAGGCAGGCGCAATATCCGCGACTATCTGCAGCGGCAAGGGTACTTCGATGCGGATGTCGAGGTGGCTTCCCATGAGGACGCAAGCGGCGAAAGGGTGATCGTCTACCAGGTATCTCGCGGCGACCGCTTTCGACTGGCCGGCGTTACCTTCGAGGGCAACAAATATTTCAGCGGTGATTTGCTTTCGCGCCGGCTGCAGCTTCAGCCGGCTTCTTTCGCATCGAGGGGGCGCTTCAGCCAGCAACTCCTTCGCGCCGACATCGATTCGCTCCATGCGCTGTACCTCTCGAACGGTTTTCGCGATATTCAGGTTACTTCGACCGTGGACGACAATTATCGCGGCAAAAGGAATAACCTTTTCGTATCGCTCCACATTGTGGAAGGGCCGCAAACGCGCGTTTCCGAGCTGCGGATTGAGGGAAATCACGCCCTGAGCACCAATGACCTTCTGGGCGTTACGGGATCGACTCCCGGGCAGCCCTATTCGGAAGCGGGTATCGGAAGCGACCGCAATAACATTCTGGCGAGCTATTACAACGATGGGTTTCCCGAGGCGCGTTTCCAATATCAGGTCTTGCCTGGACCCGCTCCGAACCAGGTTCGTTTGGTTTACCAAATCTCAGAAGGCCCCAGGATTGAAGTGTCGAAGGTACTGCTGACAGGCTACCAATACACCCGCCCAGGACTCATCGCCCGCGAGGTGACCATTCATGCGGGGGGACCGCTGCGGGAAGGGGATGTGGTGGAAACGCAGCGCCGGCTCTACAATCTGGGCGTCTTCAACCGCGTGCAGATCGCGCCGCAGAATCCGAACGGAACGGATCCCGAAAAGGTGGTGGTGGTCGATACGGAAGAAGGCAGCCGCTACACAATTGGCTACGGCTTCGGATTCGAGGTGCAGCGGCTTGCCGGAGGCAGCACAAACCCCAACGGAACCACCATCGGCGCAAGTCCACGCGGAATCTTCGAAATCTCGCGCTCGAACATGTTCGGCCGCGCCCAAGAGCTATCGTTCAGGGCGCGCGCCAGCACCCTGCAGTATCGCGGAACC
>DATLST010000203.1:0-2411 GCA_035534055.1 Candidatus Acidiferrales bacterium | reverse complement strand
GCCAACCATTCGATGAACAGCAAAACCATCACCAGGAACTCCTTTTGGTACGGGGTTGAAACCTTTGTCAATCTGTTCCTGACGGTCTTTACTTCGATCGTTATTGCGCGCGCGATTGGTCCGGAAAAACTAGGGTACTTTCTTTACCTATATTGGATTTCGGGAGTGGCGCAAACATTGGGTAGTCTTGGAATTCCGGCCGCCACTCGGAAGTACATGAGTGAGTATTTTGGACGGGGTCAAATCGGGGTCGCGAAAACAGTCTTTTACCGGACGCTGCGGCTGCAGACTCTCATCGCGGCGGTGATCGCCGTCGCGGGCCTGGTCGTAGTTTGGTTCTTTGCAGAACGGCAGTATCGCATTATCGGCCTCTTCATGATCGGAAGTATTTTCCCCTCGATGGTGAATTCGATCGCCGCGGGTGCGAATACTGCGCTTGAGGATCTCAGGGCTAACGTCCCCGCTTCCCTAGTCTCAACGGGCATTTTTGTCACAGCAGTATTTTCGAGCCTCTACTTCGGATGGGGCCTGCTCGGCATATCCATCGGTCTTTTCACGATGAGGGCTGCCGAGCTTGTGGTCCGCTTCCTACCGCTGGTTAATCGCTTCAGCCAGCATTCCGCCGAACCGCTCGATCGGACGCTGAGCAGGCGCATGTTTCTTTTTTCCGGGCAGAGCTTGATCCTGCTGCTGCTTGGATTGATTGTGTGGGATCGTTCGGAAATGGTTTTTCTAAAATACTTCTGCGCCGATATTCGGCAGGTTGCCTTCTATTCGGTGGCCTTCAACATGACTGAGAGACTCCTCGTTTTCTCGCAAGTCTTTGGCACGGCCACCGGGGCAACGATGATGGTGCAATACGGACGCGATTCCAGCCGCGTCCGGGGGTTGGCCGAGACGTCGTCGCGTTACTTGGCGTTGATTTCTTTTCCGGTGCATTTGGGGCTCGCCGCGATTGCCGTTCCCCTCGTGTGGCTCACATACGGCAGCAAATATTCGGGGGCTGTTCCGGCGCTTGTAGTGGCGGCATGCCTCGGCATTCCAAAGGCCTTCTTCATTCCGGTCCAAGCGGTCCTGTCGAGTTGGGAACGCCAGGATCTGATCATCCGCTGGGGATTGGTTTCGGCAGCCCTCAATCTGGGCCTTGATTTCGCGCTCATTCCAAAATATGGCGCCGTTGGGGCAGCCTTGGCTAATGGAGCGACGCAAACGTTTTTCTCCTTCGCTCTCTGGGTAGCCGCTGCCCGTCTGCTCGAGATTCGATTCCCAATCTTGCCCATTGCAAAAACCGCCATTGTTGCTATTGTCATGGCAGTCGCAGTCCACTTCACGATCTCGCATCTTCCCGCGCTCCTGGGAGTGCCATTGGCGATCGTCTTGGGCGTCGCCGTGTACCTGGCTCTGATTCGCATCGCGCGAGTTCTCAAACCAGCCGATCGGGGACGGATGCTCAATATCAAGAGCCACCTGCCGTTAGGCGCTCGTTCGCTCTTTGAAGCGGGCGTGAATTGGCTGATCGCATTTCCCGCCTCCGGCAGCTACGTACCGTAAGAGAGTCATGTCGGGCTTATCGAAGGTTGATGCGCAGCGATGAATATCGTCCAAGTGGTCCGATCTCTCGAGCTGGGTGGGTTGGAGCGGGTCGCTCTGGATTTAGCGATCGCCCAAAAAGGGGCCGGGCATCGCGTGACCATTTATTCCGTCTATGAGCATGAACCGGCTCTCCTTGACGAGGCCGAGCGAGCTGGGCTGCGTGTCGTTCAATTCAATAAACAGACCGGCTTCTCGAGCCGGACACTCTGGAGCATGGCCCGGCAGCTTCGGCGTGACCAAGTTTCTATTCTGCACACGCACAACGAGCTGGTTCACACTTATGGCGTTATCGCAGGTCGACTCGCAGGCGTTCCATGCATTGTCAACACGATCCACGGGACGAAGGGCGCTAAAGATTCGCGTCTCAATCGCTATCGGGCTTCGCTGCCGTGGACCGACGCGGTTGTAACGGTATCGGACGAGACCGCAGCCCAATTTGCGGCCGAGAGAACCCGCTGCCGTGACCGGTTTCATGTCATCCGCAATGGAATCCCGGTGAACAGGTTTGCGGCGCTTTCGGCGCAACCCGGATCCCAATGGCCGCGAGTCCGCTTCGGAACCGTAGGACGCTTGGCGGATGTGAAGGATCAGGCGACCCTCATTCGCGCGTTCCGCATACTTCACCAGTCGAATACGCATGCGGAACTGCACATTCTGGGCGACGGGCCGCTCAGAACAAATCTAGAATTATTGTCGAAACAGTTAGAGCTGGATTGCAGCATTACCTTTCACGGCGCGAGCTCGAACGTCGCCGAGTTTTTGAGTGGCTTGGACGTGTTTGTATTGTCGTCCATAAGCGAGGGGCTGCCGATTGCGGT
>DATLST010000202.1:0-7099 GCA_035534055.1 Candidatus Acidiferrales bacterium | reverse complement strand
AGCTTGACGTGATAGGTCTGCGGCAAGCGATGCGACTGCAAAACACGGTTCGCGAGTTCTCCGTCGTTGGTGAGCAAGACAAGGCCCGTGGCGTGATATTCGAGGCGCCCCACCGGAAAAACGCGCTCGGAAACACCGTGCAGAAAATCACGGATCGAACGGCGGCCTTCAGGGTCGCTCATCGTCGAGACAACCTCCGGCGGCTTGTGAAAAAGCAGATACACGCGCTCGGATTCGGGATGAAGAAGCTTGCCGGAGACTTTGATATGGTCGCGCGCTTCGTCGGCTTTCGATCCCAGCTCGGTGACCACGCGGCCGTTGACGGTCACGAGGCCCGAGGCGATCAATTCTTCGGCATGCCGCCGGGAGGCGATGCCGGCACGGGCGATAATCTTTTGTAAGCGCTCGAGCATGGGGTGGCGACCTAAGACGGTTCCGTATTGCCCGCAGCAGCAGAGGCAGCCTTCGATTCATCGGACGATTCGGGCGGCTGTTCGCGCTCGGGCTGAGCGGGCGATTCCAAAACAGCCGCCGAAGAAGGCCTGGGTACATCTTCGCCCAGTTCGGCGAGATCGTTTTCATCCGGCGCAGGCGATTCCGACGGAACATCGCCAGAAGCGTTTCCAGCGGCCGCTGCCGTGCCGGATTCCCCGCCTTCCCCTGCACTCGCAGAGCTAGAATCACCCTCGGGTTCGATGGGAGCGATGCCGGCGTCGGAACCGAGCGCCGCCTGCGCCAGTTGCTCGAATTCCTTGAGGCTGGGAAGCTCGTCCAGATCCGACAGACCAAAACGCATCATGAATTGCTTGGACGTGCGATACAAAATGGGGCGGCCGATCACTTCCTTGCGGCCCGCGGTGGTGATGAGGCGTTTTTCGAGAAGCGTCTTGATGACGCCGCCGACGTTGACACCACGAATTTCGTTGATTTCGGGCACTGTGACGGGCTGCTTGTAAGCGATGACGGCCAGCGTTTCGAGCGCAGGCATCGTCAAGCGCAGCGGCGGCTGAAGGCTCTTGATGAATTTGCGGACGGCGTCGTGGTGCTGGGCCTTGGTGTAGAACTTCCAGCCGCCCGCGACTTTGCGGACCTCGATGCCGCGATGGTCCGTCTGATAGGAGGCCACGAGAAAATCGAGCGCGGTGCGCGCTTCCATTTTCTCGACTCCCAGGGCGCTGGTGATCTGATCGAGCGTTGCGGGCTCGTCCGCGGCGTAGATAATCGCTTCGAGCGCGGCCTGAATTTCTTCTGGTGTCATGAGTGGCTCACCTTAGGTTTTCACCGATTTGCGCTTTATCCATATCGATTTCAGGCTTGCGCTTACCGACCACAAAGCGCCGATCACGAGAATTGCCGTGGAAATCCAAAGGAGGCACAGAGATGCGTTGCGCAGGCCCGGTGAAATCACGACGTATCGATGGCCGACAAAGGGCGGCCACGCAAATCCCCAAAACCCCGATTCCCCTCCCGCGGTAAGAACGACTGAAATATTCAGTTCGAAAAGCGCCATCACGACGAAAGTGAAGGCGGACGAGAGCAACAGATATTTCGTTCCGTTCGTCACGTGGCGCGCCGCCTGAAAGGCCATGTGGGCTTCATCGTCACTGTTCTTCCGCGCTCCCAGGCAGGTCTAGGGCACGCCCAACCCTTTGCCAACCGAGGGCTGGCGTATCCGAAAACAATGGAGAAATCTTCCAGTGTCATAAATATTGCTCCTCGATTTTCGACATGGCGTCGGGGCCGGCAAAAACGGCGTCGAACATTTTGTGCTTCCGCAAGCCAATATCGGCGAAAAGCTGCGACTGCACCAGAATCACGGCCTGCATGCGCACCATTTCCAAGACAGCCAGCAACCCGACGATCATGGCATTGCGCGTCTCGCAAGACTCGAAAAACTCGCCGAGCGAAACGGCTTCGTCAGTGGCAATGAGAAGCTGACGGAGCCGGTCCATCATCTGCGCGATCGTAACGCTTTCATGGTGCAGCTGAAATTTCGTGACTTCCTTGCGGCGCTCGAGAATCTGCTGGAACGTCTTGACCAGATCGACCAGCGAAACGGCGAGTTCGCCTTCTACCGCGTCGCCGGTATAGAGCGTGCGATCCGGGTGCGACCAGACGTGGTCCTCGATCTGCTGCTTCTGATAGAGAAGCTGCGCCGCATTCTTGAATTTTTCGTGCTCGAGCAGACGGTGGACCAGCTCGTCGCGAGGATCTTGCCGCTCTTCGGGCCCGGCGAGTGGGTCGGGCGGCAGGAGCATCTTCGACTTGATGTGGATCAGCGTTGCAGCCATATAGATAAAGTCGGAGGAAACGTCGATATCGAGCTTTTCGAGCTGATGAATGTAGTCGAGATACTGCTCGGTGATTTTGGCGATGGGAATATTGTGAACGTCCATTTCCTGCTTGCGAATGAGATCCAGCAGGAGATCGAGCGGGCCTTCGTAGGCCGGTAAATTGATGCGATAAGGCGACGCCATCTCAGCCTATGTTACCCGTCTCCGAGGATTTCGAAAACAAAATGCGGCGTACCGGAATCGTCATCCGGGAGACCCTGCTTGCGGCTTCCGCGCCAGTATCCGCAACCGCCGGTAATCGATCTCCCACATTCCGTTGTTGTACAGATCCTTGCGCGCCTGTCTCTCGATTTCGCGCAGAAACTCTTCCTGCCGTTCAGGAGGCACCCGGTTCAAAGCGTTGTTCCAGAACATGCGCATCCAGATTTCCAGACCCTTCTCTCCATCCTCCAGGCGAATGGGCCGGTCGAACAGCATGACTTCCCGAACTTCCAGGCCGTGCTCCTCCAATATCGCGGAGTATTCGCTCACGCTCGGGTAATACCAGGGATAGTCCTCGGGCCTGCTCTCGATGTCGAACGCTTTCCATGCCCGTGTGACGGACTCGATCAAACGCCGAATATTTCCTTTGCCGCCGAACTCCGCCACGAACCGACCGTTGGGCTTCAGCGCTCTTGCCGCTCCGCGTATCACTCTTGCAGGCTCGAGAATCCAATGGAGCGCGGCGTTGGAGAACACGGCGTCAAATTGCCGGCCGAAGGCCAGTTCCCGCGCATCGGCAACTTCGAACTTCAAGTGCGGGTATTGCTTCTTCGCCGCGGCGATCATTTCAGGCGATCGGTCGATTCCAGAAACGTCCGCTCCGCGGGAGGCGATTTCGGCCGTCAGGTGTCCGGTGCCGCATCCCAGATCCAGAATGCGCTCACCCGGCTTGGGCGCTAATAATTCCAGGAGTCCTTTTGCCCTTTGCCAGACAAAGGCATGCTTTTCGTCGTAGAGCTTTGCATCCCACGCCGGAGAAGTCACGGTGCGGTTGTGAGTTTGCGCGCATCGTCCCATTTGAAAATCGCGTTGCGGACGCGCTTCATGGTGCGCCGCGCGGTGGATTGAGCCTTCTTGCTACCTGCGTCGAGGATATCCCAAACCTGCTGCGGACGGGCCTCCAATTCCCTGCGGCGTGCCTGAATGGGCTCGATCCATTTGACCAGGTTTTCGGCCATGGCCATCTTGCATTCGACGCAGCCGATTCCAGCCGAGCGGCATCCCTGATCCGACCAGGCGATGACGTCGGGCGGCGAAAACAACTTGTGCCAGGCAAAGACGGGACAAACCTCGGGGCGGCCGGGATCGGTGCGGCGCTGGCGCTGCGGGTCCGTCATCATGTTGCGGACCTTGGTGCGAATCTCATCGGGCGAATCGGAGAGCCAGACGGCGTTGCCGTAACTTTTCGCCATGCGGCGACCATCGGTGCCGGGCAGGCGCGGGGTCTCGGTGAGCAGGTAATTCGGCTCGCGCAGGACCGCCTGCATGCGGAAAAACTTCTCATTCTTTTTCCCTACTTCCGTGAGGAAATTCACAAACCCAATCTGACCAGCTCGCCATTTAAAAATCCATGGATTTCGGGCCAACGTCTCTTCACCGGCAACTGGGGGGGCGTCCAGAAACGGCGGGAAGGGCACGATGCTCTTGAGTTCGCGCAATCGGTCCTTGTGCTGATCGCTGAACAACTCTTTCTTCACTTCAAACCCGAAATGCGCATTAAACCGGCGGACCACTTCGCGAGTCAGTTCGACGTGGGGCACCTGATCCTCGCCCACGGGAACCAACAGGTCATGCTTGGGATCGCCATACATGACGATATCGGCGGATTGCAGCAGCGGATAGCCGAGAAAGCCGTAGGTGCCGAGGTCGCGATCCTTGAGGTTTTCGATCTGCTCCTTATATGTGGGGACGCGCTCAAGCCAGCTCAACGGCGTAATCATCGACAGCAGCAGGTGCAGCTCCGCGTGTTCGAGAACGCTCGATTGAATGAATAGCGTGGATTTTGCGGGATCGAGGCCTACCGAGAGCCAATCGGTGGCAATCTGCAGGGTATTCTCCGCGACCGAGGAAGTGTCCTCGTAATGCGTGGTGAGTGCGTGCCAGTCGGCCACAAAGAAAAAACAGTCGTATTCTTCCTGAAGCTTGAGCCAATTGGAGAGAGCGCCGAAATAATGGCCGAGATGAAGGCGGCCGGTGGGCCGCATGCCGCTGAGGACTCGTTTGCGATTGGGCACGCTCTGGAATGTCTCCGCAAAAGGTGAAATGGGAAAATCGAGATTCCGATGCTAACACATTCGCTGGCGCGGCGATGCCGGAGATCGGCGCAGGCTGGAGAGGAACAATTACGCGGGGAAACCGGGGCTAGCCTGAATTTCGCGAATCTGATCCAGATGGCGCAGGGTGTGGCCCGTCATGAAAATGACGTATTCGTGGCAGGTCATTGGACCGAGGGTCGGATGCACCACGGTTCCCGCATTCAGATCGTTTTGGCAGGCGCTGAGATATGCGATCGTCTGCTCGCGGCTCGCGGCGAATTGATCGAGGGCTTTGGCCAGCGAGCCGAACTGCCCGGTGGGACGTACGCGCTCGGGCGCCTGCCTCTTGCTGGCGCGGCTGGCACCGAATTGACGCAATTCCGCCTGGCGATCGGGCCGCTCGACCCGGTCAGACGGCGTGTAATCCTCGCTAATCCGGTAGAGAATCCACTTCTCCACCACAGCAAGATGCTCCACGCACTCCTCAATCGACCACCGGTCCGGCGCGGGCTTGAACTTCCCCTGTGCGTCCGTCAGGCCGGACGTACCGGCAAGAAAGGACTGTCCAGATGCTCGAAATTCATTGACAAGCGCCGAGCGTTCCTCGGTGTTCATCGTGCATTTCCCCCGCGCGAGATTATCTCACAGGCGGCACAAAAACCCGCGCCGTCCGCGAACGGAATCATCATCTCGGAACGGACGAGTGTCCGACAGGGAGCAGCCCGCAAGGCAATCAGTCGCGGCCTGCGCGCAGCAGATCGCGGGCAATGACGGTACGCTGCATCTCGCTGGTGCCTTCGTAGATGGTGAGGACGCGCGCGTCGCGATAGAAACGCTCGACATCGGTCTCGCGTGAGTAGCCGGCGCTGCCATGAATCTGCACAGCCTTGTAGGCCACGCGGTTGGCCATTTCGCTGGCATAGAGCTTGGCGCGCGAGGCGTGCGAACCGAGGCGGCTGCCGTGGTTCGCATTCTCCGCGCGCGATTCAACGTCGCGCAGGAAAGCCGCGTAGTGCGTCAGGCAGCGAGCGGCCTCAATCTCCGTGGCCATGTCCGCGAGCATGAACTGGATAGCCTGCTGCTCGGCGATGGGCTTGCCGAAGGCCCGGCGCTCCCTGGCATAGCGCATGGCGGATTCCATCGCTCCCTGGGCCAGCCCCACGGCTTGCGCGGCGATGCCGACGCGGCCTCCATCGAGCGATTCGAGCGCGATCTTCAGGCCCTGGCCTTCGGCTCCCAGGCGATTCTCACCGGGCACGCGGCAGTTTTCGAAAACAATTTCGGCGGAGCGCGAAAGGCGCAAGCCCATCTTGTCTTCATAGCGGGTGAGTCGAAAGCCGGGAAACGACGGCTCCACAAGGAAGGCGGTGATGCCGCGAGGGCCAGCGGCAGGATCGGTCTTCGCGAAAACGAGATACACGCCCGCGACGCCCCCATTGGTAACCCAGCTTTTCGTGCCATTGAGCGCGTAGTCCGCGCCATCGCGCGAGGCACGGGACTGAATGCCGCCGGCGTCGGAACCCGCCTGCGGCTCGGTGAGGCAGAAGCCGCCAAGAATCTCTCCACGCGCGAGCCGAGGCAAATACCTCTTCTTCTGCGCTTCAGTACCGTGCTTCCAGAGCGGGACGGCAACGACGGAGTTCGTCACGCTAAGCGTGACAGCCGTCGAGGCGTCGATACGCGCGACTTCCTCAAGCATCAGGGCATAGCTGATCGTATCGGTGTGCGCGCCGCCCCACTCATCCGGGATGAGCATGCCGCAGCAGCCCAGCTCGCCGAGCCGGCGGATTTCATCCGCGGGGAATTTTTCGGCGCGTTCGTATTCGCGCACGCGCGGGCGCATTTCCATCTCCATGAACTGGCGAACCGTGTCGCGAACGAGGATTTGATCGGAGGTGAAGGAAAAATCCATGGAGGGAATTCTCAGGCGATCCACGCGCAAAAGCAACGGCTTGATGGCAGGCGCCCTAATGCGAAAAAGCAAAGAGCCAGCGCTACAGCTTCAGCAGCTCGCGCAGGCGCTTGGTCTGGGCGCGCGAGACGGGAACTTCGCTGGCGCGCTTATCGTTCATCTTGAGCATGTAGCTCGATTTGAACCACGGCACCACTTCCTTAATGTGATTGATGTTGACGAGGTAGGAGCGGTGTGGACGCCAGAACACGTCCTGATCGAGCGATTCGGCCAGTTCATCGATGGTGCGATAGTTCGAGACGCCCTCGGCGTCGCGGGCATGGATGGTGATGGTACCGTCCTCGATCGAGGCATAGATCATGTCCTCGGCATCGATCAGGATCAGCCGCGCCTGCGATTTCACCAGCAGCTTGATGGGATGAGAAGGTCTCGATTTCGGCGCGCCGGCTCCGAGCTGGTCGACGAGCGTTTCGAGCCGGTCCACGGACGACGTTTTGGCTTCGACCATTTTTTTGACGCGCTGGATGGCTTTGGCGATGCGCGTCTTGTCAAACGGCTTCAGGATGTAATCCACGGCGCTTACTTCGAAGGCGTGG